>CAZCFI010000006.1:0-49164 GCA_964497915.1 uncultured Thermoproteales archaeon
CCCCTAGGCTCCTAAAGGCATCGACTACGTCCCTCACCACGAACGCCATGCCCTCCATCAGTGACCTCACCAAGTCGTACCTGTCGTGGTGGAGCGTGAGGCCCAGCACGGCCCCCCTCGCTCCCTCCCTCCAGTAGGGAGCCCTGGAGCCTAGGAAGTGCGGCAGCGTGATCAAGTTAGGGCGCCGCCCCAGCCTGGCCACGACCTCCCCGTCCACCCGCTTGAAGGCGCCCTCGCGCCCCTCAGCCTCGATCAGGTCTCTGAAGCAGTTCTCGATGAGCCAGCTCAGGGCCGCTCCGGTAGGCGCTGTGCCAGCCTCAAGGAGCCAGCGCTCCCTCAGCACGTGTCGCGAGAGGAGGACCCTCATGGCCTCGTCCAACACTGGCTCCCCGACTGTGGTCGCCACGTTGGTGGTAGTGCCTGTGCCCTCGCCGACCCGCTCTGGCGCCAGCGCACCAGCCCCGAGAGCCTCGCAGGGCCTGTCGCCACCTCCGTTGACCACGAGCAGGTCGCGGCTCAGGCCAAGCTCGCGCTTCAGCTCCTCCCTCAGGCAGCCCACCACCTCATCGCTGGGGGCCACCTCAGGCAGCTTGTCAGAGTCGACTGAGAGCTCCTCGAGCAGCTCGTAGATCCACTCGCCCCTGCGCACATCGTAGGCCATCGTCCTCGACGCCAGCGAGGGATCCGTCACAGCCCTGCCGGTTAGCAGGTAGTTGAGGTACTCCTTCGGCTGGAGCAGCTTCCACGCCCTCTCGCATACGCTTGGCTCATTCCTCTTGAGCCACAGGATCTTGGTCAGCGTGTAGGTCGGCTCAGCGACGAGGCCAGTCCTAGCGTAGAGCTCCCTCCTGCCTAGGAGCGACGCCACCTCGGCCGCCTCCCTCGAGCTGCGCCTGTCCATCCACGTTATGCACGGCCTTAGCGGCTCCCCGCTCCTCGACACCGGCACGAGGCCCTCTCTCTGACCGGTGCTGACGAGGCCAAGCAACTCGACGCCCCTCCTCTCGGCCTCCCTAACGGCTTCCCTCAGCAGGCTGAGCGCTGCCCTGAACCAGTCCCTCGGGTCATGTTCAAACCACCCAGGCCTCGGCTTTGAGGTGGGGTAGCCCGCTGACCCCTCGTAGACCGGGCTGCCGTCGGTCGCGAACAGCGACACCTTGACGTTGGTGGTTCCCAGGTCTATGCTCACTATGCCCTCGCGCTCACTCATAGCCCTCCTGGACCCTCACCCTCCCGTAGACCCTGTCGACCCTAGGCCGCCTGGCGCACATGGCCCATACGTACTTGAGCTCGAAGCCGGGCGCGGCCACGTTGGGGTGGTACCCCCTGGGGATGACAACCGCGTCGCCGCTCCTCACGATCCCCACGAACATCACGTTATCGAAGTCGTCGTAGACCAGCTGGACGCCGAAGGCCCTCTCGTGCATGTCGTAGAACACGTACACCTCCTCGAGCATGTCGCCGTGCTCATGGGGGGGCCAGCTGGACCAGTTGCCCTTCATCGTCCACGTGACCCCCACTAGCAGCCGGTCGGCCGCCACGTCCTCTCCTATCAGCGTTATGACCTCCCTCTTGGCGGTCTCACCTCCTACGAGCCTGTGCTTGTCGGCGCGCCCGAGCACCCTGTCCACGTCAGCGAAGTGGGGCTCGTGCGCCGCCTCAGCTGGCGCCGAGAACACCGCTAGGTCGACGTCGCTGACCGCTGATAGGCTGACCTTAGCCCGCTTAGGCACGTACAGGGCGCAGTGCTTCCTCAGCCTGCACGAGAGGGGGCTGACCTCAGCGTCGCACTCGCCGCTCAGCGCCAGCAGGACCCACTCGTGCTCCCCAGCACCCAGCTCGAACTCCTCGCCCCTGCTCAGCCTGAGCCTGCCGTACCTCAGGTGCTCGAGCTCCGTGTTCTCGGGGGTAGCTATCCAGAGTAGCCCCTTGGCGTCAGGGCCCGGGTTCCTGAAGAAGTACTGCCCCATGCTCTCACAAGGTTTTTGGTGGGGGCCGCCCTTATATCCTTGAGCTGGCGGTGCCCGCATGCCCTTCAGGTGCCTCATGTGCGGCAAGTGCTGCCTAATGACGGAGATGGTGCTCGCGCCCAGCGACGTGAGGAGGATAGAAGGACTAGGGTACAGGGTGAGCGACTTCTCCGTACTGGGGCCAGACGGGCTGCTGAGGCTGAGGAACGTACGTGGGCGGTGCTACTTCCTGGGCGACGGCGGGCGGTGCAAAATATACCCCCACAGGCCCCTTGGCTGCAGGATCTACCCAGTGATAGTCGTGCTGGACGAGCGAGTGGTGACCGTCGACACCGAGTGCCCAGCATGGAGGACTGTGACGCTGAGCGACGTGCTGGAGAGGAGGCCGCTGATAGAGCGCGTCCTGAGGGAGCTGGGCCTAGGGCTCACGTTTAGGGACCTCAGGGTAGTGCTACCCCCCTAGCTCCTGTTGGAGCTCGACGCGCGACACGCCGCTCTCCTTCGAGACCAGGTACACCGCGTCGGCCGCCTCCTCGACCTCGCGGTCGTGGGTGACCACTATGAGCTGCGGTATAGTGGCGCCTCCCCCCGCGACCCTCTTGAGCACCCTCACTAGCTCCCTCCTCCTGCTCTCATCCATGTTCACCGTGGGCTCGTCCAGCATGACAAACTCGAGCGCGCCGCCCACCAGCACCCTCGCCAGCGCGAGCCTCATGGCCAGCGCCAGCGCCGCCCTCTCGCCGCCGCTTATCGAGTCGACGCTCTGCTCGCCGCCCGCCCCCACGAGCGTCACGTTGTAGTCGTCGTCAATTATCAGGTCGTGGTAGCCTAAGCCGAACATCGCGAAGAAGCTCCTCGTGTACCTCTCTATGAGGGGCCTCGCTAGCGCCCTGATGCGCTTCTGCAGGCCGTCCTTCCCGTACAGCCTCCTCACCCTCTCCAGGGCGTTGATGAACCTTGCCAGCCTCCCCAGCTCCCGCTCAGCCTCCTCCACCTCCCTGAGCCTCGTCTCGGCGTCCCTGATCAGCTTGAGGAGGATGCCGAGCCTCTCCCTCAGCCTGGACGCCCTGAGGGCGATGCTAGACCTCTCAGCCTCTAACTCCTCGACCTCCCTCTTGATCGACGCGTAAGCCTCCTCGTCAAAGGCCAGGCGGGAGATCTCCCTCCTGAGCCGCTCGGCCTCCCTGCGCCTGCTCTCCAGCTTGGCTTTGAGCTGCTCGACCTCAGCCCTGAGGGCTGGTTCCCTAGCCGCAACTCCCGAGAGCCTGTCGTACTCGCTCTTGAGCGCCCTCAGCTCCCCTAGCTCGCGCTCGATGGCCTCGGCGAGCGCCTCCCCGAAGCGCTCCCTCAGCGGGGCCAGCTTGGCTTCCAGCGCGCTGATCTTGGAGTCCAACTCAGCCAGCTCCCTCTTGAGGGCGCCGGGGGAGCGCCTCTTGACCAGCTCGGCGGCCACGGCGTACCTCCTGCACGCGTCCTCTAGCTCCCTGATCCCAGCCTCGACGTCCTCGACCCCTAGGCTAGCGATGTCAGCGCTGACCCTCCGCATCTCGCCCGCTAGCCTCTCCAGCCTCTCCCGCTCTGAGCTGAGCATGCCCTCCAAATCGCTGACCTGCTTCTGCAGCGCTAACGCTGACGCCACGTCGACGCCTCGTAGCTCCTCTGCCGCTCTGGAGAGAGCCCCGAGCCTCTCGCTGAGGCAGCGCCTCCTCGCCTCTAGCTCCCTAGCCCTCTCCCTCAGCTCAGCTAGCTCAGCGCCGTACCTCTCTAGGAGGTGCCGCCTCTTGGCCTCGCTTAGGGGGGCGCCGCAGAGGGGACACTCTCCTCCCGCCCCCTCGAGCTCCCCCAGCTTAGACTCCGCCTCCGCCATAGCCTGCGCCAGCATGCCAGCCTCGCGGTTGAGCCTATCGACCTCGCTGGCTAAGCGCTCTCGCTCAGTCTCAATCTCCCTCAGCTTGGCCTCGACGGCGGCTGTCAGCTCCTCGGCGCTGCTCACGTCAGCGCCCAGCTTGGCGGAGGCCTCTCTGAGCAGGCGGCGCAGGGCCTCGCGCCTAAGCTCAAGACGCTTCTGGAGCTCGCGGACTGCCCTCTCCGCGTCCGATGCCGCAGCCTTGAGCGCGGCGAACCTCTCGGCCAGCGCCCTGAGCCTCGCTAGCCGCTCCTCGCACCCCCCCAGCTCCCTGAGGGTGGCCTCAGCCTCCAGGGCCCTCCTCAAGTCCTCCGCCAGCTCGGCCCTCTTAGCCCTGAGGTGCTCTAGCTCCCTGGCAGCGTCGCGCAGCCCCTCCAGCTTGGGAAGGAGGCGTACCTTAGGCTCAAGCTCCCTCAGCCTCTGTCCAGCCAGCTCAGCCTCCCTCAGCTCGCGCAGCCTCGAGCTGAGCAGCGACTCCAGCGTCCTCGCGTCCCCCTCGACGGCCTCGAGCGCCGCCACCAGCCGCTCGTGCTGCCTCCTGGCCTCCTCCGCGCGCTCCAGCTCAGCCCTCCGCGACTTGAGGAGGGCCTCAAGCTCCCTGAGCCTGGCCTCCGAAGCCTCAAGCTCCCTCCGCACCTCCATGACCTCGCCCTTGAGCCTGCCGAGCTCGGAGACCAGCCTCTCCCGCTCGCTCACGGACGCTTCGAGCTGCGCCCTCCTCCTCTCGAACTCGACGGTCACCTCCCTCATCAGCCTCCAGGCCCTCTCCAGGTCGTCGAGGCCCAGCAGCTTCGAGATGACCTGCTTCCTCTCGTGGGCCTGGGCTGTCACGAGGCGGTCCATCTCCCCCTGCCTCACGTACACGGCGTTAATGAAGGTCGCCCTGTCTATCCCGACTATCCTCGCCACCTCGGCGCTCACGGCCCTGTCGCCGCGGGCCAGGAGCCTCAGCCTGCCCCCGTCGCACTCGTACAGGAAGGCCTCGCACCTAGCCCCCCTCCCTACCCTCACGAGCCTCCTCCTGACCACGTACCTCCTGTGGCCCACCCTGAACTGGAGCGAGACCTCAGCTGACTGCGAGCCCCTCCTTATCAGGGCCTCGAGCCCCCTGCCCCTGCTGTGCTCCTTGAATAAGGCGAAGCTTATCGCGTCGAGGACGGCGCTCTTGCCAGCCCCGTTCGGCCCCACGAACGCCGTCACGCCGCTGCTGAAGGACACCTCAGTGCTCCTGTGGGACAGGAAGTCCTTTAAAGTCACCCTCTCCAGTATCACAGCGCCCCCCTCTCGTAGAACTCTAGGGCCACCCTCTTAGCTCCCTCGACGTCCTCCCTCCTCAGGGCCTCAAAGAGGGCGTAGGCCAGCTCGGCCAGCCGCTCGTCCCCCAGCTCCTCTCGCATGAGGGCCCGGAGGTCGAGCCTGGACACGGCCTCAGACACGTCGACGGCCTCCTCGCCAGCCTCAGCCTCGAACTCTAAGCGGACGAGGAGCGCGTAGGGGGACAGGGCCCTCCTGACTACCCCACTCAGGGCCGACCTCCGGCCGACGGCCCCCCTGATCAGGAGGTGCACCACTGGCTTGACCCTGTGCGCCCTCAGGGAAGCCGCCACCCTCCTTAGCCCCCTCTGCAGGTCGTCAGCGCGCACCTCCTCGATCACATGCGGCCTGATGCAGTCTAGGTCGACCTTGTGGACGCACGGCTCGTCGCCTGATAGGTCCACGACGTACGCGCCCTTGCCGCTCCTCAAGTAGTCAGCGTACTCCCTCCTGTTCCACACCTCAGTTGAGCCTGAGTACGCCAGGACGCCATCCCCGAACCTCAGGGTCAGCCTCCTGTGTATGTGCCCCATCGCGTAGTAGTGGAAGTTCCTCGGGAGGTCGGCTAGCGTGAGCTCGTACTCTATCGGGAAGACCTCCTTGATGGACTGGTGCAGCATGAGGACCCTCCTTTCGTACCCGCGCGCCTCCTCCGAGATCCTCCTGAGGAGGGCGACGAGGGTCTCGCTCAGGTGCCTCGGCACGTGCTGGACGCCAGCTACGAAGACCCTCTGGCCACCCCTCTCGAGAACGTCCCACGGCCTCCTGTGGGTCAGGACCCTCATTCCCAGCCTCTCGTAGAGGGCGTGGGGTGGGATGCCCCTCCTCTTAAGCTGATCGTGCCCACCGGGTATCGCGTACAACGGAATGCCCCTCTCCCTTAGCTTCAGGACGCTGTCCTGGACGACTAAGAGCGCCCTAGTCGGGGGCCTGGGGCTGTCGAATAGGTCGCCGCTGTGGAGCACTGCGTCCACGTGCTCCTCGATGAGCTTGTCGATGATCTGCTCGTAAGCCCTGTAGAAGTCGGCCTCCCGCTCCTCCGAGTTGTACTGCCTGAAGCCCAGGTGGGTGTCGGAGACGTGGGCTATCAGCACAACTCCCGTCCTCCATCCCCCTATCTCGCCAGGGCGCTATAAAGCTGTGCTCACCAGGACTCGAGGATGTCGTCGAGCTCCCTCGCCTTGACGGCGGCCCTCTGCGCCGCGCTCAGGCACTTCCTCCACGCGCTGACCACGTCCACGTCGCCCCCAGCCAGCTTCCCCCTAAACTTGTCTATCTTGACTAGAGCTGGCACCCTGACCATCATCCCTAGGACCACGGCCTCGCCCACGTTCAGCGACGGCAGCTGCTCAACTAGGTCCTCGCTGAGGACCTCGCTCGCCTCCTGGACGTACCTCTGGTCTGAGGGCTCGACTAGCTTGAGCACTATCATGTTGTTCATCTGGGAGAGGGCGTCGGGGTCGAGGGCCTTGGGCCTCTGGCTGACCAGGCACAGGCCAACGCCGAACTTCCTGCCCTCCCTAGCCACTCTGCTTATCCAGTACTTGGACAGAGTGGCCCTGCCCTTGGGCGCCAGTATGTGCGCCTCTTCCAGCACCACGAAGACGGGGAAGGCGAGGCCGTCTCCGCCGGAGACGTAGCCCTTCCTGCTGCTCAGCAGCTTGCTCAGGGTGTGGCTCACCACCACGTCAGCGGCGTCCTCGTCAACGTGGCCCAGGTCGACGACGTTGACGCGCCCTAGCTCGAGCTGGCTCACGACGTCTGGCGCGTAGTAGTCCAGGATGTGGGCATAGCGGTCCAACAGGCCCTCCACCTTGTTCACGACCGACATGATGCTCGACCTGTCAGCTCTGTACCTGTCGCTCTCAGCGTAGTCCTCTAGCACTCTGCACAGCACGTCCAGTAGCTGGTGCGGGTGGATGGCCCCTGAGAGCAAGCGCCTCCTGGCCTCCTTGAGGGCCATCCTGAAGTACCTCTCCTGCTTGAAGGACGACTGGTCTATGTTGAGGAGCCTGAGGAACTCCCCCACTGACAGCTCCACCGGGTTTATCTTGGCCTCGATCACGTTGACGCCGCCCCAGAACTCGGCCGTGGTGTACTCCGAGTGCATGTCGAAGATTAGGGCCGCGCCGCCCAGCCTGGCTATCCCGTCCGCTATGACGGCCACGGTGTTGGACTTCCCTGCCCCCGTTATCGCCAGTATGGCCAGGTGCCTTGAAACCATCTTGTTGACGTCGACGTATACCGGCACAGTCGGCTGGGACAGCAGGACCCCTATCCTGATGCCAGACTCGCCCGCGCCGAAGATCCTCCTCAAGACGCTGGGGTCAGCCTCGTACACCTCGGTCGCTGGCGGCGGGGGCGTCCGGGGGATGCGTAGGCTCTCGACGTCCCCGAGTATCTTGATCGAGCCCTTCACGTAATGTCCGCTCCCGCCGTCGAGGAGCCTTATCCGCTCCACGGCCTCAGCGTCGTACATGTCGCTGGTTATCGAGACGCTGCCCCTGACCAGGCTCTGGATCATCCCGAGCACCACTGAGTCGGAGTACTCCAGGGTCACGTACTGGCCCACAGCCGGGACCTCCTTGGCGATGAACGTGGCCCTGAGCGGGGTAGCCTCGCCTATTGTGTACCCTATCAGCCTGCCCATCCGCCCACCCCCCTTGGCGCGGCCGCCAGCGCTGCGTGCTGCTCCCTGCCGGTCTCCTCGGCGTAGAGACCCAGCACCCTGAGGACGCACTCCATGTCGCGCTCCCTCACGTCGCTGTCAGCGTGCGCTCTCCTGAGCGGGTAAGGGTACCCCATGACCGAGTAGCGTGCCAGGGAGTCAAGGAAGGCCATCACCTCGCCCTCCGACCAGCGGCCGACGGCCTCAGCCTTCAGCACCGGCCCCCCC
The DNA here is from genome assembly GCA_964497915.1 of uncultured Thermoproteales archaeon. Lineage (GTDB taxonomy): Archaea > Thermoproteota > Thermoprotei > Thermofilales > CAYSTQ01 > CAZCFI01. Next base: position 8,087 of record CAZCFI010000006.1, read on the forward strand.
TCAGCTAGCCTGAAGTGGAAGATCGTGAGGTCGAAGTCGCCCACGGCTGACAGCACGGCGGAGCGGTCTGGCCCCCTGAGCCTGCCTAGGGAGTCGCTGAGCCGCCTATGCATGGGCCTAGAGAAGCCAGGCCCCCTAGTGAGCTTCTCGAACACGGCCATGTCCGGCTTGGGCCCGCCGAAGTAGATGGTGCTCTGAGACGTCTTCGCCACCGCCACGAGCCGCCCGGCGCAGCGCTTGACGAGCCTGCCGAGGAGCGTCAGGTACCTGGCGTACTCAAGGCACACCACGTCGTCCTCCGAGCAGCCGCGCCTCACGGCGCGCTCCGCTAGCTCCCTCGCGTTGAACTCCTCGGCCTCCACGACGCCTCGGAGCTCGCCGCCGGCTAGGGCTAAGGCGCTTGCCAGCCCCCGGGGAGTGTGCCTGACCACATTGCTGATGAGCGAGCCGTCGAGCAGGACCACGTCAGCGCCGTCGCACGCCCTCAGCGCTGCTAGGGCCTCCATGGTCAGCATATACAGCCTGACCCTCTCGACAGGCCTGTAGTGGGGGTAGACGACGTCCACGTCGCATAGGCGCGCCTCCCTGATGCCAGCTGGGCTGAACGTCACAGCCTCAGCTGAGATGGCGAAGATGGCGAAGCTCTTGAACTCCCTGAGGTTCATGCTGCCGTCAACGCCGCACACTGACGCTGGGCTCGCGCTGGGCTCGTAGCTCACCCAGAGCCTCCTAACCTCGCTGGCGGGGATGCCGACGCTCCTTATCCTGCTAAGTAGCTCGGCTCTCTTCTCAGCCACGACCCTGAGAAGCTCTGCTAGCATCCCCACACCGTGCTTCCTAAGGCAGGTGAAAGGAGTTATACGTCGCTTGAACAGTCTCGTGAAAGTGTTCTCAGCTGCTAGGGGTCACGCCGCAGCTCTGCGAGCTTAGCCACCGGGAGCCTCACGTAGGCCGCCCTGCCGCTCACCACGACCTCTCCGACGTCAGCCAGCCTCCCACCGCTCTCGGCCAGGGCGCGGACCGCCTCCTCCAGCCTCGGGTACTCGGTGCTGGGCTCGTGGTACCTGTAGAGGGCCCTCACCTCTATCGTGACCTCCCGCTGCCCTGTCAGCTCGGTCAGCGACACCACCCTGTCGCCGTGAGCCCTGAGGTACGCCTTGAGCGCCCTCAGCACGACCTCAGCCGCGCTCATGGATGTCAGTAGCGTTAATAAGCAATAAGCCTTTAAGTGATGTTGGTGGCGAGCATGACCAAGTTCGTGTTGGGGATCAACAACTGCTGGGCTGTCAAGAGGTACGTGAAGCCGAGGGAGTGGGTCGAGATAACGGCCACCAAGCTAGACCTCGACGTCGTCCAGTTCTCGTTCGACCTGCTCGACCCCAGGACTAAGCGGGAGGTTAGGGATGCCGTGATCTGGGAGACCCTCGACGCGGCTAGGGAGTACGGCGTCACGATACACAGCGCCTTCACGGGCCTCGCCGCCTACTCCTTCAACCTGCTAATGCACCCAGACCCTGGGATGAGGGAGGACGCCCTCGACTGGTACGAGGCCGCCGTGGAGGCGGCATCCAAGCTCAATGTGGTGGCCGTCGGGGGGCACGTGGCCGCGATGACCTGGAGTGACTATGAGGACCCCAAGCGCAGGGAGCTGATGATTAGCGTGCTGCTAGACGAGCTGAGGTACCTGAGCAAGCTCGTCAGGGCCAGCGGTCTGAGGATGCTCCTCTGGGAGCCCATGCCCGTGGCTAGGGAGCCCCCGTCTACCATAAGCGAGGCCAAGGAGCTGCTCAAGCTGGTCAATGAGGGCGCGCACGCTCCCGTGAAGCTGTGCATCGACGTCGGGCACGCGTGCAGCCCATGGGCCACGAGGAGGGAAGACCTAGACCCGTACGCGTGGCTCAGGGAGCTGGGCTCCGAGTCCCCCTGCGTCCACATACAGCAGACGGACGGCAAGGCTGACAGGCACTGGCCCTTCACCGAGGAGTACAACAAGGTGGGCATCATCGAGCCAGAGAAGGTCCTCAAGGCGCTTGAGGAGAGCGGCTCCAAGGAGAATTACCTGTTCCTAGAGATAATACACCCGTTTGAGTACAGGGAGGACAAGGTCTTAGAGGAGCTTAGGGTGAGCGTTGACCACTGGAAGGAGTACATTGGGTGAGGTTGCGGCTAGCGGTCAACGACCAAGCTAATTATTTCTCTAATGCTGCCTACAACGGCGCTGGCCCCGCTCCTCAGCATTTCCTTGCGCACTTCGTCAGACCTAGTGATGCCCACGGCCGCGACGCCAGCCCTCTTGGCAGCCAGCACGTCGTACACGCTGTCGCCGACGACCACGGCCTCATCTGGCCTCGCGGAGAGCCTAGCTAGCGCCAGGAGTATGGGGGCCGGGTCCGGCTTGCCCCTCTCCACCTCGTCCTGGCCGACGACGGCGTCCACGTAACTCGAGAGACCCGTGGCCCTCAGCACCCTCAGGATCAGCTCGCGGGGGTTTGACGACACTACGCACACCTTTATGCCCGCAGCCTTCAGCTCCCGGAGCACGTCGCGGGCCCCCTCGACTAGCGGCACCCTCTCAGCGTACTTCTCGGTGAAGAGCCTGTCCTTCAGCTCCGCCAGCTCGCGAGCTAGCGACCGGTCGCGACTCACGGCGCGCAGGATCTCGGCGGCTATGTCGTAGCTGGTCCTGCCCATCAGGCCCTCGACGAGCTCGCGCGGCACCCTCGGCAGGCCCGCCAGCTCGCAGGCCTCGAGCCACGATGAGACGTGAGAGGGAGTGGAGTCGACTAGCGTCCCGTCGAGGTCAAAAATTACAGCTCGGATCGCGCCCATGCCGGGCGTCACTCCTTAAACGGGAAGCGGACAACCTCCCCCGTCCTGCCGGAGTGGTAGATGGCCCTTATGAGCTCAAGCGACCTCCTGCCCTCTTGCCCGTCCACGAACGGCCTCCTGTCCTCCCTTATGGCTCTGCTAAAATCTCGTATGAGCTCCGCGTGGTTCCTCGGCGGCACGGCCTCAGGCCTCGCCCAGGCCTCGAGCTCCTTGGCCCTCTCCTCCTCAGAGTACTCAGGCTCGCCCACTATGGCTATCTTCTTTATCATCTCGGCCTCCCATATCATGGAGCCCCTCTCGCCGTGCACCTCGAGCCTGTGGGGGAAGCCGGGGTACGTGGCGGTGCTCCCGATTATCGCGCCGAAGGCTCCGCTCTTGAATTTGAGCGCAGCGACGGCCAGGTCCTCGACCTCTATCTTGTGGGCGACCGTGCCAACGAGCGCCCACAGGTAGTCGACGTCGCCCATGAGCCATATCAGGAGGTCTATCGTGTGGATGGCCTGGTTTATCAGGGCCCCGCCGCCCTCGGTGGCCCACCTGCCCCTCCACCTGCTCCTGTCGTAGTACTCCTGAGTCCTGTGCCACTCGACGTAGGCCTCGCCGAGTATCAGCCTGCCCAGCCTGCCCTCGTCTATGATCTGCTTCATCTTCCTCAGCTTAGGGTCGAACCTGCTCTGCAGGATGACGCCGAGCTTGACGCCCTTCCTCTCAGCCCTCCTTATCATCTCGTCTGCCTCCCTGAGGGTTATGGCCATGGGCTTGTCGACCAGCACGTGGAGGCCCTCGTCCATGGCCTCAATGGCCTGCGGGAAGTGGAGGTAATGGGGGGTCGAGATTATGACGGCCTCGATGCCCGACTTGGTCAGGAAGTCCCTGTAGTTCGTGTACCACTCCTTGATCCCCCACCTTGAGGCGAACTCCCTGACCCTCTCCTCGTGAGCACTGCACGCCGCCGCCACGGTCGCCACGCCCTCAGGCTCCAGGATCTGCTTTATGGCCCTCACGGCGAACGTGCCGCCAACTCCAACTCCGACGACGCCGTACTTAACGGGCAAGCCTCCTCACCGCTAGAGTACTTCGCGCTTAAGCCTAATAAGTCTGAACAGCTGCCTGAGGGCGGCTCGCTCTAAGGCCATATGCCCCTGAGCTCTATGGCCCTGACCACCCTGCCGACGGCTATCATGTAGGCCGCCTCCCTCATGCTGACCTCCCGCTCCTTGGAAAGCCTGTACACCTCGTCAAACGCTGCCAGGAGCTTTGCCTCCAGCTTCCTGCGGACCTCGTCGAGGGTCCAGCGCTCGCGCGTTATGCCCTGAACCCACTCGAAGTAGCTGACCACGACGCCGCCGGCGTTCGCGACGATGTCTGGGATCACCATGACGCCGCTCTCGTAGAGGACCCTGTCTGCTTCAGGCGTCGTCGGGCCGTTCGCGCCCTCGGCGACTATCTTCGCCTTGATCTCGCTCGCGTTACCTCCGTGTATGACGCCCTCTATCGCGGCTGGGACCAGTACAGTTACGTCTAGCTCCAGCAACTCCTCATTGCTTATGTCCTTAGCGCCGGGGAAGCCCACAACGCTCCCCGTCTTACGCTTATGCTCCATCACAGCCTCTGGGTTGAGGCCGCTCGGATCGTATATGCCGCCCTTAGAGTCACTAACGGCGACCACTTTGAAGCCGAGCTCAGCCGCAGTCTTAGCGGCGTGGTAGCCCACGTTGCCGTAGCCCTGGATGGCTACCGTGACGTCACCGGCCCTTAAGCCGAGCCTCTTGATGGCCTCGCGTACCGTGATCATGACACCCCTCCCTGTGGCCTCTAAGCGTCCTGGCGATCCGCCAAGCTCAACGGGCTTACCAGTGACGACAGCCGGCTCATAGTGCCCGACGAAGGCGCTGTACGTGTCGACGATCCAGGCCATGTGCTGCGGCCCCGTGTTCACGTCCGGTGCTGGTATGTCCAAGTCGGGGCCTATGAACTCCCTTATGGCATAGATGTACCTCCTCGTGAGCCTCTCAAGCTCACTCGTGGACATCTCTTTAGGGTTGCAGGCGATTCCACCCTTGGCCCCCCCTAGCGGCAAGTCCATCACGGAGGTCTTCCACGTCATCCACATGGCCAGCGCCCTGACCTCGTCTAGGGTGACGCTAGGATGGTAGCGAATGCCGCCCTTGAACGGCCCCCTCGCGTCGCTGTGGTGGACTCTGTACCCCGTGAACACCTCCACCCTGCCGTCATCCATCCTCACTGGTAAGGTGACGGTTATCTCCCTCTTGGGCCTCTTGAGAAACTCCACGAGCCACTTATCAAGGCCTAGGAGCTCGCCAGCCCTCTCGAGCTGCTTGACAGCTGCCTCATACGGGCTAACTGCTCCCACCGCCTCACCCATGCTACTTTTGCGGCCATTGGGTATTAAACCTTTATCTTTTAGTGAAAATTTCCATAGTTGCACTCGATTTCTGCCATATAGTCACTTTTACTTTTGTAAAGGTTAAGCGCTGGGCTACCTTAACTCCATAGGCCGAGCTAAAGAGCAAGGAGTCCCTAAAAGCTTTTTGAGTCAGCAGCAAAGTAATTTGTGAGGTGAGGGGCTTGCTGAGGGCTAGGTTGATTGGGCCGCGCAAGGTGATCGTTGAGGAGGCCAGCAAGCCTAAGGCCGGGCCTGGTGAGGTAGTCATTAACGTCAAGTACTGCGGCATCTGCGGCAGCGACATACATGCCTACCACGGAGTCCACCCGTTCATAAGCCCGCCCATCGTCTTGGGCCACGAGTTCTCAGGCGTCGTGGATGAGGTCGGCAGCGGGGTCACGGGGGTGGAGCCAGGGCAGAGGGTAGTCGTGGAGCCCCTGCTGACGTGCGGCAAGTGCCTCAACTGCAGGCTCGGCCACTACAACAGGTGCGTCTCCATGAAGGTCATAGGCTGCCAGGTGGACGGCGCGTTTGCCGAGTACGTGCTGGTCCCAGCGCACAGGGTCATCCCGATCCCCGACGGGGTGAGCTTCAAGCAGGGTGCCCTAGTTGAGCCCCTAGCAGTCGCCGTTCACGCGGTTAAGAGAGCTGGCCCCCTCTGCGGCCGCAGCGTCGTCGTGCTGGGCGCTGGCCCCATAGGGCTCCTCACGGCATCGGTCGCCAAGAGGTGGGGGGCTGGCGAGGTCATGATCACCGACCTGTCTGACCGCAAGCTCGAGGTGGCCAAGTCGCTGGGCGTGGACTACACGGTCAACGCCAGGAGGGAGGATCCCGTCAAGGTGGCGAGGGAGGTCTTCGGGGAGGGGGGCGTGGACGTGATCTTCGAGTGCGTCGGCTCGAACCCGGTCACCATAGCTCAGGCGATAGAGATGGCTCGGAGGGGCGCCACGATAGTGGTCGTCGGCGTCTTTAGCGGCGACGTACCGATTAAGCTCGGCCTCGTGCAAGACAGGGAGCTGGAGCTTAGGGGGACTGCCGTCTACATATTCAAGGACTTCCTGGACGCCATCCAGCTCATAAGTAGGAGGGAGGTGGACGTGGAGAGGCTCGTCACCAAGACGTTCCCGCTCAGGGAGGTCCCCGAGGCCTTCAGGTTCATAGAGGAGAATAGGGACGAGGTCATCAAGGTCCTCATCGAGGTCTCTTAGCGACCTCCTCCACGCTGTCCGCTATCACCGGCACTGGGTCCTCCAGCTTAGAGAGCAGGTGGCTGACGTCGACCCTGCGCGTGTCCTCGCTCAGGGCCGCGCTCACGGCCTCGCCCAGCTCGCGGGGGCTAGCGACGCGAGTCAGGGGGAAGCCCAACCTCGATATCTCGCTAGCGGTCTCGAGCTCGCGCGGGAAGTAAGTTATGGCCCTAACTCCCAGCAGCGCGGCCTCCTGAGCCAGAGTGCTGCCGCCCGTGACGACGAGCGCGGAGTAGTAGGCCAGGCTCACGGTGTCGACGCTATCCCTCGGCATGATCACCCTGTCGCCGTACCTGCCCTTGACGTAGGCCCTCTGCTCAGGGTACCGTGGGAACAGCACTATGTCGTAGTCGTCTGGCACGGCTTCTATGGCGGCCCCTATCACGGTCGGCTCCTCCGACCCACCCTCGTAGTACGCCGCATACCTCTCCTCGGGCCTCAGGACCACGTACCTCCCCTCCCTGAGGCCCAACTCCCGCAGCACCGCCCTAGTGGGCCTGGCCCTCAGCACCCACGCCAGCTCGAAGAAGCCATTGAACTGCACTATCCTACTCACCTCGATGAACCTAGCGAACCTCTCCGCTGGCACGCACCTCGGCGCCACCAACCTCTCGGCGAGGGGCAGCGACAGCCTGTTGACGAAGTGGGAGTGCGGCGAGTCGCTGAGGGCGAGTATCGGGATGCCGAGGCCAAACGCCACCCTGCTGGAGTCGGGGGAGGTGAAGCACACGTGCGCCTCGACGCTCAGCTTAGACACCAGCCTAGCGAGCTTGAGCTGCCTCTCGACGCTCGCCAGCAACTTGCCCCTCAGCGTCCTGCCCCCGTACCTACCCACGACCACTGGCTCGCGCCCGAGCATCCTCAGGACGGTGACGGTGTAGTCGTACTCCCTGGCCGTCACCAGGGTCTCGTAGCCCCTCCTCTCGAGCTCCTCAGCCACTAGGTGCATGAGGCGAGCCTGCTTGCCCGTCAGCGCCTCGAGCCAGACGACCACGCGCGCCACCCTAATGATATATAGCGCCGGGGCCAATTTGTACTTGAGCCCCGGGCAAGGGGTACCCCTTGACGGAGAAGGGCCTCGAGCTGATGGAGATACCCAGGAAGATCGTCTTCGGCCCCGCTGCCGTCGGAGAGGTGGGCAGGGTCTGCAGGGAGTTCAGCCCCAACGGCAGGGTCTTCGTGCTCTCAGGCGGCGAGAAGACCACAGAGATAGCCAGGGAGGAGGTGCTGCCCGTGCTTGTGGAGGAGAGGCTCGACGTGGGGCAGGCGTCGCTGGGCTCTAGGCCAGCCTCCTTCAGCGCCGTCGCTGAAGTGCTTAAGATGGTTAAGAGGCACGGGTCGTCGCTATTGCTAGCCGTCGGAGGAGGGAAGGTCATAGACGTCGGCAAGACGGTCTCGACGCTCCTGGGCATCCCGTACGTGAGCGTCCCCACCAGCGCGGCCAATGACGGGATAGCGTCCCCAGAGGTCTCGTACCTCTTGAAGCTGGAGGTGGCTGAGAGGCTGGGGCTGAGGAAGTTCAGGGCTCAGGCCCCAATAGCCGTAGTCGCCGACACCGAGATTATATCTAGGGCCCCGTACCTAACCTTAGCGGCGGGCTGCGGCGACCTCCTAGCCAAGTTCGTGGCCGTGAAGGACTGGGAGCTAGCGCACAAGCTCAGAGGCGAGCCCTATAGTGAGTACGCGGCCTCCCTCGCCCTGCTCAGCGCGCAGCTCATAGTGAAGAGGGCCAAGTACATAAAGGAGGGGCTCGAGGAGAGCGCCAGGATCGTGGTCAAGGCCCTCATAGGGAGCGGGGTGGCCATGAGCATAGCTGGCAGCAGTAGGCCAGCCTCCGGCAGCGAGCACCTATTCAGCCACGCCCTCGACGTGCTCTCCAGGAGGTATGGCTTCAACGCCGCCCCCCACGGCCTCCAAGTGGGGCTGGGCACGATAATGATGATGTGGCTCCACGGTGGCGACTGGGAGATGATAAGGAGTACTCTCAGGTCGGTGGGCGCGCCGACCAGCGCCTACGAGCTGGGCATAGAGCCCAAGTACATCGTGGAGGCCCTCACCATGGCCCACAGGATAAGGCCTGAGAGGTACACGATACTGGGCACGACGGGCTTGACGCGTGAGGCTGCTGAGAGGCTAGCTAGGGAGACAGAGGTGATATAGCTAGGTGTTCGAGAGGTACGACTGGCGTGAGGACGAGCTGCTGGCGAGAGCCTCCAAGGACGCGTCCCGCAAGCTCGTGTGCTCCTACCTGGAGAGGCCTCAGGAGCTGAGGTGGGGCAGGCCCGTTGAGGAGCTCGGTGTGCGCGACGAGGTCAAGGAGGCCCTGAGGAGGCTCGGGATTCAGAGGCTCTTCCTCCACCAGGAGAGGGCGCTTGAGCTCGTGCTGAGGGGCGTCAACACCTTCTTAGTGTCGGGGACTGGTACGGGCAAGACCGAGGCCTTCCTCATCCCGATACTCAACGACGTCGTGGAGAGGCCGTTCGAGGGCGTGAGGGCGCTGCTCATGTACCCGACCAAGGCCTTAGCCAGGGACCAGCTCAAGAGGGTCGAGAGGATGGTGGCCCCGTTCTTCGGCGTGAGGGCCGTGGTCTACGACGGGGACACGCCCCGGAGGGTGAGGAAGCAGGTGCACGCCAGCCCTCCGCCGATACTCATAACGAACCCAGACATGGTCCACGTTTCCCTCCAGGCCTCAGATGAGTTCAGGAGGATAGTCAGGGCTGTCAGGTACGTGGTCCTCGACGACGCCCACGCCTACAGCGGGGTCTTCGGGGCGCACGTGGCCTACGTGCTGAGGAGGCTCCGCCGGTTCATCGAGGGCGAGCCCGTCTACATCGCCACCTCGGCGACGATAGGCAACCCGAGGGAGTTCATAGAGGGGCTGGTGGGCCGCGAGTTCGAGGTCGTCGAGGCTGGCTCGGGCAAGAGGGGGGAGGTGGTTCACACGTTCGTCAAGCCCCTTGGGAGGTCGAGGCTCATGGAGGTGGTGTCGCTGGCCAGGCTCTGCCAGGAGGCGGGGCTCAAGTGCCTCATATTCGCCGACAGCCACAGGGTCGTGGAGATGGTCAAGATGGTGGGGGAGAAGTACGGGGTCAGCATAGAGGTCCACAGGGCTGGCCTGAGGCCGGAGGAGAGGGCTGAGATAGAGGAGAGGATGAGGTCTGGCGAGCTGCTCACGGTGGCCGCCACCCCAACCCTCGAGCTAGGGATAGACGTGGGCGACCTCGACGTCGTGGTGCTCTACTCCATCCCCCCCACGTTCACCAGGTACGCGCAGAGGACAGGCAGGTGCGGCAGGAGGGGGCAGCGGGCATACGTCTTTGTCGTTCTGGGAGACGACCCGATAAGCTCGTACTACGAGAGGCACCCCGAGGACTTCTTCAGCGGGAGCTACGACCCGCTGGCTGTGGACAGGACGAACGAGGAGGTGGCGAGGGTCCACTTGATCGCCATGGCCAGAGATAGGCCGGTAGCGTGGGGCGAGCTGACGGAGTTCGAGAGGCGCGTCGCTGAGGGGCTGGTGACCGAGGGCTACCTGAGCCTAAGGAGGGGGGTGCTGCTCCCAACTAGGAGGGGGCTCAGGCTGCTGAGGGAGAGGTCTAGCCTGAGGGGGATAGGGGAGGTCGTGAGGATATATACGGAGGGCGGCTCCCTGCTAGGGGTGCGTGAGATGCCGATGGCCCTCAGGGAGCTGCACCCCGGGGCCGTGTACTTCCACAGGGGGCGCGCCTACCTCTCCCTCAAGCTCACCAGGAGGAGGGCCGTGGTCAGGAGGCTCCCCTACGGCTTCAGCTACGTGACGGTCCCCATCTACAGCTCAACGCCGGAGCACGTTGAGGTGCTCGAGGAGAGCGAGGCGCTAGGCCTCAGGCTCAGCTACCTGCGCCTCAAGCTGAGGGAAGCCGTATACGGCTACGTCGTCAAGACGTTCCCGGACTGGGTGACGGTGAGGGAGGAGGTGCTAAGCGAGCCCTGCGAGTACGAGTTCGAGACGAAGGGGCTGCTCGCCGTGTTCCCAGCGGTTGAGGGGTGGAGTGAGTATCAGTGCGCTGAGGCCTTCCACGCCGTGGAGCACGCCCTCATAACGGCCGCGCAGACCATAGTTGGCGCGTCGCACACCGACATGGGCGGGGTGAGCTTCCCCACAGGGCACGTATATATTTACGACACGTACCCCGGCGGCTCCGGAGTCTCGAAGCTGCTCCTCTCGCGCTTTAAGGCCACCGTGGCCAGGGCCTACAGGATCGTGTCTGAGTGCACGTGCAGGGACGGCTGCCCCAGGTGCATATACTCCCCCTACTGCGGCAACAATAACCGCGTGCTCTCCAGGACGAGGGCGAGGGCCGTCCTCGAGGGGGTCCTCAGCGGGAGGCTGAGGGCTGGCTACGTCGAGAGGGGCGGCAGGGCCATAGTGTAGGCGCTCACGCCACGAGGACGGCCTCGACGACGTAGATCTTGTCTAAGGGCGTGGTGGCGGCGTGCCTCCTGGTGTAGACGAAGCCGCTGCCGACCAGGGCCTCAGCCAGCGGGACGTGGGGCGTCAGGGACGAGGTGGTGAAGACCAGCAGCCCCCTCCTCCTGAGGCACTTAGCGCTCTGAGCCACCAGCCTGGTCAGCACCCTCAGGTCTCTGCCCGCGCAGAACAGCCTGTCTAGCTCGTCCTCGGGCTCGAGCGGCAGGTAGGGTGGGTTCGAGACCACGAGGTCCAGGGAGTGGGGCCTCACAGCTGACAGCAGGTCGCAGACCACGACGTCCATCCGGTGGTCTAGCGAGTTCCTCCTAGCGTTCTCCGCGGCCACCCTAGCCGCGCGGGGGTCCACGTCGGTGGCGATGACCTGGCCAGCGACCCCGGACTTCAGCATGTAGAGGGCGATGGCGCCCGTCCCTGTCCCGACATCAGCCGCTCTCGCGGCTGCGAGCCCCGCGCCCCTCAGGTGCCACGCTAGGGCTGGTGCCGAGAACGTGGGCCTGGGGTCGAACAAGCCGCGCTCGACAGTCAGCGACAGCCCCTCGAACTTGACGGTCCTCCTGCCGCGCGCCGCGTGGTAGCGCCTCAGCAGGAGCCTGGCCAGCCTGGCCCGGAGGAGGGAGGGCATGCAGCCACCGCAAAGCTTTAATCCGCTCCTAGGCTATTTATAGCCAAGCCCACGGACGTGGGTGGTGCCGTATTGAATTCCTCCCGATAAGGCAGGTGCTGAGGAGCGAGGCCGTCGGCCAGAGAGTTAGGATAAGGGGCTGGGTTTACAGGCTCCGCGAGCACGGCGGGAAGGTCTTCGTCGTCGTGAGGGACTCGACGGGCGTAGTGCAGGCAGTCCTGGATCGGCGCAGCTCGAGGGTCGAGGGCGCTGAGGGGCTGGGCATTGAGGCTTCAGTCGTGGTTGAGGGCGTGGTGGCCAGGGATCCGAGGGCCCCGGGCGGCTTTGAGGTTAGGGCTGACTCGCTCCGCGTCGTGGGGCCCTCTAAGGGCTTCCCCATAACCAAGGACTACTCCGAGCCGTTCCTGCTGAGCGTGAGGCACCTGTGGGTGAGGAGCAGGAAGATGACGAACGTCCTCAAGGTCAGGAGCAAGGTGTTCGGCTACATCCACGAGTACTTCAGGTCGAGGGGGTACTATGAGGTGCAGGGACCGATGTTCATCACCGCCGCTGTTGAAGGCGGCGCCACGCTATTCGAGCTCGACTACTTCGACAGGGGGAAGGTCTACCTGACTCAGTCGTCGCAGTTCTACCTGGAGGCCCTCATATTCTCGCTGGAGAAGGTCTACACCATAGCTCCCTCGTTCCGGGCTGAGAAGTCGAGGACGAGGAGGCACCTCACCGAGTTCTGGCATGCTGAGGCCGAGGTGGCGTGGGCCCACCTGGACGACATACTCAGGGTGGAAGAGGAGCTAGTGAGCTTCGTGGTGGACAGGGTGCTAAGCGAGGCTAGGGAGGAGCTGGAGGAGCTGAAGAGGGACACCAGGCCCTTAGAGGAGGTTAAGCCGCCGTTCCCGCGGCTGAGCTACGATGAGGTCGTGGAGATTCTTAGGGGCAAGGGCTTCGACATCAAGTGGGGCGACGACTTGGGAGCCGACGAGGAGAGAGCACTCACCCTCGACTTCGACAAGCCCATATTCGTGGTCGGCTTCCCCGAGGAGGTCAAGGCGTTCTACCACAAGAACGACCCGAAGAGGCCTGAGGTCACCCTGTCAGCCGACGTGCTGGCACCGGAGGGCTACGGGGAGATAATAGGGGGCGGCGAGAGGATAGAGAGCGAGAGAGAGCTCGTCGAGAAGATAAAGAGATTCGGCCTCAACCCAAGCGACTACGAGTGGTACATAGACCTCAGGCGCTACGGCTCGGTGCCGCACTCTGGCTTTGGGCTAGGGGTCGACAGGCTCGTCATGTGGATCTGTGGGCTCGACCACATAGTGCACGCCGTGCCCTTCCCCAGGACGATAAGGAGGTTTTACCCCTAGGCGCGCCAGCCAATGCAATCCCTTAAAAGCCCGATCTCCCATCTATGACCGGGGAAGGCGGATGATCGGCACCTACATCAGGGCTATGGGCGCTGACGTGCTCGCCAAGGCTCCGTGGAGAGTCGGAGTGGTAGCGTTCATGGCCTTCCCGGAGACGCTTAAGGGCAGAGAAGTCGTGGGGGCCGCTGAGGCCCTCGCCGCAGATGGATCCTTCGACCTAGTGGAGTTCCACGTCGTTGACGTGGAGACGCTAAGGAGGGTCGCCAAGGTGCTAGAGGAGGGGGGGATCGAGCTGGCTGCCGCGCTTCAGCCAGCGGTGCTCATCGAGAAGTGCGACGTCAGCTCGCTCGAGGAGGGCAGGAGGAGGGAGGCTGTGGACAAGCTCAAGCAGCTTATCGACGTCGCCCACGAGGCAGAGGTTAAGAAGGTTGCTCTGTGCACAGGGCCAGACCCCGGGCCTCAGCGCAGGGCTGAGGCCCTGGAGTCCCTTAAGAGGTCTCTGACCGAGCTCTGTGACCACGCCAAGTCATACGCGATGACCATCTACCTGGAGAACTTCGATAGAGATTATGACAAGAGGCTGCTCCTAGGGCCCACCAGGGAGGCCGCTGAGGTCGTCAGGGAGCTCAGGCGGGAGGGCGCTGACCTCTGGCTGCTCTGGGACCTCAGCCACGCGCCCCTACTCCACGAGAGCCCCGACGTGCTGAGGGGAGTGGCGGACGTGCTAGGCCACGTTCACGTCGGCTGCGCTGAGAGGACTAAGGAGGGGCTTAAGGACTACCACCCCGGGTTCTACAGCCCGGGCGCCGTGAATGGCGTCGAGGAGGTCGCTCACCTGCTGGAGGTGCTGGCCGACGTCGGCTACTCAGGCGCTCTGAGCTTCGAGGTCAAGCCCAAGCCTAACGAGACGAGCTGGCAAGTGCTTCACTGCTCCAAGGGCGTGCTCTATAGCGCGTTCCAAAAAATGCTCGCTAAGGCGATCTCCCGCTAGAGCTCAGGCACTTCTATCATCTTCACCTGAGAGAGGGGCCTCACCTTCTTTACCTCTGGGTTAACGAGGTGCTCAGGCTCCTTGCCAGCGAGGACGGAGAGCAGCCCCTTCACGGCTAGCTCAGCCATCTTGGCTCTAGTCTCGTGGGTGGCGCTTCCGATGTGCGGCGTCAGCACGACGTTGTCCAGCTCGGTGAGCGGGTGGCCCCTGGGCAGCGGCTCCTCCTCGAACACGTCGAGGGCCGCGCCGGCTATCCAGCCCTCCCTGAGGGCCCTCACGAGGGCCTGGGTGTCCACCACCGCGCCCCTGGACACGTTTATCAGGTATGCCGTCGGCCTCATCAGCCTCAGCTCGCGCTCGCCTATCATGTGGTACGTCTCCTCGGTGAGGGCCACGGTTAGCACGACGAAGTCGGACTCCCTCAGCACCTCCTCCAGGCTCTTGAACTCAAGGCCCAGCTCCTCCTCGAGCCACGGCTTCCTGGTCCTGCTGTAGTATATCACCCTCATGTTGAAGCCCTTAGCCCTCCTGGCCACAGCCGTCCCAATCCTGCCCAGGCCTATTATGCCCAGCGTCTTGCCGTAGACGGCGCTCCCTAGCATGAACGTGGGGTACCAGGCTATCGTCCACCCGCCCTCCCTCACGCACCTGTCAGCCTCGACGACCCTCCTCGCCACGGCTAAGAGGAGGGCCCACGCCAAGTCAGCCACCGCCTCCGTTAGAACCCCAGGGGTGTGGGTGACGTATATGCCCCTCCTGGTGGCCTCCTCGATGTCGATGTGGTCGTAGCCGACACTGTACGTGCTTATGACCTTGAGGTTGGGCGCCAGATCCATTATCTCGCGATCTATCTTGTCAGTTAGTAGGCAGAGCAGGGCGTCCTTCCCCCTCGCGTGCTCCTTGAGCTCCTCCCTGCTGGGGGGCTCGTCTGAGTCGTGCAGGTCGACGTCGCAGTACTTCTTGAGCAGCTCGAAGGCTGGGAAGGGGAGCCTCCTCGTGACGTAGACCTTAGGCCTCACCATCTCAGCGCCCCCATCGGTGTGGTGGCTTAAGCCCTTATTTACCTTTGCACGGTGACGCGCTCGGGGATACATATAAATATGATGGGCGTCAAATCTCAAGCGCGGCTCACGCGAGAGGTCGATTAATGAGGCGTAGGTCGCCACACGAGGCGAGGTTCCTCAAGGTCTCCCAGCTCAGCGCTGGGGCCCGGGGCATAAACATCGTCGTCAAGGTTCTAGAGATAGGCGAGGCCAGGACCGTCTACTCAAGGCGTGACGGCAGGGAGCACAGGGTCGCCGACGTGCTAGTGGGAGACGAGACCGGCGTCGTCCTCCTCAGCCTGTGGGACGACAACATAGACAAGGTTCAGGAGGGCGACGTGATCGAGATAAGCAATGGCTACGTGTCCACGTTCAGGAACGAGTTGAGGCTCAACGTGGGCCGGTATGGGTCACTGAGGAGGTCAGAGAGGGAGATACCAAACATCAACTACTCCAATAATGTCTCTAGGAGGGGTCGATGACCAAAACCCAAACTTATTTTAGCGGCCCGCCACTTCTACAGGGGGGAGCATGGGGGAGGTCAGTGATGCATTCTCAATAGTCGAGGTAAAGGAGGTTAGCAGCGGGGGCACGCTAGTCGCTGGGCTCCCCGATGTCGGGCTGGTAGGCGCGATATCGGCCTCCTACCTGGTCAAGAGGCTGGAGATGCAGGAGGTCGGCTACATAGACTCGGACAAGCTGCCCCCAGTGCTAGTGTTCCACGACGAGAGGCCGACCATGCCGATAAGGATGTACGAGAGGGATGGCGTGGTGGTCCTCATATCGGAGGTCCCGATACCAGCGGCGCTGATGCCAGAGCTGGCCAAGACCGTGGTTGGCTGGGCCGAGAGGAGGGGCCTCGGCAGGCTGGTGGTGCTCGGCGGCATCCCCGTCCCAAACAGGATCGACATAGAGAAGCCAGGGGTCATAGGCGTCGGAGTGCTCGACAGCGACAGGGAGCTCCTGAAGAAGCTAGGTATAGAGGTGCTCAAGGAGGGCTTCCTGGCAGGGTCCTACGCGCTGATAGCCAAGGAGTGCCTGAGGAGGGGGGTGCCGTGCGTCGCCCTGCTGGCTCAGTCCTACCTCCAGTACCCCGACCCCGGCGCCGCGGCCGCCGTTCTGGAGACCTTAAGCAAGATCATAGACATCGAGATAGACGTGAAGCCGCTCCTCGACCAGGAGGAGGAGGTCAGGGTCAAGCTCAGGGAGCTCATGAGGAGGACGCTGCCCGTAGTCAGACAGGCCCAAAAAGGCTATGAGTACACCACGCCATTAATGTACGCTTGAGGGGGGTGGGCCTTGAGCGAGGACGAGTTCTTCAGGGTCTTCGAGAGGGTAAGGCGAGAAGTCGATAGGATGTTCAGGGAGCTTGAGGAGCTGGTGTGGGGCGAGGAGAGGCCGATGTTCGACGTCACCAGGAGGTGCCTCGAGCCGCTAGCGCACGTGAGGGAGGAGGAGGACAGGGTTGTGGTCACCGTTGACCTGCCCTACGTCAGGCGGAAGGAGGACATAGACATCCGGATCTCAGGCAGGGATCTCGTAATAGAGGCCAAGATGCGCAGGAGTGTCCAGTACTCGACACTCGCCGGGGTGTACCGGGACGTCTCCTTCGACACGTACAGAAAGGTGATAAGGCTACCCGAGGACGTCGAGCCCAGCGGGGCCACGGCGAGGTTCAAGAGGGGGATGCTAGAGATAACGATCCCCAAGAGGGTCAGGAGGTTTAGAGTGAGGGTCGAGTGACTAGCTCACCTCAGCCAGCCTCTTCAGCAGCTCCTCGACCGTGCCTAGCTTGCAGAGGGCCAGGGGGAGCCTCTCGCGCTCGGCTATGAGCAGGCCTAGCCTGTCGACCTCCTTAGGGCCGTGGAGGACTATGAGGGCGGGCCTAAGGCCTCCCAGCCCGGCCTGCATGGCCTTCACCGCCACCAGGGGGCTGCGGCCGTGCGTCACCTTGGTGAAGACGGCGGCCCTCTGGGTCGTGAAGCCGTAGAGCTTGACGTACTCATAGGCTGGGACGTTTATCACCAGCTTTATGCTGTCCACCACCGTGTAGCCTAGCACCACGTCGCTCAGTGCCTCCTTCGCTGTCAGGAGCTCGGCGTCTATCTTATCGCAGAACTCAGCGACTGTGACTGGGCGCGAGAACTCCCGCATGTCGAGTATCGCCTCGCGCAGCGCCGACGAGCTCATGGATAGCTTCATCAAGGTCGACAGAACGACCATTCCCCTCTGCTCGTCTATCTCTATCAGTGAGGTCACGAACCTCCTTATCACGCTGGCGCCCGGCGACTTCCTCCTCCCGCTCTCGTAGTCGCTTATCACTGAGGGGCTGAGGCCCATGTGGGCCGCTAGCTCGCTCTGCGAGATCCTGAAGTACTTCCTCCACTTCCTCATGGCCCTGCCCGGGCTCCTCGACAGCACGATGTCTCCGGCTATCTTGGCAGCTATCTCATTGATGAAGGTGTCGCGCTCCCCTTGCATTGGCAGCCCCCAGAGTAACTCTCAGCAAGCCCTAATATCAGTACCGTTAACTTCGACGCTTAACGGTCGGCTCTAAAGCTCGCCAGCGCCTCCTCCAGGTACCTCCTCCCCTCCGCGCTGGAGAGCACGGGCAGCTCCCAGTCCTCCTCGAGGCGCCGCCTCACAGCCTCCGCGCGAGCGCCAGTCAGAGGGTTGAGGCCCTCCCTGCGAACCCCTCTCCACCTAAGGAGGACGCCGCGCCTCTGCCACAGGGGTATGTCGTCGAGCTCGAGGCCAGCCAGCTCCCTCACGACGGCCAGCAGGTCCCTCGACTTGAGGCCCCTCAGCCTCTCGCTGGCCTCGCTGGGGCTCAGGCCCGCCCTCAGCAGCGAGTAGTACGCGTAGCTGTTCAGGCAGTTCCTAAAGCAGTCGAGCTGGCGCCAGGCCAGGTAGCCGGGGACCTCCTCGAGACCTAGGGGTACCACCCTAGCGTCGAATGAGACCGCTACCTCAGTGCCGAGCCTCTTAGCGGCCTCGAGCGAGAACCTGCTCGCCATGGCAGACGGCACCACGGACACGAGCTTCTCGACTCTGCCCTCGAACGGCGGGGGGCCCACGAAGAGGAAGTTAGCCTCGTCGGAGAAGATGTAAACTAGCGCTGCCCTGAGGCCGCTCTCCACCACCTCACGGGCGGCTGCGACCATCAGCTCAGCTAGCCTCCTGTCGAACGGCTTCTCGAGCCCAAGCCTCTGGCAGACCCTCCGAAAGCCCCTGCCGTCGCACCTGACGAAAAAAGGGGTGCCCCGGGGCACCCTGAGCTTTGAGTACACCTCGTAGCTCTTGAAGTCCCTCAGGGCCGCCATGGCCTAGGCTGCCAGCTCGAGCTCCTCGACCCTGACCACCCTGCCCAGCCTGGCCGACTCGTTGGCCGCCAGCACCGTCAGCATGGTCTTGTACGAGTCCTCGTACGGCGTCCTAATTAGCGAGCTGTCGCCAACCAGGAGCGCCTCGAGTATCGCGCGGTGCATCCGCTTCGTAGCGTCCTCGCTGCCCCTAATCACATGGGGCTCGGCCCCCTTCCTGTAGATGGCGACCTCGATGTCCGGCGCGTACCTAACCAAGACCTCCCTGCACACGGCGTCAACGTCGACCGGGCGCCCCCCTCCCCTCTCAAATATGCCCGGGAACAGAGCGTAAGTGGTCGCTAGGCTGCCCACGACTCCGCTCCTGAACCTCAGGGTGACGGCGTAGCTGGCCCAGTTGTCGAAGCCCGCCCTGCGGTCCTCCTCTGTGTCGCGCCCCCTCTCGGTGTAGAAGGCGGCGACCTCCTCCACGTCGCCAGCTAAGTACCTGAACAGGTCCACCAGGTGGACGGCCTGCTCGACGACCTGCCCTCCAGCTAAGTCCCTCCTCCTGATCCACGGGACGAGGGGGATCGTCCAGTACCACCAGCCCACCAGCATGGACAGGCGCTCTTCGCTCACCACCCTCCTCACCTCGTCCACGAGCGCCGAGTACCTGAGCTGGAAGCCGACCGCGACCACGAGGTCGGTCTTGCGGCAGGCCTCCAGCAGCTCCCTGAGCTCCCGCACCGACAGCGACACCGGCTTCTCGAGGATGACGCTGACGCCTGCCTCCAGGCACTTGAGGGCCTGGGGCACGTGGCACTTGACGGGGCTACATATCACCGCGACGTCCAGCCTCTCCCTGGCTAGCATGTCATCCAAGTTGGTGTAGGGCCTCACCTCGAAGCGCTCCGAGGCCGCCCTGACCTTGGCCTCGTCCACGTCGCACACGGCCACTGGGCGGGCGCCCTTCATCTCGCTCAGGACCCTCAGGTGCCTGAGGCCCCTCCTGCCAGCGCCGACGACGGCGTAATGAACCTCGCCCCTCAAGCCAAGGCCCCCCTAGGGGCGTCGCTGACGTAGAGCAGCAGCCTGTCCACCTCGAGGTTGAGGCCCGGCTCCTTGCTGTGAGTCGGGTCGACGGCCTCGACGGCTATCAGCCAGCGCTCGCTCAGCGGGTCGTAGGTCACGCTGCAGTAAGTGTGTATCGGGTACTCGGGGTGCTCGTACCTGGACATGGGCTTCCACTCACTCACGAAGACCTCCTCGAGCCTCAGCCCCCTGTAGTCTATGACGTAGGCCGCGAACTCCTTGGTCAACGCAGCCCCCTTGACAACGTGAGTCGTCTTCGTGCCCACGAACATGGGCCCCATGGAGCTGGGGAGTATCGAGCCGTATAAGAGCAGGAAGTCGCGGGTCTCGCCCTCGACGCTGAGCACGCCCAGCTTCCTCCACTTTACGCCGTCGGAGCTGATGGCCAGCGCTGGGCGCACGACCCTACTGCCCGCGCTCCTGGCCTTGTAGACGCAGAAGTACAGGCCGTCGACTATGTCTATGGTGCAGTCTCGGGCCTCACCGCTATCGTAGTCCCTGTCAGCCCTGAGGGCGAAGCCGACGCCCTCCCAGGGCCCGGCGGGGTCGTCGGCCGCCATCAGGTACGTCTCCCACTTCGACTCGAAGACCCTCCCGGCCTCGCCAGCCACGTTCTCCTGGGCCACGTCTATCGAGAGGTATAGGTAGTACTTGCCGGTGAGTGGGTCTCTGAGTAGCTGCTGCCCCTCTATGCTGTGGACCGGGCGCCCGACGACCTCGCTCAGCTCCTCCTTGGTTATCCAGCAGACTAGGCTGTAGCTCTCGCCGTCCCTAGACCTGTATATCTCCACGGCGTAGCCCCTCTCGGGCGGCGGGCACCTGGGCCTACTGGTGAGCCAGTACTCTCCGCCCTCAGCGTCTATCCAGATCTTGCCAGCCCCGCACCAGCAGCCCGGCTCCAACTCGGGCGGGTCGAGGAGCACCCTCCTGAACCTCCTCCTGGAAAAGACCGCCTGCGGGGGGCACGCTCCCCTCCACATGCTCCCACGGCTCATCTATAGCTCCCGCGATATTTTTCCTTTGGGGCGGCGCGACGTCGAAAGGGATATATGGCCATACTCGCTACTCTCCTCGGTGAGGGGGTTGTTCGTCGCCATAAGGGACGTCATCGTTAAGAGCTTGGGGTTCGCTGACGTTCTCCAGGGCCTCGAGAGGCTCGGCATAGAGGCCCTGGAGATAGCTGTCGACAGGGAGCTGAGGGCCCCAGCCTTCGGGCTGTCTCTCGCCGACCCGTCCTCGCTCGGCAGGCTGGCGTCAGCGCTGGAGGAGCGCGGGGTCGCCGTCTGCGCCGTCCTGCTGCAGAACGACTTCGGCTCTGAGGACCTAGCTAGGGAGGTCGAGTACGTCAGGAGGGGCATAGAGATAGCCAGGGAGCTGGGCGCGAGCGTCGTCAGGGTCGACGCGTCGACCAGACTCCGAGTGGGGCAGACGGAGGACGACCTCCTCAAGGCGACAGTGGATGGGCTGAGGAGGGCGCTCGAGGGCGCCAGCGGCGTGTGGCTAGCAGTCGAGAATCACGGGCTGGTCACGAACAGGGTGAGCTTCCTGAGGAGACTTCTGGACGCCACCTCGGGGCTCAGCGTCGGGCTGACACTAGACACCGGCAACTTGTACTGGTACGGCTACCCGCTGAGCGAGGTCTACGAGATCTACGACGAGCTCTCCAGGCACGTTAGGCACACTCACGTCAAGAACGCCAGAGCGCCCCCTGAGCTGAGGGAGGCTCGCAGGAGGCCCGGCGAGGTCACCATGGCACCACTGTACGAGGGCGACATAGACCTGAGGCGGGCCGTGGAGGCCCTGGCCTCAAGCGGCTACGACCACGACCTAACGATAGAGGACGAGTCGCTCGGCCGCTACCCCCTCGAGGCCAGGGCGCGCGTGGTCGCTAGGGACAAGGAGTTCCTCGAGGGCCTAATCGAGTCCGTGTGAGGTGGGGAGCCTTGAGCGCCTTCGGGTGCGGCGCCAGGGCGTACGCCTGGAGGTACCAGGGGCTCACGGTGGTCACCCTGGAGAACGAGGTGCTCAGGGTCTCGGTGCTCCCCGAGAAGGGCTCAGACGTCGTGGAGCTGAGGCACAAGCCCAGCGACGTGAACGTGCTGCTGACGGTGCCGAGGGGCTGGGAGGCTCTCCTCAGGCCTCCCCCCTCGAGCCCGCTGGCTGCGTTCTACGCGACCTACGTGGGGGGCTGGCAGGACGTGCTGCCCAGCGCTGGCGAGGCCAGCTTCAGGTTCAGGGGCGCAGAGTGGGGGACTAACTACGAGACGCCCCTGCTGCCCTGGAGGTACAGGGTCTCTCAGGCGGCTGGCGAGGCGTCGGTTGAGCTAGCCACTGAGCTCGTGAGGTACCCGTTCAAGGTGGAGAAGGTGCTAAGGCTGAGGGACGGGTCAGACACGCTCGTCGTCGAGGAGAGAGTCACCAACCTGAGCGACGAGGACCTGGAGTACATGTGGCTCCAGCACATAGTGTTCGCCGACTCACTAGCTCGCGAGGGCTGCAGGGTCGACATGGCCGCTGGGACGGTCCTCACCCACGGCCCCCCTGAGTTCTCGGAGCTCTCCTTCCTGAAGCCTGGCACGCTATCGGAGTGGCCCTACTCAGTCAGCAGGAGCGGGGAGAGAGTGGACCTCAGCGTCGTGCCCAAGTTCAGCGGCAGGGTGTACGACATGGCCTACGTGATGGACCTGAGCGAGGGGAGGTTTGCCGTCTCGAGCCCCGAGCGCGAGGTCAGCGTCGAGGTCGAGTTTCCAAGGGAGGTCTTCAGGTACGTGTGGCTCCTCTACCTCAACGGCGGGCCGTGCCAGCCCCCGTGGCACGGCAGGGTCAGGGGCCTCGGCGTCATGCCGTGCACCAGCTACCCAGCTCGCGGCCTGCTCAGGGCCATAGAGAACGAGACGGCGGTGGTGCTGCGCGGCGGGGCCTCAGTGAGCGCCGAGCTCAGGGTCAGGGTCTCGAGTGGCGCGGAGACCTGAACACTACCACCCCGTCGCTTTTTCGTATCACTGCCACCCTATGGAAGGGTATGTAGACCAGCCGGCCGCTCTCGGAGATGAACTCGAACCCCCTCTGGTGCACCCTGACTATCCTGGAGCAGTTGACTGAGGCCCTGTCCCCCGGCTCGCCCCTGGAGACGTACACCACTGTGTACTCGCTGGGGTCCTCCCTCGGATCCCAGAGGAGCTTGTTCAGGAAGTCCCTTATCCTGAACTTAGGCATGGCCCACCACGCGCGAGCACCGCCACCCTCTTCCTGATGAGGGGCTCTAGCGCCCTCAGCTCGCGGGCCACCCTCCTAGCCCTGCTCCTGCTGGCGGCCTTGAGGCGCACGTAGACCACGGGCCCGGCCACGCCGACCTCCTCGGGGGCCTCACCAGACAGCCTCTTGACGGCGTACCTCAGGTCCTCCTCGTCCACCTCCACCTCCATGCCTCGGCAGTTGACCGGGCAGCTGGTGCAGAGGTCAGTGAGGAAGCACAGACCCGCGCACGGGACCCTCACCCCCCTCTGGAGGAGGACGTTGTACGTGTTGGCGCAGCACGCCGACCTAAACGGCACGAGGCCCCTGCGCTTAGCCTCCTCGATGGCCTCCCTCTTTAGGTCCTCGGTCGCCACCGGCACCTGAGCGGCGCCCACGGGCTTGGACGTGAGTCTGCGCCTGATCTCTCTGGTGTCCAGGCCTAGCCTCTCGAGCCTCTCGAGGATCCTCCGCGTCACCCTCAGGCCTCCCACCACCACTCCATAGGCGCCAGCCTCCTTGGCGGCGGATACTATGTCGTCGAGCTCGTCGTCGTTCACGCCCGGGATTATCGGCCTCAGGAACAGCATGGGCTTCAGCCCAGCCCTCCTCATGACCCTGATGGACTCCAGCCTCAGGGCCGGGTCTGGGGCTCGGGGCTCCAGGAGCCTCGACCTCTCCAGCGTCACTATGGTGACCAGGGGGTTGATGGGCGAGCCCCTGAGCGAGGCCATGCGGGCCGCCACGCGCTCACTCACCGGGAACTTGGTCGAGAGCTGGCAAGGGTTCCCGAGCCACCCACTCACGGAGCTGAGGTAAGACATGGTCCTGTCTAGGACCACTGGGTGCAGGGGCTCGGTCACGCTGCCGAAGGCCAGGTAGGTGCCGCTGAGGGTCGGGAAGAAGTGGGGGTTTGACAGCAGGGCGTAGGCGAGCTCGCTGCCCGTCAGGGCGTAGGGCCGTATGGCGCCGAAGTCGAACCCCATGTCCTCCACGTAGCAGTAGGCGCACTGGGCGCTGCACCCCAGGCCGGGGTGGACGGTGAGGCCGCAGGGCCTCGGGCTCCGCCTGGCGTGGAAGTCGCTGCGCGCCCTAAGCACGGACTCATGACTCAAGGACGACTCGAGCCTGGACCTCGCCAGTACCTTGGCCCGCTCCAACTCCCTGAACGAGACGCGCACTGCAAGCACCTGCCATCTGCTAGAACGCTGGCCTATCACTGACGCGCCTAGGCATGTAGAGCGGCACCTTGGGGTAACCCTCTAGCT
Organism: uncultured Thermoproteales archaeon; assembly: GCA_964497915.1. Classification (GTDB taxonomy): domain Archaea; phylum Thermoproteota; class Thermoprotei; order Thermofilales; family CAYSTQ01; genus CAZCFI01. The sequence goes on from CAZCFI010000006.1 coordinate 31,960, forward strand.
CCCCTAGCACCCTGTCCCTAAGCTCCTCCACGGTCATCTTAGCCTCGCCCTCCCCCCTCACCCTAACGGAGAGCAGGCCGCTCTCGACCTCTCTCTTGCCCACGACCACCACGTACGGGACCCACTTGACCTCTGCGTCGCGCACCCTCCTCGCCAGGGTCTCATCCCTGTCGTCGACGTCCGCCCTGATGCCAGCTCGCTCCAGCTCGCTTGCGACGGCCTCTGCGTACTCGAGGTAGTCGCGGGTCACGGGGATCACCCTGACCTGAATGGGCGAGAGCCACGTCGGGAGCCTAGGGGGCCTCCCCTCGGCCTCCATCCTCGCCGCCTTGTCAAGCGTTGCGTAGATGTACCTCTCGATCGAGCCTATGAGCGCTGTGTGTATTATCACGGGGTGGTGCCTCTCGCCGCGCTCGTCGACGTAGGTTATGTTGAAGCGCTCGGCGTTGCCGACGTCTATCTGGAAGGTGCCTATCTCCCTGGGCCTGCCCAGCACGTCTATTATGTTGTACTCCACGTTAAGCACCCAGTAGTACTTGCCCTCCTCGACGAAGTGTACGAGGGCTGGCTTGCCCTCCATCTCCACCAGCTTAGCCAAGAAGTCCCTGTTGCCCTCGAGGAAGCTCCTCGTGGTGTTGTATATCGACACGTAGTCGTGGCCCAGCTTCTTGATCTCCTCGTATATCTTCTCGTGGACCTTCAGCGAGACCTCCTTTGCCTCCTCCAGGTCCCTGCAGAGTATGTGGAGATCTGGCATAGTGAACTTCCTCAGCCTGAAGCAGAGCAGCAGCTCGCCTGGCTGCTCGAGCCTGTAGCTGTCAGCCAGCTCGAAGACGCCGAGCGGGAGGTGCCTGTAGCTTATGAGCCAGTCCTTCATCATGGCGAACTGCTGGTGGCAGGCGGCGTACCTCAGTATGAGTGACTTGCCGCCCACCCTGATCTCGTAGAGCCTGTCGCCGTAGAGCTCGGCATGCTGCTTGACGGCTGGCACGCTCAGGTCGAACATGTTGGTCCCCTTAACCCTTAAGACCGGGATGCCCAGCTCGTTCGCGCACCTCCACGAGTACTCGGCCACGGCGTTCACCATGACCAGGGCCTCTGGGGAGAACCTCATGTGCCCCAGGTCGGACATCGGCTCCCACTCTATGCCGAACTTCTTGCAGTAGTCCAGGTACCGCGGCCTGCCGCCAGCCGCTGGCTTCTTCAGCACCTCCCTCTCCACGAGGGCCCTGAAGAGCTCGCTCTCGAACCTCTCGTACTCTGAGACCGGCAGCAGCTCACCGCTCGGCGTCAGAATAGCGTACTCGCGAGCCCTCTCCTCCCTGCTCGGGGGCTGCGGAGCGGCCTTAGCCTGCGAGGGCTCAATGACCTTGAACACCTCGGCGAGCGGGTGCCCGTAGCACCTTATCATGAACTCCTTGTACCACCCGAAGGGCGCTCTGTACACCTCGACGCCCCTGGCCCTCAGGCCCCGCTCTACAGCCTTGAGGGCCTCCAGGGCCTTGGCGCTCGAGGCGAGCCTGTTGGAGAGGTGCGCGTAGGGGTACACGACGACGGCGCTAGCCCCGACCCTCCTGTGGACCTCCACTATCTCGTCGCACGCCCTCTCGGAGACTGAGGGCAAGTTTCCCTCGTCGCCCTCCTCGACGGTGACGAAGGCCACCAGGGCGTTATCGAGGGAGAGCTGGGGCTTGAGGCCGTCGAGCTCCTCGGCGCTCGGCAGGGCCCTCTCGCGCACTGAGTACTCAAAGCGCTCCGCATGTATCAGCAGCATCCTCATTAGCCCTACCTCCTCTAGAGGTAGCGCTAGGATTGGAAATAAGGTTTTGCAGAGCTTATATCAGTATATCGACGTCTCTCCTGCCCAGCCTCTTGAGCTTGTCCCTAAGCTCGCTCAGCTCCCGGTCGAGGACCTCGACCTCGTCCTCTATGCTCCTAGACTTCGCCCTCTGTATGGAGAGGGCGCAGGTGCCATCGGGCAGTAGCGCGTGCTTCAGGCAGTAGGCGAAGTTGCACTTAGGCCCTATGCAGGGGTCGTTGGTCAGCGAGCATAAGATGACCTTGCCGCTGCTCTGCCGCCTTACGATCATGAACCTCCTGCTGCAGCGGAAGAAGGGGCACGAGACAGTGCACTTGCGGGTCACGGCGAGAGCCCCCTGAGCCCCACTTAGCCCACGGTTACTTACATGAGCGCAGATGGTTATATAAGCCTTTAGGTATCATTGATTTAGTAACTTCTCTGCAAGCTCAGGGTAACCCCTTTTGGCTAAGAAGTCCACGACTTCGTTAAGCGTGGGGGATGACCTAGCGCCGCGCCTCCCTATCTTAATGGCCGCCACTGCATTGCCCAGAGTGAGGGCGTCGCTGAGGGGCAGCCCCTCAAGGAAGGCGTGGGTGAAGCCAGCGTTGAAGGCGTCCCCAGCCCCCGTCGTGTCGACCACGCCGACCCTGAAGGCCGGGGCGCGCTCCACGGCGCCCCCGCTCACTGCCAGCGACCCCTCAGGCCCAAGCTTGACCACGACGACCCTGGGCCCAGCGTCAGCCAGGCTGCGGACGGCCCGCTCCAGGTCGAGCCCGACCATCAACCTGGCCTCGACCCTGTTCACGAATAGCACGTCGGTGTGCCCTAGGGCCTCCTCGAAGGAGGCAAGGCCCTCGCTGGCGTAGCCGCCTGGGTCGTAAGAGGTCGTGGCCCCAGCGGCCCTCGCCAGCCTGAGGAAGGCCCCCGCCCTTCGCGGGGGCACGCTGCTCACGTGGAAGTGCCTGCACTCGCTGAATAGCGAACGCGGGAACAGGTCGGCGCTCAGGCGCTCGTTAGCCCCCCTGAAGGCCACCATCGCCCTCTCGCCAGTCGAGGACTTTATCATCACCACCACGCGCCCCGTCTTAGCGCCGGGCACAGTGACCACGTACCGCGTGCAGACGCCGCTCCGCCTCAGGTCCTCCACGAACTCCCTACCGAGCTCGTCGTCGCCCACGCACCCGACGAAGCAGGACTCGCGGCCGAGCCTGCGCACGGCCACGGAGAAGTTGGCGGCTGACCCCCCCGCCATGACGTAGGCGTCGGAGGCTATCACCTCCTGGTCGGCACTCGGGAACTCGTCGACGACCAGGAAGATGTCGACGTTGGCGTTGCCGCACGACGCTACGAACCTCACGTGTCCCCCTTGGCGGACCTCAGTTAAACGTTTTCCGGGCCCTCAGCCCCAGCCTTCGCATTAAGCTAATAAGCGCGTGGGCGGATAGGGGACACGAGCGACTGGTGCTAGGCGTGAGCGAGGAGGGCGGCGAGAGGGTCAAGGAGCTGGCTGAGGTCAAGGCCCTGCTCGAGAGGAGGGTCAAGGAGCTCGAGGAGGAGCTCAGGCTCTACCGCATGGTCCTCAGGCTCATAGACGAGGCCCTCTCGAGGCTCAGCTTCGTGCCAGCCTCAGAGCTGGTGCAGGCCGGGGAGGAGCGGGAGGAGCCGCTGTCGAGGTACCCCATAATCTCGCGCGGCGGCGAGCGCGTCGCCGAGGTCCTCATCTACAGGGACAGGATGGTCGTGAGGCCCACCGTCAAGTTCAGGAGGGACTCGCCGCCCTTCAGGGGGTTCTTCATCAACAGGGTACTCAAGAGGCTTAAGGAGGAGGACAGGAGGAGGGTCTCGGTGGGGGAGATAGCGCCCAGCGAGGCCTTCGACTACGAGATCGTGGAGGACGAGGAGGGCTACGTGAGGGAGCTGGTGATAAGGAACTACAGGAGCGAGGAGACCCTGAGGGAGCTCAGGAGGGCCTTGAAGTGGACTCTGGTCAGGGTCAGGCGGGGCTAGGCCCTCACGGACGTCTTCCTCTGGGCCTTGTACATCTCTATTAACTCTTTCTCAGTGGTCGCCTGCTCCGGGCCCTTGTCCAGGCGGTACCTGCCCGTGAAGCGCGGGAACCTTATCGCCAGGCCAGCGCCCTCCCTGACCTTGCCGTAGGCGCACGTGTGGAGCGGGCTCAGGGTTATCTCGGCCCCTATGATCTCGAGCACGATGGCTGGCACGAACCACACGTCGGCCTCCAGCTTGGACTCGACCCTTGGGTGCTTGTGCGGTATGACGTAGTCCTTGAAGAGGTCCGGCAGCTTCGCGAGGTCCTCGTCCGTGAAGCCGCTGCCCACCTTGCAGACCGTCTTGAACGTGTCGGTCTCGGGGTCGTAGGCCGCCATCAGGAGGGCCCCGTAAGTCCCGGCCCTGCGCCCCTTGCCGTAGAAGGCCCCCACCGCCACCAGGTCGACCGTGTCTGTCATCTCGTACCTGTAGTCCCTCTTGTACTTTATCCACAGCCAGCCCCTGGCCCCCATCTGGTATATGGCGCCAGGCTGTATCGACTTGCACATTATGCCCTCGCACCCGTCAGCGACGGCCTGCTCGAAGAACAGCTCCAGGTCCTTCGGGTTGTCGATGAGCCTGCTCTCAGCGAGCCTGAACTTCTCGTCCTGGACCACCACCTCCTCCAGCTTCTCGCGCCTCTCCAAGTAGTTCCTGACCGTGTAGTCCACCCCGTCGAGGTACAGCAGGTCGAACAGGTAGACGACGACCGGGTACCTCTCCATGGCCTCCTCAACTCCGTGCTTCCTCCTGCGGTGCATGAGCTCCTGGAACGGCAGCATCTGGCCCGACAGCGGGTCGACGGCCACTATCTCGCCCTCGATTATGGCCTGGTCGGCCTTGACGTGGGTCCTCACTAGCTCCACGACGTCGGGGTAGTGGTGCGTTATGTTCTCGAGCCTCCGGCTGAACAGCACAACCTTGTCGCCGTCCTTGTGCGCCTGCACCCTCTCCCCATCGTACTTGTACTCGGCGTAGCACTTGCCCCCGAGCTTCTCGAGTATCTCGGCTGGGTCGCTGAGCCTCTCAGCCAGCATGGGCAGTATCGGGATCCCGACGGTTATCTTTATGGCCTTGACGGCGTCGAGCCCCTCCTCAGCCAGCACCCTGGCTATGTAGCCGAGGTCTGGGTGGACGTTGTACGCCCTCTCTATGACGTCCCTGCTCGCCTTCGAGCCCGCGAAGGCCACCGCCAGGGCGTCGAGCATCGTCATGTCAGCTATGCCGAGCCTCAGCTTCCCCGTTATCGTCCTCATTATGTACTTAGCCTCCTTCGGCGAGGCGTCCCTCAGGAGCGAGGCCAGGATTGAGATCTTGACGTCTTGAGAGCCCTCGCCCGTGGCCTTAGCGATCCTCATGAACGAGTCGTAGACGCGCTCGACCGTCAGCGGCTGCTTAGCCACCTCGGGGGCCCCGAAGAAGTCCACTATCGAGACGGCCCTCCTGGTGCCCATCACGTGCTCGGCTACCTTGCCCAGGTCCCCCATCTTGCCGTAGAGCCTCTCCAGCTCTCGGACGCTGGCGCCGGTGGCCATCGAGAGGGCCCTCATTGCCAGCTTCTCAGCGACGCCGAGCTCGAGGCCGACGTACTCGGGGCATAGCTTGCCCTGCGTGAGGTATATGACCTTGTCGATGACCTCAGGGGGAGACCTCTTGAAGAGCTCCACTAGGTGAGCCGTCATCTCTGTGCGCTTAGTGGTGGCCTCGATCCTCTCGTAAAACTCCACTAGAACTGAGTATAGCAACTCACCCACCCCTCTTAAAGAAGCGCGGGGCTGGTAATAATTTTAACCTTAACTTTGCTGAGCGCGGGCCAGCAGCTCCAGGTACGTGGCCGTGAGTGCCTTCCTGAGGTCCAGGCCCAGCATCGCCGCCACCTCCCTCACCCTGGCGGCCGCCGCCTCGACGTCGTCGCCGACTGCCTCTACCTCGACGAAGCTGCCCAACCCCTCGACCACGTCGAGGCTGACCTTGACGCCCCCTAGCTCGTACTCCTCCCTGACCTTCCTAACCACGCCGATCTCCCTGAGCCCGAGCCTCTCCAGGACGGCCCTCGCCCCGTCGAAGTCGGAGACCTCGACCTCAACCTCCTCCCTGACCTTGAAGTCGTGGGGGAGCTTGGGGCCCTTGTACGTCAGCACAACCCTGCGGCCCTCCCTCCTCAGCCTGACGACGCCCTCAGCGCCTGGGGGCGGGCTGAAGTACACGTCGAGCTGGGAGGCGGCTCTCGCGCTGAGGCCCAGTCCCCTCAGCTTAGCCCGCACGGCCTCAGCCTCGCCCTCGCTCACCGGGAACTTGACCTCGACCTCCATGCCCTATCACAGTATCGTGACCGTGGTGCCCAGGGCCTGGCCGGGCAGCGGCCTCCTGAACCTGACGATAACCCTGCCCTTCTTGCCGTGGAGCGACTTGACAACGCCCCTGAACTCGAGCCCACCCTGGCTCCTCCACACGACCTTGCGGTGGAGCAGCCTGCTGGCGCTCTTGACGTCGCTGACCCCGGGCACCTCCACTATGACCTCCCTGGGATACTGCCTGTTGCCGCCGAGCCTGAAGTTGACGATGTAGCCCTCGACAGGCATGGGTAGCCCCCGCTGGGCACTATAACTAGGCCTGGCGCGTAATTAACCTTTACTTGTGCCTGAGCTCGCAGAAAGGGGCCACCTGGCGCGGGTCTCGCATGTACCTAAGGCACAGCCGAGACCCGGGGTCGAAGAAGTAGCAGGCTCTGCACGGCTCGGGGATCGCGGCCTGGGTGGGGGGTGCCAGGGCCGCGCTGGGCTGGGACTCGGCGGCTAGGCTCAGGAGCTCAGGCGTGAGCGCCCTCGCCCGCACGATGGCCTCAGGGGGGGCGCACCTGCGCATTATGTCGCTCATCTCGCTCGGGGTCGGCAGGCGGCCCTCGACGAGCTTGCTGCTGCCGACGACTATCGTCGGCAGGGCCCTCACTGAGTACTTGCGCAGCGGGGCCAGGGGGAGGGGGCCGAATATGTCGTATGAGAGGTCAGCGAACTCCTCGAGGTCAGCGCCGTCGGCGTTCACGTAGTATATCTCTAGGCCGAAGGCCCCGCCGGAGGCATCAAACAGCCGCTTGAAGGCCTCGGCCAGCCTGCGCGACCGCTCGTCGTAGCCGACGAATAAGCGGGCCACCACCACCTCAGCCGCCCCCCAGCTTAAGTATCTCGTCGACCGCCACCTCGACGGCCTTAAGCCTCGACACCTCCCTGGCGACGCGCCTAGCGCTCTCCCTCACCTCCTCGCTCTGCAGGAGCTCCCTTATGGCGCTCTCCAGGGACTCGGGCGTCAGCTCCTCCTGGACGAGCACCCTCGCTATGCCTAGCTCCTCCATGGACTTGGCGTTACCTAGCCTCTCGGTGTGGCTCTTCGAGGGGACTATGAGCATGGGGACGCCGTAGTACATGGCCTCAGCTATTGTCGTGTGCCCCCCGTGGCAGATCAGCAGGTCGGAAGCCTTGAGCACCTCGTACTTGTTGCTCAGCCACGGCGTGACGAGGATCCTGTCGCCGATCAGGCGGAGGCGCTCGGCCGACGACGCGTCGCCGTAGGAGACTATCACCTTGGCCTCCAACTCTATTGAGGCCAGCATCTCCACCAGCTTACTCGCCAGGGCCCTCTTCTCCGACTTGGTGCCGCTGGGGGACACGAGTATCAGCGGCGCGTCCCCGACCCCGAGCTCCTCCCTGATGACCTCTCTGCTCGGGAGCTCGCTGGGGTACTTCAGTATGAGGGGGCCCGTGAAGACGGCCTTGTGGGCCAGGTCGTCGTTGAATAGCAAGTTCCGCTTAGAGATCGTGTAGGGCGGGGGGAAGTCTGGGATGAGGATCCTCGCGCTCCTCTTCCAGACCTCGGCCATCATCTCCAGGAGTAGTCTCTCGACGAAGCCCTTGGCCCTCACCACCCTCTCGCTCCTGCGCTCGCTGAGCGGGAGTATTATGAGGAGCTGGTTTATGACCAGCACGCTCGGGATGCCCCTCATTATCGCGGCCAGCGAGGAGGATAGCCTGCTGTCCGAGACCACGATGTCAGGGCTGAGGACCCCCGTGTAGTAGAGCTCGGCCCCCACTTGTCTGCAGAACAGGTAGAGCGACTTGGGCCCCTTGGCTATCGTGCCCTCCAGGTCTATGCTGCCGTCCTCTTTGTGCTCGTACTCCAGGGCGTAAGACTCGAGCGCCCTGAAGCCCAGCCTGCGGACGTAGTTGACGGCCTCCCCATACGTCGAGAATATTACGTCGTGGCCCCTCCTGACAAGCTCCTTGGCTATCGCGACGCTCCTGGCCGCGTGGCCGAGGCCTATGCCGCAGGGCGCCATGTAGACTAGCATGGGCCTGGCGCCTCCTCCACGTAGAGCTGACGCTCTATCACCTCGCCCTGCGGCTCGATCTCAGCGAATATCTGCGCGGTGAACCTATAAACCTTTAGGTCACCGAACTCCCACGCGTCAGGGGGCAGGCCAGCCTTGACGCAAGCCTGGCTCAGGAACGTGCGCTCGTCCCACTCGTACTCGACCGCTATCTGGGGCAGCAGGACCGCCCTAGCCAGTCCCTTCTCCACGACTAGGCCGTGGACGCCCACCCTGATCTCCCGAGGGTAGTCCCTGGGGTCCTCCACCTCCACCGGCTCGAGCTCTGAGAGCACGGTCACCTCGAATATCACGTGGGGCAGCTCCTGGGCTGTAAGGGGGGAGAAGCGGGGGTCGCGGGTCGCCGCAGCGATGGCCGCGTTCACCGTGGCCTCAGCGAGGGGCAGGAGCGGGGCGACGTAGCCCAGGCAGCCCCTCAGGGCCCACCGCCTGACGCCCTCGCTATCGGTCACCAGCTTCCTTATAGTCACGAAGACGGCCCTCTTCTCCCTGAGCCCGTTGGGGATCGACTCGGGCACTGAGGGCTTCGTGCCCGTGGTCAGGTAGCTGGACACCGCGCTCCTGGCCATCCTCACTAGCAGGGCGCCCTCCTCCAGCGACAGCGACAAGCGCGCCACCTCACGGCTGCTCTACTATCGGCGCTGCTTCAGATAAGGGTTCGCTGCTCCAGCCAGGGCCCTGGCCCGGCTCAGCGCCTCCAGCATGTTCCTGTAGTGCTTCCCAGGCCAGTAGACCGAGCCGCAGCGAGGGCATACCAAGAACACGTCGTACCGCCGCAGGACGGGATCTGGGACGAGGCCCCTGACCGCGGACTTGGCACGCCTCTGGAGGGGCGCGTTGCACTTGGAGCACCTGGTCCTGCTGAGGTCTATGCTGAGCCTCACGCCCAGCAGCCGGTGCAGGTGCGCGAGGGCCTCGGAGACGTCTCCGCCCGACACCAGCACCGCCCTGACCCCCCTGGCTTCGGCCCTCCTCAGGAGCCCCCTGTCCCTGGTGAGCAGCACTGCCCCGGTGGAGGCCGCCACCCTCACTAGCTCCTCGTCGGCCGCTCGCGGGTCGTAGAACGCGCTGTACCCCAGCACCCTGAGCCACCTCGACAGCTTGCCGAGCATCGAGTCGACCACGAAGTCGTAGGTCATACGCGCCTCCTCAGCACCCTCTGGAGCAGGGCGAAGGCCTCGGCGTCCGAGAGGAACTTGACTAGCCTCCTGCCGTCGTCGACGACCACTAGGTACTCGTCCCTCCTCAGCAGGTCGTAGGCCGACTCGTACTCGCCCCTGACCACGAAGTCGAAGCGCCTCCGCATTATCGTGGAGCACGTGACGTAGAAGAAGTAGCCGTCGACTCCCAGCTCGACGTGCCTCAGTGTGCTCCTGGACATCAGGCAATTTACTATGTCTAGGAAGCCCACGACCCCCAGGACCTTCCCCTTGCGGTGCACCGCCGCGTGCCTAGCCCCCTCCTCCAGCATCCTAGCTAGGCAGCCCTTCAGCGTCGTGTTGGGGGCGACGAGCGGGCCCAAGCTGCGAGCCCGCGACACGGCTGCGCTGATAGAGGACCTGACGAAGCTCAGCGAGGCCAGCATGTCTCCGAGCGTGATGGCGGCTACGGGCCTGTCCCCCCTCAGGACGACGACCGGCTCGTATCTCCTCATCCTGAGTATGAGCCTCCTCAGGTCGTCGAGCCCCGCGTCGGCACTCAGCACGTACCTCGGCTCCTGAGCGAGGCTCTCGACGCGCTCCGCGAGGGCCTCGCTCAGGCCGCTGGAGTACCTGAGCAGGAAGCTGAGGGCCCCCCTCAGGTTGACGGTCCCGATGCACCCGCCGCTGCTAGTGACCGACGCCACGTACGACTTAGTCTCAGCTACCCTAGCCAGCAGGGACGCCAGGGTCTCGCTAGCGTCCAGCTCGAGGAGCGGGCTCGTCGAGAGCGGGGGGGCCCTCCCCATGGGGGTCACGGGAGAGTTATGCTCTCTCCTTCCAGCGCACCCCTAATTAACGTTTCCCCTCGCGCTGCTTAAGCGAGCGCCTCACCTCCAGGACCTCGGACTCGCCGTCAGGTATCAGGTCGAGCAGATCCTCGGCCCTCACTCTGACCTCAGCATCCGGGTGGAGCTCTGCGAGCAACTTGGAGAGGGAGGCAGCGAGCCTCCTGGCCACCTCTCCCTTGGGGCTGCGCCCCGGGATCAGCAGCGCGTAGGCCTCGCACCGCCCCTCGACGGCGCTGGGGGGGCCGCACACCAACTCCACGCCTCCCTCAGCGACGCTGGCCCCCACGGCAACGGCTAGCCTTACGCCCCTAATGTAGTTCCTCCTGCCGTAGACCATAAAGGCGCCGCGCGGCAGGTAGAGGCCGGAGGGCGGGCTCTTCGAGACCTGGGAGCCCCTCACCCAGTAGACGTCGACGCTGTGGAGGCCGTGCCTCCACGCGCTCGAGAACGAGGCTGCGAACTGCGCCGCCTCCATTATGGTGCCCTCGTCGACCTCCTTGCCGCCAGCCTTCACAACCACCGCTGGCGCCCCGTGTATGTCCGCGTGCAGGAATATGTCGTCGTCCCCAAGGTAGCTCCTGACGATCCTCTCGTTCTGTCTCGCGTCCCTGCCAGCTATGACCAGGAAGCCGCCGCTGCTCACGAACCACCTGAACCTCTCGTACCACCTCCTCTCCCTCCTCACACCGAGGATCAGGGGGCGGGCGCGCTCCCCCGCCGCCCTCACGCGCTCAATGGCCCTCAGCGTCCTCTCCATCTCCTCGTCTATCCTCCTGCACTTGGCCTCCAGCTCCTTGGCCTTGTTGTATATGGCTGAGACGTTCTCCCCAGCTGAGAGCCGCGGGTCGAGGGTGAGCTCGACGCCAGCGACCCTCACCCTCAGGAGCCCAGTGGCTGGATCCACGCTGACGACCTCCACCCCCTCAACGCGCTCGAGGGGCCCCCTCGCCCTGGCTGAGTCGAGGAGCGAGCCGAGGGTGCCCATCCTCGCCGACAGGTGCTCGGCCGCCCTCCTTAGGGCCCTGGCCCTCTCGGCGTACTCCTCCCTCAGCCTCCTCTGCTGCTCGAGCACCCTCTCCAGCCTGCCGACCTCCCTCTCGAGCTCCTCGCGCCTCCTAGCCTCGACCTCAGCCAGCACCATGGGCGTGAAGTACTCGTCGACGCACTCGTTGAAGCTCTCGGCCTCATCCACCTCGCAGCCTTCAGCGGTGGGCGGGAACGGGTACACCCCGACCAGCTCCGAGCCCCGGCGGGCCACGAATCCGCGGCCCCGAGAGCTCACACACCCGCGGACGAGCTCGACCACGTGGCTCAGTAGGGACTCCAGCTGCCCGTCGCTCACCTCGCCCACCCTCGCCTCCGGGCTCAGGCCAGCGTCGGCTAGGGCGCGCTCGAGGGCCTCCCTGGGCACGGCCAGCACTCTCAGAGCCGCGGCGACGAGCGGCTCGCCCTCAGGTCTCTCTCTGATGGCGCGTGCGAACTCCAGCGGCTGGAGCTCCAGTGGATTGGCTCCTCTAGGGGGAGGGGGGGCGTACTCAGCGCCTGGCACGACGTCCCTGTCCCTCATCCTGGCGTACCTCATGGCCAGCACTATGCGGCGCGACTGGTCTAGCAGCAGCAGGTTGCCCTCCCTCACGACCTCCAGCACTAGCACGTACTTCCCGAAGTCGAGGAAGACGACCCTATCGAGGTCGTGCTGCCTGACGTCGCGCAGCCTGAGCCTCTGGAGCTTCCGCCTGAGCTGCGCGCAGAAGGGGGGCGGGCTCTTGGGGAAGTCAATCCTGTACTTCGTGAGCCACAGCCCGTGCCTGGGCGATAGCACGAGGTCTCGCCTACCCCGCTCCCCCAGGTGGAGCCTGAGGACCACCACCTCATCGACCTGGTAGACCTTCGACACTAGGGCTCCCACCAGCTGGGGCCTCAGCTCGCTGAGCAGCGCGGCTATGTCCAGGGCTGATAGGGCTGTCTTCCTAGTGCGAGCCATGGCGCTCAGCCGCGCTTAACCCTAGCCAGCGCCGCCTATAAATGCTTCTGAGGCAGGCCGCCAGAGGCTCCCGTTTTATATCTCCGCGCCCCCTACACACCTGGTGCGGAGCTTGGTCAAGGTCGTCGGCCACAGGGGGGCGGCTGGCGAGGAGCCCGAGAACACCTTGCGCTCCATCCTCAGGGGCATCGAGTGCGGCGTGGACTTCGTGGAGGTCGACGTCCGGTCGACGAGGGACGGCGTCCTAGTGCTGCTTCACGACGAGACGCTCGACAGGACCACCAGCGGTAGCGGCCCGCTCAGGGAGTGGGACTTCGACGAGGTACGCCGCCTAGACGCTGGCAAGGGCGAGAGGATACCCACCGTGGAGGAGGCCCTTGAAGTGGTCAGGGGCAGGTGCGGGATACTCCTTGAGCTCAAGGAGGTGGGCTGGGAGGAGAGGCTCTTCCGAGTGGTGGAGGGGGCGGGCATGCTAAGCGACGTCATCTTCATCTCCTTCCACAGAGAGTGCGTAGAGGCCCTGAGGGACCTGGGGGGCGCGGTAGGGGTGATATTCGCTGACAGGCCCTACGAACACCTCGAGTACGCTAGGAGGGCGGACGTGGACCTCGTCGCCCCGCACTACAGGCTGGTCGACAGCGAGTTCGTCTCCAGGGCTAGCGAGTATGGCCTCAAGGTCAACGCGTGGACGGTGAATGACGTCAGCGTGATGGCCAGGCTCATTAGGCTCGGGGTCTTCGCCATCACCTCGGACTACCCCTGCCTGCTGAGGAGGGTAGTCGACGAGCGTGGGGCGGGCGAGGGGCGCCCTTAACCGCCCAGCTGGAGGTCGGGGCTGCGCCCCGCCGCTGGCAGCAGGCCCCTAGAGCCAGCTTCAGGCTCGCGAGTGACTTGCGTAATGGGCCGCTCAGCTACTGCCGGCACCATCCGCGAGGCACGAGCGAGCGCCCTGCCGACCGCTAGGCCCCCCACGGTAAGCTGTCCCTATCGGGTTCCTATCGAGTTCACATGGCCTGAAGGAGAGCATCCCTTATCCCGCTGTGCGCCCCATATCAGCACATGAGCCGAGACCAGGTCGCGCCCGTGCTCATGAGCCTCCTAGTGGCGCTGGCCCCCCTCAGCGCCGTCTCAGTGTGCCAGCCCCCCGCTAGCGCGGCGAGGGCTAGGGCCGCCCTGGCACTAGCCAGCGAGCTGCTCGACTACATAGAGTCGCTCGTCAACTTCACGGCCCAGATATCTGAAGTGGCCTCCGAGATCAACGTCACTGAGCTCGAGTCCCTCCTCGAGAAGGCCTGGGAGCTCTACGAGCAGGAGGAGTACAACGAGAGCCTGGCGATAGCGCTCGAGCTGCTGGAGCAGCTGAGAGGGATCTACGAGCAGCTGCAGGAAGTCGGGGCGCTCAGGGAACACGTCCTCGAGCACGTGAGCCGCGCTGTGGCTGAGGGCAGGGCCGAGGGGGTGAAGAGGCTCGCGAAGATCATCGAGAGGGCCGCCGAGACAGCTAACAGCACTGAGGCCGCGAGCTCTGCTAGAGCTGCAGCGAAGCTCCTCGCGACGAACCGGACGAGGGCTCGCCAGCTCCTAGCCGAGGCCGCTGAGAGGCTCAGGGCCAGGGCTAGGGAGAAGATGCAGGAGAGAGTGCTGGCTAAGGTCGACAAGCTCCTCGAGAGAGTGGAGGTGGACCTCAACGACACGCTGAGAAGGGACTTGGAGAACGCTAGCAGGGGCATAGACAACGCTATAGAGAAGATATCCAAGGTGATAGAGCACCTGAGGGAGGTGCTGGAGCACCTCGAGGAGGTAAACGCTAGCGACGCCGCCAAGGCGGCAATAGAGGCCGCCATAGCTCACCTCGAGGCCGTGTTAGAGCACCTGAAGGACGTCAAGGAGCACGTCGAGGAGTACGCCGGCAAGGGCGTCGAGATAGAGGGGGGGCTGGAGGAGCTGCCAGAGGAGCTTAAGGAGAAGGTAGAGGAGCTCATTGAGGAGGTAGAGGAGCTCTTCTCCAAGGCCTACGAGGAGCTGCCCGACGAGCTCAAGGAAGTGCTGGACGAGCTGCGCCAGCTCTTCGAGGAGATCAAGGAGAGGATACTGGAGGAGCTCAGGAGCGAGGAGGTGAACAAGGCTGAGGTCATGAAGCTGTACTCAGAGCTCAACAAGATCAAGGCTAAGCTGACCCAGCTGCTCAGGACGGGGAGTAGGGGGCACGGCGGCAGGCGCGGCGGTTGGCCAGGCTAGGATTTTTAATTAATAATTTAAAATTTTTTCTAATCCGAGACTTTAATCCTCAATATCTTTATTTCAAGGATTAAATATTTAAGTCATTTGGGGCTCCAGTACAGCGGGGGTGGTGAAGGGTGACGTACGCGCTGCTATTCGTGCTGACATTCTTCGCCCTAACGGCGGTCACGGTGCTGCTGGACTTCGTCCATCACAGGATCGGGCGCAAGTACTATGCAAAGATGGTCGAGGAGTCCAGGGCGCTCCTCTACGTCCACGTGTTCAAGCTCCTAGCGGAGGTAGCGCTGCTCTGGCTGATAGTGGCGTTCATCGGCCAGATGTGGATGGGCTGGATAAAGTTCTGAGGTGAGAGCGTGGAGCTGGGGCCCAAGCAGGTGGCGGTCACGGGCGTCACCGCTGGCCTCTGCCTGCCCCTAGCGCTCTTTGCCATCATCCTCATACCGATACCTGGCCTCCCAGCTGCCTCTGGCTTCTGGATACCGGCTGGCTTCTACTTCGTGATGACGCTGTGGTTCGGCGTCTGGGGTGCTCTCGGAGGGCACATAGCGACGACCATAGCCATGGGCTACTTCTCCGGCTACACTCTCCACGTGTGGCTCGACGGCGGCCTAGGAGACCTGATAGCGCCGCTCGTCTGCCTCCTCATATTCAAGCTGGCCAAGGCCGACCCCGAGCTGAAGACTAAGAGGGACAAGGCGGTGTGGGCGCTCGCCGTCCCCATCTCCAGCCTCGTGTGCGGCCTCTGGGTCCACACGGTCCACCTGCTCTTCGGCATCATAACCTGGCCCTTCTGGTACGTCGGCGTCCTGACGTACTTCATCGGTGACTCCCTAGCGGTGTTCACCGTGGGCACCCCACTGCTAAAGACCCTCACCGGCTACGTCAAACAGTCCCCGATGTACATATGGCGCAGAGGGTGAACTAAATGGAGAGAACTTTTTTCCTCCATGTGGAGAACGACTCCCCGCTAGTCAACCTCCACCCAGCCCTCAAGATCCTCGCCTTAGTCGCGGTCAACCTCGAGGCGTGGATCATCGAGTCCCCCCTCGCGCTCCTGACCCTCCTCCTAGCACTCATCGCGCTTTTCAGGGCGCTTAGAGTGCCCCTCTCCAGGGTCGGCAGGTTCCTGGCCTTCGCGGCCTTCGTGGTCCAGGCCATAATGTTCTCGTACATCCTCGGGAGCGCCATACCCGGCAGGGTCGTGCTGCTCAGGCTGCCGTGGGGCACCTACGTGTCCGACATGACCGTGCTCTACGCCGCCGCCATGGTCCTCAGGTTCATGGCGATGCTCGTCGGCTCGACGCTGATCCTGGCGGTCATGAGGGACGTGGACGTCGTGTACGGCCTGAAGTCGCTCGGCGTCCCGTTCACCGCCTCCTTCACGGTCTCGCTAGCGCTCAGAGCGGCGTCCATGTTCCTCGAGGACTACTTCAAGGTGAGGGACGCCATGGTGCTGCGCGGCACTGACTTCTCGTCAGGGAGCGTCTTCGAGAGGGCTAGGAAGTACGCCAGGCTAGCTGTGCCCTTGATGGTACTGGGCGTCAGGAGGATGCTCGAGCTCAGCTACGTCCTCGAGGTCAAGGGCGTGGGGCTGAGGAGGAGGCGCACGTACATCCACCAGTTCCAGCTGGGCTGGCGGGGCTACGTGGTGGCCGCAGCCCTTGTGCTGGCGCCGATCCTGTCGCTCGTAGCTAAGCTCTGGCTCGGAGTACTGACGTTCCCGGGGTGGCCGCTGCGATGAGATACGCAATCGAGGTCGAGGACCTGTGGTGGAGGTACGAGAGCGGCGACGACTGGGCCCTCAGGGGCGTGAGCCTTAGGGTCAGGGAGGGCGAGTTCGTGGCAGTGCTTGGCCCCAGCGGCGCTGGCAAGACCACCCTCTGCCTGTGCATGGCGGGCATAATACCCAGCGCAGTGAGGGGGGAGATGAGGGGCTCCGTTAGGGTCCTCGGCAGGGACACGAGGGAGGCCAAGCTCAGCGAGATCGTCGAGGACGTGGGCGTCGTGTTCCAGGACCCAGATATTCAGTTTGTCACCATGCGCGTGCTAGACGAGGTCGCCTTCCCCCTGGAGAACCTGGGGCTGCCCAGGGACGAGATACTCAGGAGGGTCGAGGAGGCCCTAGGCGTTGTGGGGATGCGGGGCTACGAGCTGAAGAACCCCCTCGAGCTGTCAGGCGGGCAGAAGCAGAGGGTGGCCATAGCCTCCATGATCGCCAGGCGACCCAAGGTGATGATACTCGACGAGCCCACGTCGGACCTCGACCCCAAGGGGAGGGAGGAGGTGTTCGCGACTCTGTCCAGGCTCAGGGGGCTCGAGGGGCTGACGGTGGTCATGGTGTGCCACGACGTCGACGAGGTCGTCAGGTACGCCGACAGGCTCGTCCTGATGAGGGGCGGCAGGGTCGTGAGGGAGGGGGCGCCGCGGGAGTTCTTCAGGGGGCTAGCGGCTAGCGACTCGTCCCCCGCGCCGCAGGTCACAGAGCTCTACTACAGGCTCGCGAGGGCTGGCGCGCTGCCCGGGCACGAGGACTCAGCGCCCCTAACCCTAGAGGAGGCCAGGGAGCTGCTCCGGGGGCTCAACGCTACGCTCAGGCTCAGCCCGCGGAGCGCGCTCCGCGGCCCCCCCGTGATCAAGTGCGAGGGCGTGAGCTACGCCTACCCCGACGGCACCCGGGCGCTGAGGGGCGTCGACCTGGCCGTTGGGCGCGGCGAGTTCGTCGCCGTCGTCGGGCCGAACGGCTCAGGCAAGACGACGCT
>CAZCFI010000007.1:0-10178 GCA_964497915.1 uncultured Thermoproteales archaeon
ACGGCCCTGCGCAGCTCGCTCAAGCTCAGCTCCACGGGCGCCACCCACCGAGCGCGAGTTGAGCTAGCCCTCAGGCGGGCACCATGCCCTCAGCCCGGAAACCTCTCCTCATCGCCCCTGCTAGGTGCCAGGCTTTCTCATCACCCGAGAAATAAGCGGGGCGCGCGGATATAAGCCTTGGCTAGTAGATGCCCGGCATGACCGCCTGGTAGGCGAAGGTTATGCCGGTGCCCAGCGCTATCGCCAGGCTGGAGCCAGCCCAGATGCCAGCGACGAAGCTCATGAGGTAGTTCCTCACCCACGCGTCGCCCTTGACCCTCCTTATGAACTCCCTCAGGAGCCAGCCGACCACCAGGGCCATGGACGCGCTGGGGATGTCGGAGAAGCCCGCCGAGAGGCCTATCGCTGAGACTATGCCGCGGAGCGGCGGCACCAGCTCGACGACAGCCCCTATCGCGGCGGCTATCACTATCAGGTTTATCTTGAAGTACTCGGTGTTCCAGAACTGCTTGGTGATGTACAGCGAGGTCAGCACGGCCTGCGGGTAGAAGCCGGGCGCTGGCAGGATCCTCGAGGGGATGTCGTAGGTGGCCCAGAAGAGGTAGCTGAAGAATAGCGAGGAGAGGCTCGAGACCACTGTGTCGACGACCTGCGCCTTCACGATGCTCATCGGCTTCGTGTACGTCAGCTCAGCGGCCTTGTAGCCTATGAGTATCGTGCCGCCGTCTATCACGGTGATGAACGGGTTGAACCAGCCGTCGATGCCGTCGTAGAGGGCCCACGTCACCAGCTCCCTCGAGTAGGGTATGCTTATGGAGGCTCCCATGAGGCCGGCCGTCCTGCCTATGCTGAGCGAGTTTATGAAGCTGAGGCCCAGTATTATGAACGGCACCCCTATGAACCAGAACTGCCAGTACCGCATCACGTCGTCGGGGTTGAACACCATCTCGAAGGCTATCGCCATCGCCGTCAGTATGGCGCCGCAGACGATGAACACCATTAGGGACTTCCTCCCCGACCATATGCCCAGCCTCTTCTCCTCCTCCGCCGTCATGGCGAAGAAGCTCCTGAGGGCGCTGGCCACCGACTTGATGTTCTTGAAGAACGGGACGAACACCCCCGCCAGCAGGAAGCCGAGGCTGACGCTCATCCAGTACTTCAGCATGGGCTCCTGCCAGATGCCGGTGAGCCCGGGGCCCAGCATGGGGGTGCCGGGCTTCCACTCTATGAGGCCCTGGCTGACCAGGTAGTGGTTGCCAATGATGTAGGCGCTAATCGAGCCGACGAGGATGCCGAAGATGACGTTCCTCGGGATTATCATGCCTATGCTTATGGCCAGCAGGTCCATTGTTACCCCCATGGTGGCCCCGTACATCGGCGTGTAGTCGAGGAACGGCGTGAGGTCGATGATCGACGGCACTAGCTGGATGGGCCTCTCGTGGCCGCCTATGACCATCACTATGGCTGGCGAGATGTAGTAGGCGACGCCGTAGAGGAAGGCGAAGAACGCCGCCAGCGAGAACACCTCGTACTTCTTGGGGTCGTACTCTTTGGCCAGGCTCTTGGCCATCTCGGCGGCCATGGCGCCGGTCGGGAAGGGCAGCCTCTCGACCTCCATGTAGAGCTGCCTCATGAAGAAGCTGAGGCCTATCATGGCCAGCAGGCTGAAGGGGGTCCCGAGGTAGCCTATAGTGAGCGGCAGGAACCAGTCCCAGTGAAATATCGTCCTCTGCGCGAGGGCTGGCGAGTCGGCTGGCGGCACCCACCAGGTGGGTATCTTGTCAGCTATGCCGAACTGCTTGGTGATGGCGGACTTCCTCAGGAACACCCTCCACGCTATGCCAGCAGCGCCGCCGACCGCCAGGCTAGCGCCCCACCTTATCGTGGCGAGCTCACTCTCAGTCAGGGGCCTCCTAAGGAACCTCGCCATCTCGCCGAATATGACCATCGTGACGTAGGCGGCGGCTATCCCGCCCACGCCGACTCCGGTGGACAGCGTGACCCAGCTGAACGCTGGGGTCATCAGCAGCGAGCTGAATATTATGGCGATGAAGACTTTGTCAGTGAATCCCTCCCTCAGCTCTATGGTCTCGCTCTCGGCGTCACCCACCATGTTCACGGGCGCCACCCCCTCAGCGGTGCCTGGCTGCCTGCATATTCTCCAGCGCGAACTTATTTTAGGTTTTTGGCCTCAGGGTGCGAAGAAGCTCGAGGTTGGGGCGCGACAGCGCCAAGAAATATTAGGTAAAAATAAAAAGGTAGCTGGTCTCACTAGCCTCCGTACAGGAACTTGTAGTACGTCGCTATGCCGGCGAAGAATGCCGCGAACAGGCCGCCAGCGCACATGCCGGCGAAGAACGGCACGCCGACCCTCTCGTAGAGCCTGCCGCCGCCTATCTTGAGGAGCAGCCACTTGATCACGAGGAACGGTATGGCCACGAACTGCCAGTCCCACGGCGTCAGCGCCATGCCGAAGCCGAGGCCTATGGCCGACAGGGGTATGTTGAAGGCGTACCTGCCCCAAGTGAGCGCGATGCCGAGTATCAGGCACAGCCAGTAGGCGGCGGCCGACGCTGGCGTGTCAATCGAGTAGGCGGCCTTGATCACGTTGGTCTCGTGGACGACCCTGTACGGGTACCTGAAGATCCAGGCGCCCCAGCCGAACTGGCCGTAGTACCTGGCGTTGAGGCCGAACTGGAAGACCAGGCTGGCTGACATCGCGTACTGTATTATGTAGGCGATGATGAGGCCGAGGACCATGGCCGAGAAGACCTTCCTCGGGTTGACCTTGGCTAGGAAGGCGAACCTCTGCGACTCCATGTAGCCGACGCCCGCCATAGCGGCGGTGTAGAGGAGGAGCATCATGGGCGCGTAGGTGCCTATGTGGACGGTGGTGACTGGCGGCACGCCGCGCTGGAAGGCACCCATGAGCTCGCTGGCGTTCAGCAGGTGCATGAAGTAGATGGCCCAGACACCCCACATCAGGTTGACCTCGCCTATCGTCCTGATGTAGTAGAGGTTCACGAGGAACAGCATGTATATGGCGCTGAAGAGCACGGCGCCCAGGTGGCCTCCGAAGTAAGCGCCGAGTATCAGGAACCAGACTATGCCGAGGAGGGCCAGGTAGGCGGTCGTCCTGTACCTGCCGATGATCTCGGGCGGGTTCTCCTTCCAGGTCTCCCTGAGGGCCCTGAAGCCGGTTATGTAGTGGCCGATGACGGCACCGAGCGCCATGGCGACGCCAGCGAAGAAGAACTTAATGCCCTCGCGCCTGAAGGCGAGGTACCACAGGTAGCCGTAGCCTACCTCCATGTTCCACGAGGGGATCATCCCCATCTTGACCTCGAGTGGCACTATGACGAGGTACGTCACTAGGCCAGCGAGGGCCACCGAGTACAGGGCCTCCATCGGCCAGAAGAAGCAGAAGGCGCCCCACGGGAACATTGCCGAGAGCTGGAGGCCAGCGACGATCACCCAGCCGGTCTTCCATATGTCGAGCGGCGTGCTCCAGGGGTCGCCCGGTATGCACGCCGGTATAGTCGGCCACTCAGGCTTCACTACGGATACCAGGTAGCCCTCGGTGAACGCGGTGAGTACGAAGCCCACGAGGAAGCCCATGAGGACCCAGTTCCTCCTGGTCCCTAATATCGGGGCCTTGGCCTCGTCACCCTCAGCGTACAGGTTAAGGATGCTGCTGTAGGTGGCAGTGGCGACTGGGAACGGGATTCTCTCAATCTCAACTATCTGCCTCCTGAAGGGCGCGGCGGCGAAGATCATCACTAGGGCGTAGATGAACGTGAACATGAAGCCCGTCATCGCGTAAGGGGCCAGGGCGCCCCACGGAGGCGAGGTGCCGCCCTTCAGCGCCATCTCGTAGAGGTCCTTGGGCCCGAAGAACATCGAGGGCACGACGTCCCTGATCTTGTTGAACCACGCCCAGGCCTCTGAGTTCGTCCACAGCGGCAGCGCGTAGTAGGAGGCGCCGCTGTTAGTTATCGGGCCGGTGTAGGTCAGGGCGAAGATGACCGCGTAGTCCTCCCAGGAGAGCCTGAGCCTCTTAATGTAGGCGGTTATGAGGCCTATTATGATTATGACCATCATTGAGGTCTCAGCGGTGGGGCCGAAGCCGCTGACAGGCCCTATTATCGTGTTGATGACGGCGGCCATCACTATTCCAAGGATGCCAAGTATCGTTCCGACTATTGGTATCCTGTAGGTGGCGAGGCCTACCTCGACTTCCTTCTCCGCCACCTTGACCTGGGTTTCCCCACTCATGGAGACATCCCCTACCCGCTTGTAGCGTCTTATGGGTCGCTTTATTTAAAAGTCTTGCGGAAAAACTAAAAAATTCCAAAAGTTGAAGGTGGCCTGCTAAACAGACTTTCAGAACTAGGCCCGCGGCGGGTCAGAGCGGCCTAAGTGAGGGAGCAAAGATTATATCTACCTACCTAGCTTCTTTTACCGACCGAGCACCAAGCGGAGGCAAAGAGGTTAGAAGCATGGGAGCCCCCCGCCCGCTCAATAAATCATTAAAAGTTCTAATAGGAGTGCTGCTGGCCGCCGCAGCGGCTTCGTCGATGCTAGCTGAGTCGTCGCTCTGCCGCCCCAGCGAGTACAAGCTAGGCCCCGATGTGCCCAGCCTCCTCGAGTACGTCAGGAGCACGATGCCAGAGGTGGCGGAGCACGTCAAGTACCTATCCTCGCTCGGCAGCAGGGTTCCGGGCTATCCCGGTAGCGAGAAGGCGGCTAAGTACATATATGAGAGGTTCGTGGAGTACGGGCTCGATGAGGTCTACTACGAGACGTTCAACGTGACGGTGCCCATGGACTACGGCTCCTACATCGACGTGATGACTGAGGGCGGCGTCACGACCTTCAAGGCCTACGCAGTGCTGCCCAACCTGGTGGAGACGTGCACCACGCCCAGGGGCGGCGTTAGGGGCCGCCTCCTCTATGTCGAGTCGATAGAGGACACCACGGGCAAGGAGGTGAACGGCAGCATTATCATGCTCCCCTTCAGTAGCGGCTACCTGTGGATGAAGCTCGTCTCGATGGGTGCCAAGGGTGTGATATTCATTATCGACGAGGAGTCTCGCGAGACAACTACGCTCGAGGCCACTGATAAGTATGCGTCCATACCGATAGACGTGCCCAGGGTCGCGGTCGACCTGGAGACGGGCCTGAAGCTCAGGAGGCTCCTCGTTAAGCATGGCAGCGTCGAGGTGAGGCTGAGGGTAAAGATGGAGTTTGAGGTCGTCGAGGCTAAGAACGTCATTGCGATAAAGCGCGCTAGGGAGGGCTCTCCGCACGCTAACGAGGCCATCATCATGGCGGCGTACTACGACTCCTGGTCCGTCACGCCGGCGTGGGCTCCGGGCGCTGACGAGGCTGTGAGCGTAGCAATACTGCTCGAGATAGCCAAGTACGTAGCGAAGCTCGAGACGGAGAGGAACGTCGTCTTCATAGCGTTCAGCGGGCACCACCAGGCCTTGGCGGGCGCTAGGGAGTACGTTTACTGGCACATAAGGCCCAGGAACGAGAGGTACTCGGAGCTCCCCGAGTGGATGTTCCTCGAGGGCGCGCATGCGCCCCTGATATTCCAGATAGACGCCACCGCGTTCTTCTCACCCGTTGAGGAGACTGACGTCATGATCTTCGACGCTGGCTCATTCTACGGCGGCACGGGGCAGGATCACAGGCTCAAGGAGCAGGGCTACGTCAACCCCAAGGGCGCCTTCGGCGAGTACGTCGAGATGGAGGGCGGCTACTACGGCGTGGACGACGTGATAGCCCTCCTGTTCTATAGATATAACGTCAGCATGGGCAACATGGTGCAGGAGAGGAGGCTGACTAACACGCCCTTCTACGACCCCGGCAGCTTCACTCTAGCCAGGAGGAGGTACTTCGAGATAGAGCCCTTCGTGAGAGTCGGCCAGTACGCCTTCGCGATCTCGACCGGCGCCTACTCACCCAGGAGGATGACGCCAGCCGACAACTGGAGCTCCATCAAGGACAGGGTGGGCAACGCGTGGCCCTACTACCTCATCGCCCTGACGTGGCTCAAGAGGGCGGCCACCTACAGGGGCGAGCTGCCCAACTACGCCCCCAAAACAATCGACGACAACAGCTTCCCGACCCTGATAGTCTACGTCGAGGAGTTCCTCGAGGAGCTGCAGAGGTACAGGACGGTGCCTAACGCGGTAGTAGTGGTTCACTTCAACCCGAGGAGCGGCTCGGTCAACCACCTCATAATATCCAAGGTCGGCGAGGGGGGCTACACCGTAATCAGGGGGGTGGCGCCCAGCGGCATATCGGGCTCTTACTATATATACGCCTACAAGGACGAGCCATCAGAGGGCCCGATAGACTACGCCCCTGACATGGGCGAGACCGCTAAGCCTAGCTACGCCGTGGTCGTCTCGAACGCTACCCACGTGGTGACTGCGTCGGCCTTCAAGGCCTCCTCCATGGTGCTCTTCGACGTCGTGGACCCTGAGGTCATGAGGCCCCTAGTGCCGGACATCCTAATAGTCAACCACCACACAAAGAACGGGGCCAAGTACTTCGGGCTGTGCTTCGACTTCTCGTGGCACACGATATCGCCGCAGACGATTAGGCCCAACGTCATGCTCTTCCTCAGCTACGACCCGAGGGCTGAGCCGGGGCCCCCGTGGGACATCGTCATATACCCCCAGATGTCCAGGAACCACCTCATAGTGCTGACCAACAGCGGCAAGGGGTACTGGCTCAGGAAGGGCGAGCAGCTGCTGCTGTACTACTCGCCGCTGGCCTACGCTGAAGAGCTGATAAGGCTGAGCCACAAGAAGCTGGAGAAGGCGAGGGCCCACAGGGTGTTCACTGGGGCGGCGGAGGACTACTACGAGCTAGCCGTCCAGTACCTCAACGAGGCCAAGGAGGCCCTCAGCGAGAGGGACCACAGGAGGGCCTTAGCCTTAGGTCTCGTGTCGTGGAGCTACGCTAGGATCACGTACCTCGACATAAGGAGCATCTTGATGGACACCAGCGTCTCGGCGATATTCTTCCTGCTGCTGGCCATACCGTTCGCCTACCTAATAGAGAGCCTGCTCTTCGAGTTCGAGAGCCTAAGGAAGAAGGTCCTGGCGATCGCCCTGACGATAATTGTGTCTGGGTTGGTGATGTACACCGTCCACCCAGCGCTCGCGATATCCCCTAACGCCCCGCTGGTGGCCCTGTCCTTCGTCCTGATAATACTGAGCGCGACGCCGATGGCCATGATAGTCAGCAAGGTAGTCGAGATAACGAAGAGGGTGAGGAAGGAGCTGATAGGCCTGCACTTCTCTGAGATAAGCAGGACCGGCGCGGTGATACTGGCCGCGTCCATGGCCACGAGGAACCTCAGGAGGAGGAGGCTGAGGACCATCCTGACAATGATATCAACCGTCATAATAGTCGCGGCCTTCGTCAGCACCGTCTCGGTGACGGTCACCAGGACCATAGGGATCCTGGAGAGCTACAAGCTAGAGAAGGCACCCTACGACGGCCTCCTCATATCGATGGGCGAGCTGGACGTCCTCCCCCTCGAGGTCATAGAGGCGCTCAGGGGAGAGCTCTCGGGCGACATTGAGTACCTAGCACCCAGGGCCTACTTCGAGCCCACCGTAGTGGCCGCGCTGCTGGGCCTGCCCGTGAGGACTGAGAGGGGCTACCTCAAGGTCACCCACGTCGCCACCGGGAAGTCCTTCTACATAAAGGGGCTGCTGGGGCTCTCCACGGTCGAGAAGTACGTGAGCGGCATAGACGGGATAGTCATAGAGGGCAGGTTCGTATCCAGCGACAGCGCGCTCGAGTGCGTACTGCCCTACAGCTTCAAGGAGATGTACAACGTCTCCGTCGGCGACTACATAAGCTTCGAGGGCGACAACTTCAGAGTGGTGGGCTTCTTCGACGAGGACATGTTCAGGGCGCTGTACGACCTCAACAGGGAGAGCATGGCGCCGTTCACGTTTGAGGTGACGGGCCAGGCCAGGGTGGCGGCGGGCGAGGCTGTTAGGCTCGACCCAAGCGAGTTCATGATAGTCCCGTACAGAGTAGTCCTCAAGCACTACGGAGCTGTCTTCAACGTAGCTGTCACACTCAAGAATCCTGAGAAGATCTACGACATCGCGAAGAGGCTGACCGCTAGGAGCAGGCTCAAGGTCTACGCCTGTAGGGGCGGAGAGGTCAAGGTGTTCACCAGGGTCATGCTCGAGCAGGTCGTGGGGAGCGAGGTGCTGCTGCCCTCAATAATAATAGTGCTCATAATCATGAACACTGGCTTCGGCGCCGTGTACGAGAGGAGGAGGGAGGTCGACATCCTCAGCGCAGTCGGCCTCTCGCCGGTGCACGTGGCTGGCCTGTTCCTAGCGGAGTTCATCGTCATAGGCGTAGTCTCAGGCTTCATAGGCTACCTAGTGGGCGTCTCCACGCCGTACTTCGTGCCTGGACTCAAGGCCAACACCTCCTCGTCGTACGTCGCCGTGGCGGTCCTCGTGTCGATACTGGTCATACTGGCGGCGGTGCTGTACCCAATAAGGCTCGCGTCAAGGAGCGTCACGCCCTCCTTCGAGAGGAAGTGGAAGTTGGAGAGGGCTGGCGTCAGGAGGGGTGATGAGTACATAATAAACATCCCCGTCGTCGTGAGCCCGCTCGAGCTGGAGGGCCTCATCTACTACCTAATGGAGTACCTCGAGCTCTTCAAGCTCGAGACCGAGGCCAAGAGGTTCATGGTCGAGGAGATGAGGGTGGAGGAGCGCACGACGCCGGACGGCGAGCTGAAGGCCCTGAGGACCAGGGTCAGGGTGAGGCCGTTCGACTACGGAGTCGTCATGACGGGCGATGTGAACTTCCTAGTGCCCTTCGGCTCCCAGGTCGTAAGGACGGTATTGCACATCAAGAGGTTGGGCGGCATGGAGCACGTCTGGCTGAGGGGGGTCAGGGCCTTCGCCGACGAGGTGAGGAAGCAGCTACTCCTGTGGAGGTCCCTCAGCCTGGATGAGAGGAGGGCGTACATAAGAAAGGCTAGGGAGTACTTTGAGAGGCTTAGGAAGGGCGCCGCCTAGAACTCCCAGGACTGGCCGGGCCTGAGCACTACGACCCTCACTCCCGGCGCGCGTTTTTTGACTAGCCTCTCGAACACCTTGGGGTCCTGCTTTATCGCGGGGAATGTGTTGTAGTGCATCGGTACGGCCACCTTGGGCTTTATCAGCGAGACGAAGTAGGCCGCCTCCTCGGGCCCCATCGTATACACTGAGCCTATGGGCACGAGCGCCACGTCCACCGGGTGGAGCTCGGCGTAGAGCGCCACGTCGTGCACTATGCCGGTGTCGCCAGCGTGGTAGACTGTGCCCTCGCGCCCCATCACGAAGAAGCCGACCGGCTGCCCAAGGCTCGAGGAGTGGTGGGCTGGCACCATGAGCACTCTGAGGCCCTTGACCTCAACGGTGCCGCCCACGTTCATCCCCACGGCGCTCGGCACGCCCCTCCTCGACGCCTCCTGAGCCAGCTCGTAGATCGCCACGAGCGTGGCTCCGGTCCGCTTGGCCACCTCGTACGCGTCGCCCAGGTGGTCGCCGTGGTCGTGAGTGACCAGCACCAGGTCGCACTCTGAGATCTCTGAGAGCGACGCGGGGCAGGCTGGGTTGCCCCTGATCCAGGGGTCTATGAGGACCCTCACCCCGTCGAGCACGACCTCAAAGGCAGCGTGGCCAAGCCACCTTATGGAGCCCACGCTCCCACCTGATTAGAACGAGCGCCACGGCAATTTAATCGTTAACTCAGCGCCTGGGGGTCCTGCAGTAGGGGCACCTGTCCTCCGAGGGCGCTACTGGAAAGTTGCAGACGGGGCACCTAACGGCCCCGAGCTCAATGGCCCTCTTGTCCAACTCAATGAGCCTCTTATGCAGCAGCTCCTTCCTCTCCTCCAAGTCCCTCAGGGCTAGCCTCAGGTCGCGCTCGCTGCGGACGACGCCCACCCTCCCGCTCATCGCCTCCTCCCTGAACTTGAAGTAGGTCCTCATGAACTCCTCTAGCTCCCTCCTGACCCTGATCAGCTCGTCCAAGACCCTAGACAGCTCGTCCCCCACCGTGACTCGCTTGGCTGCCGCAGGGAGCGCTGGGAGAGGAGCGCTGGGAGTGCCCGCTCTCCCCCTGCCCCCTGG
>CAZCFI010000007.1:10188-20801 GCA_964497915.1 uncultured Thermoproteales archaeon
GGGGTTCGGGGCGCGAGGGGGCGCGCTCCTCAGCGGCAGGAGGGCTGGGAGCGGCGCGGGCTTCAGCGCTGGCCTCAGCGGCGGACTCCTCTGGCGGCATGCAGGGGGGCTTCTTGGGGTCGTCGACGGGCACTCCGAGCTTTATGCACCTCCTCCTCGCTCTGGAGTAGAACACGCAGCCAGTGCACGTCTTGGGCATCCCGACACCTAGCTGATATACTTGGCGACCAGGCTCGTTATATCACTTACGCTCCTAGCCACGGGGACGCCTGCCCTCCTGAGCCTGGATATCTTGCTCTCAGCCGTCCCGACGCCAGCGTACGCTATGGCGCCCGCGTGCCCCATCTTCTTGCCCCTGGGGGCTGACCTGCCCGCTATGAAGGCCACCACTGGCTTCTCAGCGCCCCTAGACGCTATGTAGTCGGCTAGCCTCTCCTCCATGGTGCCGCCTATCTCGCCGACCACCACCACGCACCGCGTGGCCTCGTCCCTGAAGAGCATCTTGACTGCCTCTACCATGCTGAGGCCCACCACGGGGTCTCCCCCCAGCCCAATGAATGTGGATATCCCGAAGCCCTCCTCACTCAGCCTCCTCGCCACCTCGTAGGCCAGGGTGCCGCTCCTGGAGACAAGCCCCACCACGCCGCTCTCGAACATCTTAGCCGGCATTATGCCAAGCTTGCACCTCTCCTCGGGGCAGATGACGCCGGGGGTGTTGGGGCCCACTATCGTGGTCCCCACCAGCTTGGCGTACCTGATCATGGCGAGCTCGTCGTGGAGGGGTATGTGCTCGGTGATGACCACGACGAGCCTTATGCCAGCGGAGACGGCCTCGAGGACGGCGTCCTTGGCGAACCTGGCCGGGACGAAGACCACGGAGGCGTTGACCTCGGGGTGCTCTGCCAGGGCCTCCCTCACGGAGTCGTAGACCGGCACCCCGTGGACCTCCTGGCCCCCCTTGCCGGGCGTCACGCCAGCCACGACCCTCGTCCCGTAGTCGAGCATGAGCCTGGTGTGGAAGCTGCCCTCGCGGCCCGTGACCCCCTGCACTAGCGCCCTAGTCTCCTGCCCGACGAGCACCCCCATGCCGGTCACCTGAGGATCTCGGCTAGCGCCGACACCGCCTCCTCCATCCTGGTGAAGTACCTGATCCCGTGGGCCTCCAGTATGCGCCTCCCCTCCTCCTCGTTGGTGCCTGAGAGCCTGACGACCAGGGGGACCCTCCGCGGCGCGGCGCTCAGGGCCTCCACTATGCCCTTGGCGACCTCGTCGCACCTGGTTATCCCGCCCAGTATGTTCATGAGGACTGCCCTCACCCTCGGGTGGCTGAGCGCTATCCTCAGGGCCTCGCGAACCCTGGACGACGACGCACCGCCCCCGACGTCGAGGAAGAAGGCTGGCCTAAGCCCCATGTCCGATATCATGTCCATGGTGGCCATGGTGAGCCCGGCACCGTTTCCTATGACCCCCACGTTACCGTCTAGCTCGACGTAGCTGAACCCGTGCTCGCGCGCCGCGGCCTCCCTCTCGCTGAGCCTCTTCAGGTACGCCTCCCTGAGCTCCGGGTGCCTGAACAGCGAGCTGTCGTCCACCGACATCCTCACGTCTATGGCCACCAGGCGGTTATCTGTGGTGAGGGCGAGTGGGTTGACCTCCAGGAACTCGCAGTCATAGCTCCAGTAGATGTCGTACAGGGTCTCAAGCAGATCGCGTAGCTGCTCTCGCGCCCTCCTGGGGAGCCTGAGGAACTTAGCCACCTCCCTCTTCATGAAGTCGGCGAGCCCCATCAGCGGGTCGATCTCTATCCTGAGCAGCTCGCCCCTGGACAGCTCCTCCACGTCCACCCCCCCGTGGGGCGACGCCAGGAGCGAGACCGTGAGCTCCTCAGGGTTCGCTATGAATCCCACGTACAGCTCGGAGGCTATGTCGACTGTCTCAACCACCAGGAGCCTGTCGACTCGCTGCCCCAGGACTGTTGAGCCGAGCATGCTCCTTGCCAGCTCCTCCCCCAGCTCGGGGGAGTCGGCGCGCCTCACCCCGCCAGCCTTCGCTCTGCCGCTGCCCAGCACCTGAGCCTTGAGGTAAGCCCTGCCGCCTAGCTCCTCGATGAGCTGCCTGACCTCGGCGGGCGAGCTAGCCAGGCCGCCCCTGGGCACGGGGACGCCGCGGAGCTCGAGGATCCGCCTCGCCTCGCACTCGTAAAGTAGCGTGCTCTCACCTCACGCCTGCCCCAGCTCAGCCGCCACCTCGTCTAAGGCCCTCAGCCTCTTGACTATGTTGGGGTGCGTCGAGAACAGCTCCTCGACCTGGTCTAGCAGCGTGAGCCTCCTGCGCTTCAGCCTCTCGACCAGGGCGTAGCCCCTCATGTAGCCTGAGACGTAGTAGGCGTCAGAGACTGCCCTCGTGGGGTCGGCTATCAGCAGGGCCTTAAAGCTGCTGTACCTGCTCATGCTAAGCCCCCTAGCCGCTAGCCTGCTCGTGGCGTCGACGATCTTGGCTAGGGCTAGCTGGAGCTTCCTAGCGCCGCGCTCGACGATCATCGCGCTGTGCCTGTCGGCGTAGTACTCCCTGAGCCTGCTGAACCCGAGCACGAAGAGATTCAGCACGAAGGAGGCGAGGAGCATGAGCAGGCCTAAGGCGGCAGCCCCGCCGCCCTCCTCGTCCCTGCGGCTGGGCGCGTAGAGCAGCGCATAGCCGACGTAGTAGAGCACGGCGGGCAGGAGGGAGACCGCCATCATCACGGCCACGTCCCTGTGAGCCAGGTGGCCCAGCTCGTGCCCTAACACTGCCTCGACCTCGTCCCTGCTGAGTGTCGACAGCAGCCCCGTGGTCACGGCGACCCTGCTCCCCGTCAGCGGAGAGCCGTAGGCGAACGCGTTCGGTATCGGGACGTCGGCGATCATGACCTTGGGCCTCTCTATGCCGCTCCTCTCGGAGAGCTCGCTAACGACCTCGTGGAGCCACCTGTACCTCACTGGGTCAGCCTCCCTCACCCTATAGACGGCCTCTATGACGTAGGGCGCGATGAGCCACTGCACTATGTTGAAGGCGGCCACGATGGCTATCAGGGGGCCGAGGCCTAGGGCTAGGCCAGAGGCTCTTAGGAGCAGTAGGAGCACGAGCGTCGTGGCCCCAATTATCAGGGCCAGGGTCGAGTACATAGTCAGCCTCAACTTCCAGAGTGACATGGGGCGAGCCCCCCTCTTGAGACTGCCCGCGCCTCTTAATAAGCTTAGCCTAGTCTCAGCAGCGCTGCGTATATGGGCGCCAAGACCAGCGAGGTCACGGCGTAGGTGGCGATGGCTGCGACTATGGACCTAGCCAGGCTCAGCCTCGACACCCCCATGAAGAGGGCCACCAGCATCACCAGCTGCCACAGCGAGGCGGCCCAGCTTACTAGCGACATCGCCTGAGCGTAGCCGGTCTGCGTGGACAGCCAGGCGGCGACGCCGCTCAGTATCATCCTCAGGTCCTCAGCGGGCGCCTCTTCAGGCGGCAGCACGACGACGATGCCCTTCACCTGGGAGAGCGCTGCAGCCTTTAGGGCGACGCCCACTGCCTGCTGGATGACCGCCACGCTCAGCGTGTAGCAGGTGGCGGCCAGCATCCCCCTAGTGCCTCCCCTTAGCCCCAGCGCCGTTAGGGCAGCCACAATGTACAGGGTGGCGAGCCTGAGGCCGAGCCCCGCTAGGGCTAGCGCGAGGACCGAGTCCAGCGCCCTCAGCAGGACGGGCGGGCCGGGCTGAAGCTGGGCGCTGGGCAGCTCCGTGACGTTACCAGCGTAGCTAACCACGAAGTATCCCCTCAGCACTCTGACGACGGGCTCAGCGGCGCTGGCAGCCCCCCTGACGTAGCTTGAGGCGGACAGGGCGACGTACTTGTCTAGCAGCGCTAGGAGCAGCAACGCGGCTATCAGCACGCACGGCCCGAAGAACTCGGGCTCCGAGCCTATGTCCTCGTAGGTGGCGAATGGGCTGACGACCACTGCCAGCACTCGGCGGAGCCCCTTGCCCATCAGTCTCCTGGCCCTGCCCTTAGCGGGCGTCAGGTATATTATCTCCTCGCTACCCAAGGAGGCCCCCATTAGCGCTAGGGTCTAGCTTCGAATTTAACGTTTCGCAGGTCAGGAGGTCTCAAGGATCAGCAAAAATCTTATTAAGAACCTATTGCTCTCTCCCTAATAACATTAAGTTGAGTATAAGTGGCGGTGAATAAATTTAGGGTGGGAGAATTGCCGCGAGCTAACCTCGATGAGGTGGACAAGAGACTGCTGGAGCTGCTCCAGGAGGACGCTAAGATGCCATACTCCAAGCTATCCAAGGAGCTAGGCGTGAGCGAGGCGACGATCCACCTCAGGATAAAGAAGCTTAGGGAGAGGGGCGTGATAAAGGGCTTCCAGGCAATAGTCGACCCGGAGAAGGTCGGCAAGGGCATCGTGGCCATAATAGCCATCACGGCTGACCCGAAGAGGTTCAACGAGGTGCTCGACGAGCTCAAGGCGATTGACGACATCTACGAGATATACGACGTTACCGGGGAGTATTACGCAATACTCAAGATAAGGGTGGGGAGCAGGGAGGAGCTCGCTAGGCTGCTCGACAAGATAGGCTCCATCGAGGGCATACTGTCCACGAGGACCATGTACGTGCTTAGAGTGATAAAGGAGGAGACCAAGATCAGGATCACGTGATGAGCGGCGCGAGGCTCGCGGTGTTGTACAGCGACACCTTCTTGAGGCACGCGCCTAGCGGGCCCCACCCCGAGTCGCCCGACAGGCTGAGGGCGGTGATCGAGGCGCTGCGAGGCGATCAGCGACTGTCGCGCCTGCTGAGGGAGCCGAGGGGACGCGGTGAGGAGGCGCTCACGCTCGTGCACTCTGAGGAGTACGTGAGGCGAGTCAAGGCACTCGTCGAGAGCGGCGCTGAGTGGCTGGACGCGGACACGTACCTGAGCCCGCCATCGTTCGACGTCGCCTTGCTAGCCGCCAGCGCCTCGCTAGAGGCTGCAGAGCTCGTGCTGAGGGGGCAGTGCAGGGCGGCGTTCGCTCTCGTGAGGCCCCCTGGCCACCACGCTGGCCCCCGCGGCGTAGCCATGGGTGCCCCCACTCAGGGCTTCTGCATATTTAACAACGTCGCGATAGCGGCCAAGGCTGCTCTCAACTCGGGGCTCAGGAGGGTCGCCATAGTTGACCTCGACGCGCACCACGGCAACGGCACTCAGGAGGCGTTCGAGGCGGAGCCGCGAGCTCTGTACGTCAGCCTGCACCAGGACCCAGCCACAATATACCCAGGGACTGGCTTCCCTGAGGAGTGCGGGCTGGGCGAGGCGGCGGGGACAAAGGTGAACGTCCCCCTCCCCCCAGGAGCCTCCGACGACGTGTACCTCGACGCCATCAGCGCGGTGGTGCTGCCGCTAATCGAGCAGTTCGGGCCCGAGCTAGTCCTCGTGTCAGCTGGCTTTGACGCGCACGAGTTGGATCCCATGACAGGGCTCATGGTCTCAACGGAGGGCTACCTGAGGGCCTACGAGCTCGTACTGGACTGGGCAGTGAGGTCGAGCGCTGGCGCTGTCCTGTGCTTGGAGGGGGGCTACGGCCCCGCGCTCAGCGAGCTAGTGCTGAGGGTTTGCCGCTGGCTGGCCTTTGGGGATGCGCCCTCGGCCAGCGGCCCCCCGAGGGAGAGCGAGGCGCGAGTGCTGAGGAGGTACGAGGCCCTCAAACGCGACGTCATCAGAGTACTGCGCGAGCACTGGGGGCTGCCCTGAGCCCTCCATTAGCTGATCAGCGGCCTTAGTGGCTGGCGAGAGAAGGTATATCAAGGGGCCCGCAGGAGGATATCTAGCTAGCGTGGCCCGTCATGAGGCTCTTTGAAGCCTTTCCCTACGCTGAGTGGAGGGCTGGGCAGCGCGAGATAGCCCGAGCGGTCTACGAGGCGGTCTCTGAGGGCCGCATAGAGCTAGTCGAGTACCCGACGGGCGCTGGTAAGACCGTAGCCGTCCTCATCGGGGCACTCGAGGCGGCACTCGAGGCTGGCAGAGTCGTCCTGTACCTGGCCAGGACCAAGAGCCAGGCCCAGGCCCCCTTCAGGGAGCTCAGGAGGCTCATCAGGAGGGGCGTTAGGATTAGGTTGAGCTTCTTTAGGAACAAGCGGGAGATGTGCGCGCTGAGGGGGGCCGAGCTCCTCGAGTACGAGGAGTTCCTCAGCCAGTGCAAGTTCCTGAGGGAGCGCGGCCTCTGCAGGTACTACGAGAGGGCGCTGAGGGTCAGCCCTCGGGCAGCAGAGCTCCTCATGGCCCACTCCCCCACCCCACTCGACTTCATCGAGTCCTGCAAGAGGGCTGGCCTGTGCCCGTACGAGGTGGCTAGGGCGCTGGCGAGGCGCGCCGACGTCATCATAGGCACGTACAGGTACCTCTTCGACGATAAGACGAGGGAGTCGTTCCTGCCGCCGCTGGGCCTCGAGCTCAGCGATGTCGTCGTGGTGATAGACGAGGCCCACAACCTGCCCGGAGGCTTATCTGAGATCTACAGCGCCTCAGTGAGCGAGGCCACCGTCAGGGCCGCGAGGAGGGAGGTCAGGGAGTATCTGAGGGGGCCGGAGCTGGAGGCGCTGGCTAGAATGCTGGCCAGCCTCCAGGCCTACATGAGGAGGGCTAAGAGGGCCCGAAGCCCAGTGCTCTCGCCCCACGACTTCGTGGCGCACGTCGCCGTGCCGCCAGAGGCGGAGGAGCTAGTCAACAAGGTGCTGGTGGCTAAGTACCTGAGGGAGGGCACGATGAGGTCCCACGTCCTCAGGGTGTACTCGCTCATCAAGAGCGTCTACGGGAGGAGGGAGGGCTACGTGCTCTATGCTGAGCGGGAGGACGGCTCGGTGAGGCTGTGCCACAGGTGCGTCCTGCCAGCTCCCACCTCAAGCAAGCTGTTCGAGGCCGTCTGCGCGTGCGTCATGATGAGCGGCACGCTGCCCCCCAGCGACTACCTAGCCCTCATGCTGGGGCTGCCCCGGGAGCGCGTTAGCGAGCTGAGGCTCCCTAGCCCGTTTCCGGCCGACAATAGGCTGGTGGTGGTGTCCAGAGAGGTCACCACTAGGTACAGCGAGAGGACGGAGCGCATGTTCAGGAGGCTGGCTGAGTACGTGAGCGCGGTGTACGAGGCCTCGCCCCCGGGAGTCGTGCTGGCGGTGTTCCCCTCCTACGACCTCATGAAGTCCGTTAGGCCCTACTTAAGCGCTGAGGGGGTGATGGTCGAGAGGCAGGACACCAAGATCGAGGACGTCGAGAGGGCCGTGAGGAGCCTAGGCAAGTCGCTCGTGCTGGCCGTGGCAGGGGGCAAGGTCGTTGAGGGAGTGGAGTTCACTAGGGAGGGGAGGAGCCTGGTCAGGGCGGTGGTCGTGGTCGGCATGCCGTACCCAGAGCCCGACGTGCCGACTAAGTTCCTGGAGGACGTGCTGTCCATCAAGCTGGGCAGCAGGGAGAGGGCGTGGGACATGACGTTCCTAGTGCCAGCCGTGACGCGGGTGCGCCAGGCGGCTGGCAGGGCCATCAGGTCGAGAGGAGACAGGGCCGTCATCGTGGTGCTCGACAGGAGGTTTGAGGACAGGAGAGTTGCGGAGCTGAGCCCCGACCTCAGCCAGAGCGCAGTCGTGGTCGACGACTTAGGCGGGCTCATGAGGGCGATTAGGTCCTTCTATGAGAAAACTTAAAAGTAAAATGGGAAATCTTTTTCAGGGCTGGGAGAGATGGGGAGGAGGAGGCTGAGGAGCACCGTCGAGCGCGCCAAGAAAATATATCACATGCTGGCCGAGTTTAAAGAGGAGAAGCCGACCTCTGAGATACTCATGAGGGCGATAGCTGTCGTGCCCAATATAGACTATGCCACGCTCTACCAGACGCTCAGGCTTCTGAGGAGCAAGGGCCTCGTGGAGCAGATACCGAGGGGCCGCATATCGTACTGGAGGGTGGTCAGGGTGGTCAGCGACGTCGAGCTGGAGGAGATCCTCAGCCGGTAGCATGGCCTCCCACTACTTCTCGGAGGAGCCCCTAGGGAGGAGGGGGAGGTACGAGTTCACCGTCGCCGTAAGGGGGCTGACGGTCAGGATAGTCAGCAGCCCGGGCGTGTTCTCCGCCGCGAGGCTGGACAGGGGCACCAGGCTCCTTGTCGAGAGCATGGTGGTCGAGGACGGGTGGCGAGTGTTGGACCTGGGCACCGGGTACGGCGTAATCGGCATAGTGGCCGCCAAGCTGGCGCCGAGGGGCTACGTCGTGATGACGGACATAAACAGGAGGGCTGTCAGGCTAGCCAGGCTGAACCTGAGGCTGAACGGCGTTCCTAACGCCGAGGTCAGGTGGGGGGACCTGTACGAGCCGGTGAGGGGCGAGAGGTTCAACACCATAGTCGCCAACCCGCCGATATCGGCTGGCATGGAGACCTGCCTGAGGATAGTCGACGGAGCGCCGGAGCACCTGGTCGAGGGAGGGCTCCTCCAGCTGGTGGCGCGCCACAACAAGGGAGGGAGGAGGCTCATGGCGAGGATGGAGGAGGTCTTCGGGAACGTTGAGGTTCTAGCTGCTGGCGGTGGCTACAGGGTGTACGCCTCCCGCCTCAGCTCCTGAGGGAGCTCAGCGCCTCCCTCCACAGGATCGCGCACGCCAGGAGGAGCGCGACGGCTCCCAAGGCGCGGGCCTCAACTAAGTTTGAGAGGAGCGCGTATAGGTAGAAGGCGGTCAGCGACGACGTCAGAACGGCGTAGAATACGTACCTGGGGAAGGCGAGCCTCCCGAGGACCACCACGTCGCTCACCACGCCCAACTTGGCGTGCCTCCTCGCGACGTACTTCCCATCCACCAGCCTCTCGACCAGCCCGAGCCTCTCCAGCTTGCTGAGGTGGTAGGCGGCCACGCTCGGACTGCTGAGCCCCAGTCTCCTCTGGAGCTCCCTGACGCCGACGGGCTTGCCGTGGATCAGCATGAACCTGTAGACTCTGAGCGTCGTCCCCTCTAAGCGGCCCCCCTCACCCTCCGCCATCCTCAGCTAGGCCTCCACTCGCTGCCTCACGTACCTGCGCGCAGCGACGTACGATACATAAGCC
Source organism: uncultured Thermoproteales archaeon (assembly GCA_964497915.1). Taxonomy (GTDB): domain Archaea; phylum Thermoproteota; class Thermoprotei; order Thermofilales; family CAYSTQ01; genus CAZCFI01. Next base: position 19,275 of record CAZCFI010000007.1, read on the forward strand.
GCGCTCAGGGATATTACAATTGCTGCGACAAGCAGCAGAGGGCCCGCTCGCCGACCCCTCCCCTCCATGAGCGTCCCCTTAGGCAGGCTGAGGGCGCTGAGGCCCCTCACCCCCGCGGCCCTCGTCGGGGAGGGGGCGGTGATACTCACCGCTCTGTCGCCTGGCAGGAACACCCCCCAGCTAACTAGCCCCCCGACTCTGCAAGCCACCAGCGCGGGCACTGCGGGCAGCTCTGCGGTCTGGTTGCTCAGCTTGACCCTACCCACTACGCCGAGCCCGGGCACGACGAGCTCCAGGTAGGCTGGCCTAGTGGCTGAGGCCCTCGTCTCGCTCAGGCCGAGGCGCACGGAGACCCTGCTCTTAGCCAGCTGGGCTAGAGGCCTCAGCACCACGGCGACCTCGCGGGTCTCGCGGGGCACCGAGCGGTAGCCAGCGTAGACCACGCCGCCTATCTTAGAATAGGCACCCACCACGTAGTCGTCGGCCCTTAGGGACACGGTCACGGCGTCGCCCTCAGCGACGCTAACGACCATCACCAGTGCTCTGTCCGAGCGCCTGAAGACCAGTATGGTGAAGCCGTCGACCCTGGCGCCCTCAGCCACTAGCTTAAACCTCACCAGCCGCTCGCCAGCTGGCTGGGCTAGGAGCAGGATGGCGATGGCGGCCAGGGCCGCGGCCCTAGCGGGCATGCGACCACCCTTAGGAGTCCCTAGGTACCAACTTAAATATTGACCGACCGTTCTATCTCACGTACGGGTGCCCCTCATGCTGGTGGTCGGCGGCCCCGCCTCTAACGGCATCGACGCAGCGCTCGCTAAGCGGCTGGAGGCCGAGCACTTAGTGATACAGCACAAGATCTTCCCCGACGGGGAGTCGTACATAAGGTATCCGAGGCCCAGGCTGAGCGGGACCGCGATTTTAGTACAGTCGCTTTACCCACCTCAGGACAAGCACCTGGTCGAGCTCCTCCTGATGGCCGACACCGCCAAGGACCTGGGAGCCGAGCGCGTGGTGGCGGTGGTGCCGTACCTGGCTTACTCCAGGCAGGACAAGAGGTTCCTCGAGGGCGAGGCCATCAGCGTCAAGACGGTGCTGAAGTGCCTTGAGTGCGCTGGCGTCGACTGCGTGGTGACCGTCGACCTCCACAGCGAGAAGATAGTGGAGTACTCCAAGGTGCCCGTGGTCAACGTGAGCGCGGTGCCAGCGCTGGTCGAGTGGGTGCGGGCGGCCATCCCGGCTGGCGAGGAGGTGGTAGTCCTCTCGCCCGACAAGGGCGGGCTCGCCAGGGCGAAGGCGGCAGCTGAGCTGCTGGGCGCCGACTTCGACTACGTCGAGAAGGTCAGGGACAGGGTCACGGGCGAGGTGAGGGCAGTGCCCAAGCGACTGTCGGTTGAGGGCAGGGTCGCGGTCATAATCGACGACATAATAAGCACGGGGGGCACGATAGCGCTCGCCGCTAAGTCTGCCTTGGAGCAGGGGGCTAAGGAGGTCTACGCGGCATGCACTCACGCGCTCCTGGTCTCGGGG
>CAZCFI010000007.1:20811-45933 GCA_964497915.1 uncultured Thermoproteales archaeon
GCTCAGGAGAGAATGGCAAGGGCAGGTGCCAAGAGGGTGGTCGCCACGAACACAGTGCCATCCCCCGTCTCCGAGGTGGACGTGAGCCCGCTCCTCGGGGAGGCGGTAAACAAGGCGCTGAGTCTCCTATAAAAAATTATTTTGTTGGGCGCAGCTTCCTAGCCCTTCTTGACTAGCACTATCTCTATGGTGGAGACGGTCCTCTCCTTGCCTGGCTCGCCCACGCGCTCGCTCCCTATCTTGACCTCCTGGACCTCGACCCTGTTCTGCAGGAATCGCTTCACCATCTCGGCAGTGTCGACGGCCCTGGAGATGGCCCTGCCCCTAGCCTTGATGATGACCTTGGTGGCGCCCTGGCTGAACTGCGTCACGGTCGCTAGCACGTAGTTCGGCGTTGCTTTCTGGCCGACTAAGATCACTCCCTCCTGTGCTGACACACTGCCCACCTCGTGGTCTTCAGAAAATACCTCCTTACTCATTATATACTTTTCCACTCCAAGCCGCGAGCGCGCTATCCCGAGAGCTAAGGTAATTAGGCCCCCTCGCCTCACCTCACACATGATACTCACGAGGGACGAGATACTCGCCCACCTGCAGGCCAGCCCGCCCCTCATCGAGGGGCTCATCGATGCTCAAGTCCAAGTTCAGCCAGCTGGCGTGGACCTAACGGTCCGGGAGGTCTACGAGTTCGCGTCTTGCGGCTCCATAGACTTCACCAACGAGGAGAGGGTGCTCTCTGATCTGAGGCCGGTGCCCTTCGGCCCCGACGGCTGGGCGCACCTGAGGCCTGGGGCCTACCTGATCAGGTACAACGAGGTCGTCAGCGTGCCGCTGGACGTGGTGGCCGTGGGGAGGCCTAGGTCGAGCCTGCTGCGCATGGGGGCGTTCGTGGTCACGGCGGTCTGGGACCCGGGGTACAGGGGCAGGGGGGTCTCGCTGCTGATCGTGGTGAACCCTCACGGTGTGAGGATCAAGAGGAACGCGCGGGTCGTCCAGCTACTCTTCATCAAGCTGTCGGGGAGAACAGTGCCCTACGAGGGCGCCTACATGGGTGAGGGGCTAGCAGGAGATATAAGCCGCGGGCGGGAGTGTAGTTGTGGGGAGGGTGAAGAGGGCAGGCACCCGAGCGGTGACGAGAAAGGAGTCAGCGGACTCCCCAGAAGGAGGGGAGACAAAGCATAAAATGGCCACCCCGCCTATGTAGGGTGGATGGGACGATGCCGTTTTCTCTGGCCGAGAGGGTGGGTGGCGTCCGGTACGCGATAAGGGAGTTCGTGCCGCTCGCCCGCGAGCTGGAGCGCAAGGGCCACAGGGTGATATACCTCAACATCGGCGACCCCCTCAAGTACGACTTCGATACCCCGAGGCCGGTCAAGGAGGCGCTGTACGAGGCCGTGGTGAGGGGCTACAACTTCTACTCGGCCTCTGAGGGGGACGGGGAGCTCAGGGAGGCGATAGCCGAGAGGGAGAGGAGGGTCAGCGGCGCGGACATAACGGCCGACGACGTGGTGGTCACGCAGGGCGTCTCAGAGGCGATAAACTTCGTGATGGCCGTGTCCCTGGACCCGGGGGACGAGGTCCTGCTCCCCGGCCCCTCCTACCCGCTCTACCCAGTTATCGCCAGGATCTACGGAGGCAAGCCAGTCTTCTACCGGTGCCTGGAGGAGGAGGGCTGGTCGCCAGACGTCGACGACGTGAGGAGGAAGGTGAGCGAGAGGACCAAGGCGCTGGTCATAATAAACCCCAACAACCCCACTGGGGCCCTCTACAGCGAGCGGGCCCTCAGGGAGATGCTGGACGTGGCGGCCGAGCACAAGCTGCTAGTGGTCTCTGACGAGATTTACGACCAGATAGTGTACGAGGGGGTACGCGTGAGCGTCGCCTCCCTCGCCAAGGACGTCCCCGCGGTGATCCTCAACGGCTTCTCCAAGGTCTACCTGATGACTGGCTGGAGGCTTGGCTACCTGTACGTCGTTGACGAGGCTGGCGAGGTGGGGGAGGCCCTCACGAGGGCGCTCGTTAACATGGCGAGGACTAGGCTGTGCGCGTCGACGCCAGTCCAGAGGGCGGCCATAGCGGCGCTGCGAGTCGCCGAGGAGCACCTACCGGGCATGCTCGAGAAGCTGAGGGAGCGGAGGGACTACGTGTGGAAGAGGCTCTCCGAGATCCCTGGCATGGAGGCCGTATTGCCGAGGGGCGCCTTCTACATATTCCCGAGGATCCCGAAAGGCGACTGGGGCAGCGACAGGGAGTTCACGCTGAGGCTCCTAACGGAGGAGCGCGTCCTCGTGGTCCACGGCTCGGGCTTCGGCCAGTTCGGCGAGGGGCACGTGAGGATGGTGTTCCTACCGCCGATCGAGGTGCTGGAGGAGGCCCTGGATAGGGTTGAGAGGTTCGTCAAGAGGCACGCCGGGTAGCTCAGGGCGTCAGCCTGCGCCTGTCCCTCGGGAAGAGTATCGCCTCCCTTATGTTCCTCAGGCCGAGGAGCCTCATTAGCAGCCTCTCGACCCCCAGGCCGAAGCCGCCGTGGGGCGGCATGCCGTGCCTGAACGCCTCGAGGTAGAAGCTGAAGTCGCTCGGGTCGAGGCCCTTGTCCACCATGTTCCTGACGAGCTCGTCGTACCTGTGCTCCCTCTGCCCGCCTGAGGCCAGCTCGAGGCCCCTGCAGTCTAGGTCGAAGGAGCGGCAGGTCTCTCCCTCCCTCATTACGTAGAACGGCTTGGCCTCCCACGGGTAGTTGACGATGAAGTAGAAGTCGTGGCCCTCTCGCTCCATGATCTCGCCCAGCTTAGCCTCCTCGGGGGCGCCGAAGTCGTCGCCCCACCTTACGTCCACGCCCTCGGAGCGCAGCAGCTCGACGGCCTCCCCGTAGTCGAGCCTCTTGAAGGGCACCCTCGCCTTGGGCGGCTCAGCCCCCAGGAGCTCAAGCTCCTCGCTGCACTCCTTAGAGACCCTGTCGACTATATGGGCCACGAGCCTCTCCAGCAGCTGCATGACGTCCTCCACGCCGGAGATGAACGCCACCTCGGCGTCTATCCCCCAGCTCTCGTTCAGGTGCCTGGGCGTGTCGAACTTCTCAGCCCTGAAGTAGGGGGTTATCTCGTAGACCCTGGGGACGCCAGCCACCAGCATCTGCTTGTAGAGCTGGGGGCTCTGGGACAGGTACGCCTTGCTCCCGAAGTAGTCCAGCGAGAACACCGTGGCCCCGCCCTCGGCCCCAGCGCCGCATATCTTGGGCGTGTGCACCTCGAGGAACCCCTCCCTCTCGAAGAACTCCCTCGCCGCCCTCACGACCGCCGCCCTAACCTTGAACACCGCCCTCTCCCTAGGCAGCCTGAGGGTCAAGTACCTGTACTCTATCTTCGTGTCGAGGAGCGCGCCGGTCTTGCCGGTGACGTCGATGGGGAGCTTCCCCACGGGCTCGGAGAGAACCCTGACGGAGGTCGGCCTCATCTCCCTGCCGCGCCTGCTAATGGACCTCTCCTTGAACTCGCCCACGACCTCCACGGCTGAGCCGACTCGCACTCTCTTGGCGGCCCTCCACACGGCCTCGTCCTCGTCCCTCTTGGCGACGACCACCACGGGCCTCAGCTGGAGGCCTGGGACCACCTCGAGGAACACTATGCCGCCGACCTCCCTCTTGCTGTTGACCCAGCCGCAGACCTTGACCGGCAACGCTACCACCAGCCGTGTAGTTCTTACCGCGCCAACTTTTATCCTTTCCACGGGCGAAAAGGACTAATCTGCCCTGCGCCACAGATTGTCACCGAGTGATGAGGCCTGCGATGTCGGACTGGTGAAGAGTGCCAAACCGGCTGATGCTTTAAAGCCCCCACCGTCCACTCAGCCGCTAGCCCCAGCGAGCCACCCAGGTCGGGAAGCCTTATTAGCCAACGCTCACCCTGTGTTCACATGAGCGGCTACTTGGTCAGGGACGTGATGACCAGGAGCGTCGTGACCTTATCGCCTGACGACACGCTGCTCGACGCTTACAAGCTCATGCAGCGGTACAACCTCAACAGGGTCGTCGCGGTGGACGAGGAGTACAGGCCCGTCGGGATCCTCACGAGCAAGGACCTCGTGGGCTTCCTCCTCGAGGACGCTGGCGGCAGGGCCCTCGACGACGTCAGGCTAACGGAGGCCATGACGAAGAACCTGATAGTCGTCTCGCCCAGCTACTCAGTCCCGGAGGCAGCCTCACTCATGCTCAGGAAGGGCATAAGCTCGCTCATAGTGGTCGACGAGGACAGGAGGCTGGTCGGCATAGTCACTAAGACGGACATGTGCAGGTTCTACTCCCAGTTCGAGGGCCTCCACTCAGTCAAGGAGTACATGAGCTCCCCCGTGGTCACCATAAGGCCTCACGACTCAGTCTTCAAAGCGGCCCTCATGATGGTGACCAAGAACATCAGCAGGCTCGTGGTCGTGGAGGGCGGGAGGGTCGTCGGGATAATAACGATGACCGACCTCACGCTCGTCGTCCCGCTGCTGAGGGGGCTCAGGAGGGTGCCGAGGAGGGCGCTCAGGCCGCTCTTCGCTAAGGGGCTGCCGGTGGTCGTGGCCGACCTCATGACCAGCGACCCGATAACTGTGCGCGAGGACGAGGACCTGGCGCACGCCGCTAGGGTGATGGTGGCTCAGTCCATAAGCGGCTTGCCGGTGCTTAACGCTAGCGACGAGCTCGCGGGGATAGTCGCCAAGACGGACGTGGTGAGGGCCGTCTCCGACATGGGCTAGCCCAGCAGCCCGAGGCGGGCCGCTTGGGGAGCATAAGGCTGGTGCCCGTCGCCGAGGAGAGCCTGGGGGTCAGGGCGATGTGCTTCTACGTTGAGACCCCCGACCTCAGGCTGCTGCTGGACGCGGGCCTGTCGCTGGCGCCGAGGAGGTTCGGGCTGCCGCCCCACCCGCTAGAGTTCAGGGCGGCTAGGGAGCTCAGGGCTAGGATAGCGGAGTTCGCCAGGAGGTCGTCTGTGGTGTTCGTCTCGCACTACCACTACGACCACTGGACCCCGGCCTTCAGGAGCTGGTACGAGTGGAGCAGCGAGGAGGCTCACAGGGAGGTCTACGAGGGCAAGCTCGTGCTAGCCAAGGACCCCAAGAACAACATAAACCCAAGCCAGCTGAGGAGGGGGCACGCCTTCCTCAGGAGCGTGGAGGGCGTCGCCAGGGAGGTCAGGGTGGCGGACTCGGCCGTGCTGACTATTGGCAACACGAGGGTTGAGGCGAGCGAGCCGGTGCCCCACGGGCCTGAGGGGACGAGGCTCGGCTACGTCCTCATGGTCAGGGTGAGCTACGAGGACGAGGTCCTAGTCTTCGCGCCCGACGTCCAGGGCCCAATGTGCGAGGCCTCGCTGCTCAGGATCCTCAACTACTCCCCCCAGGTGCTCGTGATAGGGGGCCCTCCCCTCTACCTGTCCGGGAGCAAGGTGCCTGAGGAGAGCGTGAGCGCGGGGGTCTCGGCCCTCAAGCTGCTGGCGCTGTCCGTCCCCGAGCTGATAATCTGCCACCACACCCTGAGGTCAGCTGACTGGAGGGAGCGCTTGGAGCCTGTCTTCTCAGCTGCTGAGAGCGTCGGCCACAGGGTGATGAGCGCGGCCGAGTACGCTGGCCTCGAGGAGAGGCTGCTGGAGGCCAGGAGGCCCGAGCTGCACCGAGAACGCCCCCCCTCGGAGGAGTTCCTCGAGTGGCTGAGGCTGCCGAGGGAGGAGAGGGCTAGCACCGAGCCGCCCCTGGACTGAGGCTGGGCCGAGAACGGAAAACTAAAGAGCGACACTAGTGCTTTAGAGAGAGAGGCCCGGCGGTGGGCCGCATGTGGAGCATGCTTTACTACCTGAGGCACGACCCCGAGAGGATAAAGTGGTCGCAGAGGAGGAGGGGGCTAGACGAGAGGGTCGTGGACGAGGCCAGGGCCTACGACGAGCTGTGGAGGGACGTGCAGAGGAAGCTCGACCAGCTCAGGCACGAGAGGAACGAGCTCGCCAGGCTCATAGGGAAGCTGAGCGGCGAGGAGAGGGCTAGGGCCGTCGAGAGGGCCAGGGAGCTGTCCAGGGAGATAGAGCGCCTCGAGCAGCTCGCGGGCGAGTACAAGAGGAGGAGGGACGAGCTCCTACTCAGCATACCCAACATAGTCCACGAGACCGTGCCTGTGGGCAGGGACGAGAGCGACAACGTGCCCATCAGGTTCTACGGCAAGCCGAAGGTCTGGAGGGGGCACCTCGAGCAGTTCCTGCAGCAGATCGGGGACAACAAGGTGGACTACGAGGTGATCGACTACAGGCCGATAGGCCACGCCACAGCCGTCGAGGAGTTCGGGTGGGCCGACACCCTCAGGGCAGCTAAGGTGGCTGGCTCTAGGTTCTACTACCTGCTCGGCGACCTAGTGTGGCTGGACTTCGCCCTCATGCTCTACGCGCTCGACTACCTAGCCAAGAGGGGCTTCAAGGTTGTGGAGCCCCCGCTCATGATGAGGAGGAGGGCCTACGAGGGCGTGATCAGCTTCGAGGACTTCGAGGAGATGATATACAAGGTTGAGGGCGAGGACCTCTACCTCATAGCAACGGCTGAGCACCCGCTCGCAGCCCTCCACATGGGAGAGGTGCTGGAGGAGGGGGAGCTCCCCCTCCTCTACGCTGGCGTCAGCCCCTGCTTCAGGAAGGAGGCTGGCGCCCACGGCAAGGACACGAAGGGGATATTCAGGGTCCACCAGTTCAACAAGGTCGAGCAGTTCGTCTTCTGCAAGCCCGAGGACTCGTGGGACTGGCTCGAGAGGCTGATACGCAACGCCGAGGAGCTGTGGCAGGGGCTGGAGGTGCCCTACAGGGTAGTGGCGATATGCACGGGGGACCTGGGGGCCGTGGCCGCCAAGAAGTACGACCTCGAGGCCTGGATGCCAGCTCAGGGCAGGTACAGGGAGATGGTGTCCTGCAGCAACTGCACCGACTACCAGTCCTACAGGCTCGACATAAGGTACGCCAAGGTGAGGGGCGCTCCCGCGGAGGGCTACGTGCACACGCTGAACTCGACGGCCATAGCGACGGCGAGGGCCATAACGGCGATAGTAGAGAACCACCAGGAGCCCGACGGAACGGTAATCATACCGAAGGTGCTCAGGAGGTACCTCGAGCCCATAGAGTCGGCCCCGAAGGAGGAGATAAAGCCGGTCAGGCGCGGGTAGCTAGCGCGCCCCTCGCTCGGCTGGCTAGACGAAGCCAGCCTCGCCTTCTCCCCCGCTAGGGGAGCGGGGGGCGCTGGACTGCAGGTCGGCTATCACGACCAGCGCCCCGAGTATGAAGCTGAACAGCTCCTGTATGCTCGAGGAGAGCGTGTCAATAGCCCTCTCTCTGGCCTCGAAGGTGTAGAGAGGTGGGAGCTCGCTCACGGCCTCCTCCACGCCCTCCACGTAGCCGAGGTACTTCTCGTGGCACGCTATTATGTCCTCGACTATCCTCCTCGTCTCCGGGCTCCTGAGGCTAGCTGCGACGACGTTCCTCGCGACGTCTAGGAGGTCCCTGAGTATGCTCGTGCCCACCTCCACAGCGCGCTCGTACCTGCTCTCACTGACGGCCCTGCTGTAGTCTGAGTACATCCTCTTGATCCTGGCGTTGAACTCCACTATGAACGACGGGTCGCTAGGCGCTGGCACCCCCCTGGCGCCGCCCATTGGGATCAGCTCGTAGACCTACACTGCGTGCGATTTATAATAGGCAAGTTTGGCAATGCTTAGTGAACCCCGGCTGAATACGCCAGTAATGCCCTCGGGATACTACTGGCGCTGCCGCGCGTAACCGCTTATAGCTGCGGCCAGGCTAAGCACTACCATGAGGGTGGCCGTGGGGTCTGGGAACCCGCTCAAGGTCGAGGGCGTGAGGGCCGCCTTCGCCCACTTCTACGGCAGCGTTGACGTCGTGCCCTGCCGCCCGCACCTGACGATCTCCAAGCAGCCGAGGTCGCTTAGGGAGATGCTCATCGGCGCGATAGAGAGAGCCGTCCACTCGCTCTCCCAGGTCGGGGACGCGGACTACGGGGTGGGCGTGGAGGCTGGCCTCTTTAGAGTCCCGGGCACGATAACTGGCTACCTGAAGGCCGAGCTGTGCGTCATCGTCGACAGAGAGGGCGGCATGACCATGGGGATGAGCCCATCGTTTGAGTTCCCCATGGAGGCCGTGAGGTCGGTCATCAGGGGCGAGGTCGAGGAGGTGGAGGAGGTCATGGAGAGGGTCTTCGGGATGGAGAGGATAGGGGAGCGCGTCGGCACGATATACTACCTCACCAGGGGCCTCGTCTCTAGGTGCGACCTTGTGAGGCAGGCCGCGCTCATGGCGCTCATCCCCAGGATAAATGAAAATCTTTATAAAGCAGCCCTGCCTAAGGCCACAAACATACTAGCCGCGCTGAAGTCGGGCGCTGCCTATGCTGGTGGTGGGAGGTAGTGCCAGCAGCTACCTAGCCAGGAAGGTTGCGAGGGCTGCTGGCCTCTCGGTGGTGCCAGTCGAGAGCAAGGTGTTCCCCGACGGTGAGAGGTACGTGAGGGTGCTGGGGGACGTGTCCGGGCAGAGGGTGGCGCTAGTGCAGTCGATGTACCGCAGGCCCGACGAGTACCTCTTCGAGTTCATCCTCCTCGCCAGGACCCTCAAGGACCTGGGGGCTAGCGAGGTCATAGGGGTCGTGCCCTACTTCCCCTACGCCCGTCAGGACGCCCGCTTCAACCCGGGCGAGGCAGTCAGCCTGGAGGTCGTCAGCCGCCTCGTGGAGTTCTCAGGCGTCGACAAGCTCGTGACGGTCGACATGCACCTACACAGGTACTCCAGCGTCGAGGAGGTCTTCAGGGTCCCAGCGGTCAACGTGAGCGCCATGCCCCTGCTAGCCGAGTACGCCTCCAGGGCCTACAACCTCAGCGAGCTAGTCGTCATAGGCCCTGATGAAGAGTCGAGGCAGTGGGCTGAGAAGGCGGCAGCCGCCATAGGCTGCGAGTGCGACGTCTTAGAGAAGAGGAGGGTGTCAGCTGAGGCCGTGGAGATGGTGCCGCGAGAGGTGAGCGTGGGGGGCAGGGACGTGCTCATAGTTGACGACATAATCAGCACGGGCGGCACGATGGCTGAGGCCGTCAAGATGGTCTTGAGGCAGGGGGCCAGGAGGGTGGTGTGCGCCTGCACCCACGCCATCCTAGCTGGCAACGCGCTCGAGAGGGTGTTCCAGGCTGGCGCTTACGACCTGATAGCCACCGACACCGTACCTAGCCCCGTCAGCGTGGTCTCTGTGGCTGAGCTGCTCGCTAGGACGTTAGCTGAGCTATGAGGAGAACCGTCCTGATGTCGATAAAGCCTGTGTTCGCGAGGCAGATACTCAACGGCATCAAGCGCTACGAGCTGAGGAGGAAGGTCTTCCCCCTATTGGAGGGAGACAAGGTGGTGCTCTACGAGAGCCGCCCGGTGATGGCCATCACTGGGGAGTTCGTGGCTGGTAGGGTCGCTGAGATGCAACCCGAGGACGTGGTCAAGCTGATAAGGGAGGGCGCCCTCGAGGGCTGCAGCGAGCTAGACGTGCCCTACGTCGTGGGGCGCAGGCCCGTGCTAGTCATAGAGGTGCGCGAGCCGAGGCGCTACGCTAAGCCGGTCACGCTGACCGAACTGAGGGCGGCCCTAGGGGGCTTCAGGCCCCCCGCGAGCTACGCTCTGGTGAAGGATCCCAGGCTCCTAAGCCTGATCGAGGAGCGGGCGGGGGAGGCGCGCTGACGATCCTCGGGCTCAGGTCCCCCGAGGGCAGGCTGGAGCTCCTCCTGAGGCTCAGGGAGCGGGGGTACTACGCCAGGATGCACGCGTACGAGTACATAGTGGGGCGGGACGGCAGGATTGTGGCGATAATCGTGCTGGAGCCGGGCAGGGGCTTCGCCGAGGTCCTAGACCTGTCGGGGGGTCGCTACTCAGCTGACTTGAGGGCGCTGATAAGGAGCGTGGACCCCAGCGTGGCAGTCGCGGTCAGGAGCGCTAGAGCCACTCAGCGAGCGACCTCTGCCTGAGCTCCCTCCTCACCCTCCTCATGCGCTCCACCAGCAGCGCGACCCTCTCCTCGGAGAAGTCGTGCTCGTCGCAGAGCAACCTGTAGAGTCCCTCCTCGTCCACGGGCCTCATCTCCAACTCGTAGGCGTCAGTGACCCTGGGCTCCAGGAAGATCCTCCTAACCTCCTCGTAGTCCCCCAGCCCCTCGCGGAGCCGCCTGGGGAGCCGGTCGAGCGAGCCGTACAGCTTGATGAGCTTCAGCGCTCTCTTGGCCCCAATCCCCCTCACTCCCTCGTTGAAGTCGGTCCCGACTAGTATCGCTACGTCGACTAGCTGCTCCCTTGTTATGCCGAGTCTGCTCAGCACCTCGCTCAGCTCTATGACCTCAGGGACTAGTGGCTTGAGCACGCCCTTGCTCGGCAGGTAGTCGAAGCCAGATATGGTCAGGTAGCGGATCACCCTCTCGGCCCCGTAGAGCAGCGCGTCGTAGTCGTTGGTGGCGACGGCGTCCACGTCGCCCCTGGACGCCATGTACGCCCCCTGGGCCTCCGCGTCTGAGGGCGCCTGAACCCAGGGAATGCCCAAGCAGTCGAGCAGCCTCTTGGCCTCCTCGACCATCTCCCTGGTGAGCACGCCGGACGCGACGGCCTTGGAGAACGCCTCGGCGTAGTCGCCAGCCCTAAGGGCCTTGAGCCACTCCCTCATCGCCCTCTCCCTCTGCTCCCTCCTCCTCTCGAGCTCCCTGCGCTTGAGCGGGTGGGGCGGCCCGTCGAACACGAACACCAGCCTCATGCCGTAGTCGGCTATGAGCCTCGTGGCCCTCATGGAGAGCCCTAGGAGGTGCGACGTCACCCTGCCCTTGGAGTCGGTGAGGGGCCTGCCGTCCGCAGTCCTGATGAGGGCCAGGAACTGGTACAGCGCGTTGTTTGCGTCGACCGCTAGCCTGACGCCCCTGAGGTGCTCTAGCCTGACGACCCTCCTTGGCACTATGGGCGCTAGGTCCACCCCCACCGAGGAGCCCCCAACGCTAATATTGCGCGTTGCTCAACATAAGCCTATGACCGAGGCCGAGCCCTTCGTCAAGTCAGTCATAATGCTGTTCGTCACGCTAGACGCCATCGGCAACGTCCCCCTGTTCCACGCGCTGACCTCCAGCTACGACAGGGCCAGGAGGAGGGCCATAATAACCAGGTCGGTCGTGCTGGCGTCGGCCATACTGCTGTTCTTCGCCCTGCTGGGGGACGTGATCTTCAACTACTTCGAGATATCGCTGGACGACTTCAAGATAGCTGGCGGCGTGGTGCTATTCCTGGTGGCCATAGAGAACATACTGGGGCTGGGGGGCGTGAGGGTGAGGGAGCGCAGGGACATAGCCCTGGTGCCGCTGGCCACGCCGCTGCTCGCTGGGCCAGCTGCCATAAGCACGGTCATGTACTCCTTCAAGGTGTACGGGGTCGCCCCGACGCTGGCGTCCATAGCGCTGAACGCCGCCCTGGCGTGGGCTATACTGCTTAGGTCGGACTACCTCGTCGAGATGCTCGGCGAGAACTGCGCGGACATGCTCTCCAAGATAATGGCGTTCATCTTAGCGGGCATAGCAGTGTCGATGATCAGGAGCGGCGTGATCGGCATCCTCAAGAGCTCGCGGTAGGCCAGCTCTCAGGGCGCCTCCTGACAGGCGGCTCTTGCGAAGCTTTATTTAGTTTAAGTCGCTCACCGCAACCATGGGAGAGAAGTTCAAGGTAGTCCTCATCTCCCACACCCACTGGGACAGGGAGTGGTACTACGCCTTTGAGAAGTACCGCTACAGGCTCGTGAGGTCCGTCGACAAGCTGCTGGACATCCTGAGGCGGAGGAGCGACTTCCACTCGTTCATGATGGACGGGCAAGTGGCCCCGATCGACGACTACCTGGAGGTTCGCCCGGAGAGGCGGGAGGAGGTCGAGAGGCGAGTGAGGGAGGGGAGGCTCAAGATAGGCCCCTGGTACGTCCAGCCCGACGAGTTCCTCGTTGAGGGCGAGTCCATAGTGAGGAACCTGATGCTCGGGATCAGGAGGGCTAGGGAGCTCGGCGGCTGCATGATGGTCGGCTACCTCCCGGACACCTTCGGCCACACGGCTCAGATGCCTCAGATACTGGCTAAGTTCGGCATAGACAGCTTCGTGTTCCACAGAGGGATGGGGACGGAGTTCGAGGAGCTCGGGACGCCGTTCGTCTGGAGGGCCCCCGACGGCAGCGAGGTCATCGCCCTCTTCCTCTACGGGGGCTACTGCAACCTCGCTAGGCTCTCCGAGGACTTCGACAAGTCGCTCGAGCTGGCGCGCGAGCTCTGCGAGAGGTGGAGGGATAGGGCCAGGGCGTCAGTCATACCCGGCATGATAGGCTGCGACCACCACATGCCCAAGGAGTTCGTCCCGGACTTCGAGGGGTACGCCAGAGGCATCGAGGGCCTGCCCTTCGAGGTGGCGCAGGGGAGCCTGGAGGACGTGATCGAGGCCTGCCGAGAGCGGCGCGAGTCCCTGGGGCGCTACTCCGGCGAGCTGCTGAGCAGCCACTACCACTGGGTCCTATACGGCACGTGGTCCTCCAGGGTCTACCTAAAGCAGGCGAACTTCGAGAACGAGGTGCTGCTAGCACACTACGTCGAGCCGCTGTGGGTGATAGCATGGCTCCTCGGGGCCCAGTACCCACGCGAGGCCATATGGAGGGCGTGGAGGTATGTCATACTGTCCCAGCCTCACGACTCGATATGCGGCTGCAGCGTCGACGAGGTGCACAGGGAGTGCGAGGTCAGGCAGCTCAAGGCCAAGGCGCTAGCTGAGGAGCTCATCCGGTGCACCGGCGAGGAGATAAACGTCTTAAACTACTTCCTGACGGCCGCTGGGTACGAGGCCGACATGCACGCCATGCCGTACGTGTGCTCCAAGCTGGACCTGTCGTTCGACCCCGAGGCGCCCCTCTGCCTCGTGGCCTTCAACACGCTGCCGTGGCCTAGGCGAGCGGTGGTCAAGCTGAGGATCCGCGAGAACGTGGGCCTGAGCGGCGAGGCTTATGAGTCGCTCAAGAGGCTGACTGGGCTTAAGCCTACGGAGGGCGTGGAGAGGCTGGTAAGGGAGAGGGGGGCCCTCGAGCTGGACCTCAAGCGCGTGCACCTCAGAGACCCCGAGGGCGGAGTGGTGCCGTGCCAGGCCAGGCAGGTCTACGACGGCCTCATTGAGCTGCTGTGGGTGGACGAGCTGCCAGCCATGGGCTTCAAGTCCTACTCTGTGAGGGAGGGGGAGGCTGAGGTCGAGACGGACGTGAGGGTGGGCGACGGCTATGTGGAGAACGAGTTCCTCAAGGTCGCCTTCGACCTGGAGCGGGGAGGCGCCATGGCCATAGAGGACAAGAGGACCGGCGTGAGGTACGAGGGGCTAAACGTGTTCGAGGACGGCGGCGACGTGGGGGACGAGTACGACTACTCGCCGCCAGAGAGGGACGAGGTCGTGAGGAGCACGTCGTTTAAGGCCAGCATGGAGATCGTGGAGAGGGGGCCCGTCGTGGCCACGGTGAAGCTCGACATCCCAATGGAGGTGCCAGAGTCAGCCACGCCTGACAGGCGGGGGAGGAGCGAGGAAAAGGTCTTAATGCCAGTGACCTGCTACGTGTCGCTGTGGAGCGGAATACCCAGGGTCGACGTCAAGGTCGTCGTGCGCAACACGGCCAGGGACCACAGGCTGAGGGCCGTATTCCCGCTCGGCAGCAGGGTGGCCGAGCACCACGCTGAGACGCACTTCTACGTCATTGAGAGGCCTAACGAGACGCCGTACTACTACCGCAGGCCGGACGGCAGCCTGGCCAGAGTCAGGACGTACCCGATGAGGTCCTGGGTCGACTTGAGCGACGGCAGCAGGGGCATCTGCGTGGTCACCAGGGGCCTGCACGAGTACGAGGTGCGCGACGGCGAGGCCGGCACGGAGGTCGCCGTGACGCTGATGAGGTGCGTGGGCTGGCTCTCGAGGCCAGACCTGCTGACGAGGCCGGGCAACGCGGGCCCGCAGGTACCAACGCCGGGTGCTCAATGCTTGGGCGAGGTGGCGTTCGAGTACTCTATAATCCCGCACGCGGGGTCGTGGCTCAGCGCTGGGGTGCACAGGGCGGCGAGGGAGTTCGTGGTGCCAGCGGTGGCCCAGGCCTGCGTGCCTCACGCGGGAGCCGTGCCCCACACCCTCTCAGTGCTCTCCGTGGAGCCCAGGGAGGTCATGGTGTCCGCGGTCAAGAAGGCCGAGGACGACGACTCGGTAGTAGTCAGGCTGTTCAACGTCAGCGGGGGGGAGGTCAGCGCTAAGCTAAGGTTCGATAGGTGCGTCGAGAGGGCCTGGGTGGTGAGCCTCAACGAGGAGCCATTGAGGCAGGTCGCGAGCGAGGGCGGCTCGCTCACCGTGACCATGAGGCCGCATGAGATAGTGACGGTAAAGGCCAAGCTCGCAGCTAGCCCTTCCTGAGGGCCGCGCGCCTGCACTAGCGCGACTCCGCGAGCGCCTGACAACTACGGGTTTTTTATATGCGCGCTAGTTGAGGCGCCGATATCTGCTTGCGCGCTACATGAGCTCGAGTAGCTCGTCAGAGTACCTCACGACCTTGTGAAAAGCCTCGATGTACTGATCGAGCAGCTCCCTCGGGCACTCGTTCTTTACGACCTCGAGGCGGAAGAGGAGCTCGTTTATCCTCTCCGTCACGGGGAGCTGGCCGGGCCCGTACTTAGGCCTGCCTCTGACGTGGGGGCAGCTCCAGGGGCAACCCTTCCCGTACATGTCGTCCAGCTGGAGTATCCTTGCCAGGTGGAAGGGCCTGTAGCCGCCCTCCTCAGCGACCCTCACGCCCTCGGCTCTGAGGGCCCTGACAAAGAGGCTCTTCGGGATCCCCTTAAGCCTCTCCCTATAGTACCTGGGCAGGTATATCAGCCACGCCATCTTGACGTGGGGGGCCACGTAGGGGGGCTCGACGGCCTCCAGGTCCTGGAGCCCCTTGGTGATGTAGTCCATGTTCCTCCTCCTTATCTCATTGCGCTCGTCCAGGTGCCTCAGCTGCACCCTGGCCAGCGCGGCGGCTAAGGGGTGGATCCTGTACTTGAAGCCGAGGCAGGCGCCAGTGAAGCCGTAGATCCCAACGACGTCCTCCCTAAGCCTCCTGTAGAACTCAGACCTGAGCTCCGGGACCCTCTCATAGTGGCCTAGCAGCACGGCCCTCTCGTAGTACTCCTCGTTATTCGTTATCAGCATGCCGCCCTCGATCCCGGTCATCAGCTTGCCCGCCTGCAAGCTGAAGCACCCGATGTCACCTATGGTCCCGACCTTGCGGCCCTTGTACTCGGCCCCGTGGGCGTGCGAGCAGTCCTCTATCACCGGTATGCCGCGCTCCTCGGCTATCTCCATTATGGGGTCCATGTCGGCTGGGTGGCCATAGGCGTGCAGCACTAGGATCGCCTTCGTCCTGTCGGTTATCTTCCTCCTCAAGTCCTCGGGGTCCATCGTCAGCGTCTTGGGGTCTATGTCGACGAAGACCGGGACGGCGCGGCAGGCTAATATCGGCATTATCTGGAGTAGCCAGCCGTGCGACGTCGTTATGACCTCGTCCCCAGGCCCGACTCCCACCGCGAAGAGCGCGGCGTGGATCGTCGATGTGCCGTTGTTCTGGGCTAGCACATACCTGACGCCGAAGTACTTGGCCGCATCTCTTTCGAACTCGCGTATCACGCCGTATATGTCGTCGCTCCCCAGGACCTCGAGCACCGCTCTCTTCTCTTCCTCCCCGAACACAGGCCACTTGAAGGCCTCGGGGTAGTCCTTCTCCACGGCCTTGGGTCCGCCTCTTATGGCTAGCCTAGCCATGTGCGGTGTAGAGCCTTGGAGACGTATAAGGCTTACCGCAGCCTCCCTACCTGCCCAGCAGCTCCCTGAGGTACCTGGCGGCGTGCTCGACCAACCGGTCTACGTCATCTATTGTCGGCGCCCTGTGCCTGACGTGGAACGGGACGCACACCTCGTAGCTTAGGTGCCCCTTGTACCCCACCTCCTTGCAGGCCTCCACGAACTCCCTGACAGGGACCTCGCCCTCGCCCAACGGCACGGTCTGCAAGGGCGTGAGCTCAGAGATCGTCAGGCCCGGGAGGTAGTGATACTCCACGAGCACCGGCTTCCTGACGAAGTCCATCACGTGCGCATGGACCATGAGCCTGCCGACAGCCTTGACGGCCTCCCCGACCCTCTCCCTGTGTATCGCCAGGAGCGGCGGGTCCAGGCAGATGGCGATGTTGTCTGCGCCGACCTGCTCCACCATGTCGAGGGCGTCCTCGTGGGTCTGCACGACGGACGTGTGCGGCTCGAGGGCTATCACGACGCCGAAGTCAGCGGCGACCTTGGCCAGCCACTTGAGGCAGTCCCTCACGCACTCCCACTGCTTCTGGAACGGCACCTCGCGGTATATCCTCTCGCCCCCGCCGTAGAACCTGACGTACGGCACCTCGAGCTTGTATGCAAGCCTGATGCACTCCCTGCCGTATAGCAGCTCCTTCTCCCTGTCGACGGGGTCCGGCTTCGCTAGGTCGGCGTAGGCCGCTACTATCGGGATCTCTATGCCGTAGGACGCAGCCACCTCCTTGAGCCTCTCCACCTTAGCGGAGTCCATGTCGAGGGGGGAGGCTAGCGGCCTCTTAGCGGCAACCTCGATCCCCTCGTAGCCCATCTTGGCTATCTTCTCTATCTGGTCCTCTAGGGGCACTGGCGGCCCGTCGTAGAAGAGCCCCGAGTAAGATATCGAGTGGAGGCATATCTTCAAGCCGCGCACCCCATTCTCGCATGAGGCGACGAGCTCTTAAGCATTTCCGTGGGCGGCCTCGTGCACCTCCTCCAGCGTGGCGGGGACGGGCTCTAAGCCTAGCGCCCTGACCTCTCTCGGGATGGCGTCCATTAGGAACTCAAGCACCCTCCTACTCCTCTCAGCTGCCCTCGTGTAGTCCGAGGTGTTGTGAGTTATGCAGACTATGGCCTTGACGCTCACGTTGAGCTCCACCATCCTCTCCAAGTTCATCCTCACCGTCTCAAGATGCACCTCAGGAGGGCACCTGGCCTCAACCCTAAGGTCGAGGGGTATGCCCTCAGCGACCTCCCTCCTCCAATTGGCCGTCACTGGCACCTCGAACGGATCGCTAGAGCCCACGGCCAGCCTATCAGACAAGTTCACGTGGTGGGGGTAGGGGAAGGCGCCGACCCACACCGCGTACACTTCAGGCCTGTTCCTGAAGGGGATGATCGTGCTCGTCTGCCTGAACCCGAGCTCGTTGAGGACCTTAAACGTGTGGTCGTTAGCCGACGTGAAGCCAGATCTGAAGCTCCTCGGCCTCCAGCCCAGGGCCTCCTCCCAGTCCTCGCAAGCCAGTTTCAGCAACTCCACCTGCTCCTCGTAGTCGTAAGAGCCTAAGTACCACTTGAATGAGAGGTCCCTGAAGCTGCCTGGGTGCAGGTGGAGCCCGAGCTCAAAGCCCCTTCCCTCCAGTCTAGCGAACAGGTCCGAGTGCCTCTCAGCAGCGGCGGGGGTTATGAAGTACGTGCCTCTAAAGCCCCTCCCCTCTAGAGCCTCTGCCCAGCCCCTTATCGCTCTCTCGCTGAGTCTCCACGAGGCTGGCCCACCACCCTCAGGCGACTCGGAGGCAATCCTCTCGCAGTCCATGGTGAACACTATGTAAACCTCCTCCGAGCTCATCGGCTCACCCCCCGTACAGCGCCTCGACCATTATAGGTTTGCGCCCCACGTATACATTGATCGCCACGTACTCCCACCCAAGCACTTTCATCTCCCGGCCCTCCGTCCTCGCGCCGCCAACCAGCACCAAGGGGCCTGGCTTGCTCCTCAGCTTTGGGATTAGGAGAGTGACCTCAGCGCCGCCTGCTGCGCACCTCACGGTGAAGCTGAGCCTCCCCAGCTCGGGTCTCCAGCTGAGGTCCTCGATGGTAACGGCCTCCCTATTCCTCCAGAACTCATTCCACTGATTGGCGCTCATGACCCCAACGCCGAGGCTCTTGGCATAAGTTACGATCATTCTAAATAGGCGGTCGCTGTGGTGGACGCCGGGTATATTGAGCCTCCTCGACGCCAGGTAAATGGGGTGGAAGTTAAGGCAGAGAGCCGTGTGGTATTTACTCACTGAGTCGTCTAGCATCTCCTTAAGCAATTCAAAGGTCTCCTCCTCCGTGAGCCCGCCCATCCTGAACTTCTTCACCGCTCCAGGCTTTAGTGCCACCACGTAGAGGCGCGGCCTGACCAGCGGCACCTGGTCGCCGGTGATCATCGGCAGCTCGAGCACGTCCACGACCCTGTAGGTCCTGGTGTCCACGAATCGGTAGGGGAGCCCGGTGCCCACGTAGTACCCCGGTCTGAAGCCCACGTCTTCGTAGAGCCTAGCTCCTAGAGTCGAGTCGTACTGAAGGCCAGCCCTCTCGAGCCAGAGGGGCAAGTCAAGTGCTGTCTCCCAGCGGAGACCGTGGCACCTGCACCCCGCCAGCTTGGCTCCAGTGCGCTCCTCCACGTCTCGGAGCTGTCTAACTAGCTCTTCCTCCGCGAAGGCGGACTCAGCCTTGACTATGACGATCTCGCCTCCCCTAAGCACCCGGCTCCCACCTCCACGGAAGAAGTTGGGGTGGAGGGCGAGGTCCATGCCGCCTCTCACTAGCCGCTCGAATTGCTCCCTCGTCACCGGCTGGTGCGGGCTCGGCGTGGCGAAGAGGGTGTAGGGGACCTGGAGCTCCTGGATGAGTCTAAGCACCTCTGCCAGCTGCTCAAAGGGGGCGCCGTCCTGGTCGCCGCTCAAGACGAGCAGAGCCCTGCTGCAGCGCGGGAAGTACCACTTACGCGGGACGGGGGCTCGTACTTCCTTGAGGAACAGGTTGATTAGCAGCCTCCTCATCACGTCGAGTTGGGGCACGCGGCTGAGCCTCCTCTCAACGACGCTGGCGTCTATCGCCTTACCGCACTCAGAGCTAGGCTGCTGAATCGTCAGCACGGTCTCGGCCACGTCAAAGGCTGCGACGATTGCGCAGCCGAGGCCCAGCCTGACGCGGATCACGCCGCCGTAGCGCTCCTCGGGCCTCAGCCTGGCGAGCGTCTCTCCGCCCTCGTACAGGTAGGCCTCGCCGAACAATTGGAGCTCGCCATTGTAGGAGCACGCCTCACTGGCCTCCCCACCCTCCACCGCTAAGTAGCCGCCCAACTGACGCCCAACCAGCTTCAGGCCCAGCCCCTCGGCCAGCTCGCTCACTGGCTTGACGACTAGGAGGCTCCCCCCTCTACTCACGAACGAGAGCAGCTCACTGCTCCAGGCCTCGCACCCCTCCCCTGCCACTAGCCCGAGAAGATCGCTGGGGGCGGAGGGCTCGCGGAGCCTCCTATAGGGGACGCCCTCGGTCTTCAGGGCCTCTTCTAGGACTACATCCTTTGTGCCGTCGCGGTACCACAGGCCGATCAAGGCTCAAACCTCGAATGGCTCATACTTTACGAACCTGGCCTTGCAATAGGGGCCAGGGGGCTGGGAGACGTAGAACCAGCCTCTCCTCGGGACCATGATGAAGGCTAAAGTGGCGTGAAGCGCCTGGGCCTCGCCGTGCTGGCATATGCCGCCCGGCCCGTGCGACCTGAGTATCCTCTTCATCTCCTCAATGGGCCTGCTTCTATCACAGCTCCTTATGAATTCCACGAGGCGCGCGTACCTGGCCTTGGACTCGAGGACCGCGGCCGGGTCCCTGGCCTCGAGCTTAGCTAGGCTCGACTCGTAGTGATTGGTGCACGCTATACCGCCGTCCTCCGGCCTCCTAACCTCCATCCTGCAGTTCGTGAACTCCACAACTGCCGCGTCGCCTTCAGCATCCACCACTATCACATTGAGGGGATTCTTAAAGTCCCTCTCGTACTTGGAGAAGAGCTTTAGCGCCTCGCTCACCGTCGCGCAGTACTGGGCAGCGGCCCTCATGAGCACGTATCTGGGGAACCCCCTGCACTCGTCGAGGGCCTTAGTAGAGCTGCCGCCCAAGCACAGCCCAGCCTCGTTCATCGCCCTGGGCGCGCTCAGGTTTTCGGCCCTACTGACCGTGACGAAGGAGTATCCATCTCTCGGCTTGTAGAGCAGCATGACTCTGTAGGGTGCGGGCCCTACGTCAAGCGTAGAGCCCAGCACGGGGCCCAAGGCACTATCCGTCAGGGCAACATTACTGCACCCCTTGGGACAGCTCCACCACGCGAGCAGCAGCATCAGGTCGTCGTAGGGGACCTTAGCGCCCTCGGCCATCCCGCGCATCTCCTCCAGGAACTCGGGGAAGTCCTTAGAGAGGGCCTCCTCTATGGCGTCCCGAATCTCGGAGAGCTCCTGATCCCCCCCGACCTTGGGGGCGTAGTCCTCAACCACCGCTCTTATTAAGTCCTTCAGCACGCGGCCCCTCCTGAGGCCGATATCCCTGGCGCTCCCCTCGAGCACGAGGGGGTAGAGGGCCACGCTCACCACCGACTGGGGGGTGCTTGTCACGATATAAAGCTGTTGGCTGAGTCAACCTAGGCTAGCGCGGGGCGCTACATCATCGCCCTCAGCCAGGGCCTGATGACCTCCTCGCTGGCTCCGAGCCTCTTGAGGAAGTCTATGAACTTTTCGTGAAGCTCCCTAGCCACGTCAGGCCTCTCGCTCAGCACGTCCCTCTCCTGCCTCGGGTCGCTCGCTAGGTTGTACAGCTCTGTCTTTATCTTGCCAAAGGGCCTCAGCTTCCTCGGGACGCCGTCGACTATCATGGTGTACTCAGCCTCCTCGAGCCCCTTGGGTCCAGCCTCAGACGCCAGTATCAGCGACCACTCGCCGGAGGTGATCGTGGGCCTCAGCCCAGCCCTCACCCCCCGGATCAGCGACGGCGTCGAGACGGCTATGTCCCTTAAGCTCTCCACTCTCTCCTCCACCAGCGCCACCAGGCTCGAGCCCTGGACCCTCTCTGGCCTCTCAGCGCCCGCCAGGTCTACTATCGTCGCCGCTATGTCCGGCGTCTGCACGAGGGCGCCTATCTCCCTGCCCGCGTCCCACCCGAGCTTGTCGGCTGGCCTGAGGATGAGGGGGATGTGGCATATCTCCTCGTACAGCGGCAGCAGGCCGTGGTACTCGCCGACGATTATGGACTTCCCCACGTAGCCGTGCTCCCCCAGGAGGAAGCCGTGGTCGCTGGTGAATATCACGACGGTGTCCTCGAAGAGCCCTAGCTCGTCGACCTTCTCCAGCAGCTCGCCTACCCACCTGTCGACCAGCGTGGCCTCGGCTGCGTAGAGGGCCCTCACGTGGGTCAGCTCCTCGTCGGTGAGGAAGTCCCTGGGCCCGTAGACCGGGTATATGACCTCCTCCCCCTCGTAGCCGGGGTCGTACGTGTCGACGTACCAGCGCGGCGGGTCCCACGGCTCGTGGGGGTCGAAGAAGTCCACGTACAGGAAGAACCTCCTGCCGTAGTTCTCCTCGAGCCACCGCATGGCCTCGCGGGCCGTCTTGGCTGGGATCCAGTCCTCCTCGAACCTCCTGTGGCAGTTGTTCCTGAGGTGCTGGATCGTGGTCTCCACGCTCCTCAGCTTCTCGGGGCTGCACGGCAGCTCGACGCGCTCCGGAGCCGTCCTGTACCTGTCGTTCTCCTGGCCGCGTATCCAGACCCACCCGTCGAAGCCCCTGTCGAAGTTGTAGCCGTCCTTCAGTATGTGGGGCGTGTCGGCGATGAGCATGCTCACGTAGCCCTGCTTCCTCAGGATCATGGGGAGCGTGACCTCGTCCCTGGGCAGGGGGGACCAGTCGTAGTAAGTGAACGTGAACCTCCCGGTCAGCAGGTCCAGCCTGTTGGGGACCGTGGGGAACGACGCGTGGTAGGCTCGAGTGAAGGCTATGGACTCCCTGTAGAGCTTGTCCAGGTTCGGCGTCCTGGCATACACTCCCTCCTTGACCTTGAACCTACCGTTGAGCAGGTCCCACCTGAACGTGTCCGAGACTATCAGGATGAAGTTCAGGCCACCCTCGCTCATGCCTCCGCTAGTGCTGAGCGCATAGATAACCTTTTAGCTCAGGGCGTGGGACTTATAGGGCCGTTCCCCGCTAGGGGTACCATGAACCTGATAGTCGTGATGCTCGATAGCCTGCGGCCCGACCACCTGGGGTGCTACGGGAACCCGTGGATGAGGACGCCCAGCATCGACGAGTTCTCGAGGGAGGCCGTGGTATTCGAGAGGGCCTACGCTGAGGGCCTCCCGACGCTGCCCGTCAGGACGGCCCTATTCACCGGCAGGTACACGATAATGGACAGGGGCTGGCAGCACCTGGAGCCCAGCGACGTCACGCTAGCCGAGGTGCTGTGGGACGCTGGGTACACCTCAGCACTCATAACCGACACATACCACCTCCACAAGCCGAGGATGGGTTATGAAAGAGGCTATGATTATGTCGAGTTCATAAGGGGGCAGGAGGCGGACCCGTACGTCGTCGACCCCAGTATTGAGGTCGACCTCTCCAAGTGGCACCCCAAGAACTACATGACGGAGAGGGACAGGGCCGCCTTCGTCCAGTACCTCAGGAACAGGCACCACTGGCGCGGCGAAGAGGACCACTTCGTAGCTCAGGTGGTCAGGGCTGGCCTGAGGTGGCTGAGGGCGCAGGTGGAGAGGGGCAGGAGGGACAAGCTGTTCCTCTGGCTCGACTGCTTCGACCCCCACGAGCCGTGGGACCCGCCGGTCGAGTACTACGAGCTCTACGCGCCTCCTGACTACCACGACCTCCCCATAGTACAGCCCTCCATAGGGGGCGAGAGGGGCGGCCTCGCCGAGAACTTCACTGAGCTTGAGCTCAGGCACATAAGGGCCCAGTACGCTGGCGAGGTGACGCTGGTCGACAAGTGGGTGGGCGTGTTCTTCGAGGGGGTCAAGGAGCTCGGGCTGTGGGAGGACTCAATGGTGGTGCTGCTCTCCGACCACGGCGAGCCCCTGGGGGAGCACGGGATAGTCAGGAAGGTGAGGCCCTGGCCCTACGAGGAGCTGTCGAGGATAGTGCTGATGGTGAAGCTGCCGGGCGGTGAGCGCGGCGGGACGAGAGTGAGGGCCTTCGCCCAGACGCCGGACCTCCTCCCCACGATCTTAGACGCTCTTGAGGTGCCTGGGGAGAGGAGCAGGTGGGCCGTGACGCCGGAGCCTCAGGGGAGGAGCCTGCTGCCCGTGATGCTGGGTGAGGAGGAGCGGGTGAGGGACTGCGCGATAGCTGGCCACTACGGCAGGTCCTGGAGCGTGAGGGACGAGGAGTACAGCCTGTACCTGTGGCCGCCCCCCAAGGCTGAGTACACGTTTGGCGTGGGGCCCATGCCGAGGCGCGAGCGAGCCCGAGTTGAGCTCTACAGGATCGACAGGAACTACGTGCCACCCAGGCCTGACCAGTGGAGCCTAGGCAGCCAGCCCGAGGTGGAGAACTTGGTGGCCGAGCTCAGGGACGTGGCTGAGGGGCTGGAGCTGAAGCTGAGGAGGAGGCTCATGGAGGCGGCGGGGTGGTGACCCTGGAGCCCCGGGAGAGGTTCGTGCGGGCGCTCGAGCTGGAGGAGCCGGATAGGGTGCCGATGTTCGAGCTCGAGTTCCAGCTAATCGACAAGGTGCTCGGCGAGGACCTCGTGACGGGCCCCCTCTACGAGGAGATGGTCAAGAAGGGCAAGGCGGAGGAGGTGCTGGAGCACAACGTGAGGGTGCTCGTCAGGCTGTGCAGGGCCTTAGGGTACGACGCGGTGAGGCTCTACGCGGTTCCAGACATGGTCGAGGCCGTTAGGCTGGCGAGGAGGCTGGCCCCAGACCTGATGGTCATAGGGTCGTCAGACGGGACGCTGGGCATACCGGGCAAGGTTGAGGAGATCTACGAGATAGCTAGGATGGCCTACGGCGACAAGGCCAAGCTCAGGGAGCGGTGCCGCGAGAGCATCGAGAGGGCCATAGAGAGCTCCAAGGCCCAGATAGACGCGGGGGCGGACGCCATAGTGGGCTGCGCCGACTACTGCACGACCAAGGGCCCCTTTCTGAGGCCGGAGCACTTCGAGGAGTTCGTCTTCCCCTACCTCAGGATGCACGTCAACGCGGTTCACAAGAGGGGGGCCTTCTACATAAAGCACACCGACGGCAACCTGTGGCCTATCATCGAGGGCCTGGTGGCCACGGGCATAGACGCCCTGCACTCGATAGACCCGATAGCTGGGATGGATATAGGCGAGGTCAAGGAGATGTACGGCGACAGGATCTGCCTGTGCGGCAACGTGGATGTCGGCTATGTGCTGCTCAGGGCCCCCCTAGAGGAGGTGGTCAGGGCAGTCAGGGAGTGCCTAGCGAAGGCGGCGCCAGGCGGGGGGCACGTGCTCTGCACGAGCAACGTGGTCCAGCGGGAGCACAGGCTCAAGAACGTCATGGCCATGATCAGGGTGGGCCACAAGTACGGGAGGTACCCGAGGCCTGGCTGAGCCCCTGGCTAAGGTTTTTATCCTCATTAAGCAATATACTCCACATAGGCGTGCCTTTGTGAGACCATGGAGCTGAGGACGTACTTGATAAAGCTGAGGAGCTTCGAGGACCTGGTGAGGCTGGCTTGCACAACCCAGCCGCCGGTGCTCTACTACCTGAGGACTAGGACCAAGAGGCACATATACTTCTGCTACTCGATAAGCGGCGGCACGATAGTGCTGCACTACACGGAGCTGGACAAGCCGATAGGCAAGAAGTACGTGGCGTACAGCAGCCTGGAGGGCAGGCTCACCTTCACCGACGAGCTGAGCGTTGACGCGAGGCTGCACTACATCCCGATACTGGAGGTGGAGAGCCAGAGCCTGGTCCCGGAGGAGGTATTCTAGTCGATGCCCCAGGACCTCTACGCGCTGCTGTGCGACGTGGTGGCTAAGTGGGGGTACCTGGGGGCCTTCGCAGTCTCGGTTCTGGGGAACCTCCTGCCGTTCATGCCCGTGCCGTACCTGGCAGCCATCTTCCTCACAGCTGCTAACTTCCCAGGCATCGACCCCACTCTGCTCGGAGTGGTCAGCGGGCTGGGGGGAGGGGTGGGGAAGCTCGTGGTGTACATGAT
>CAZCFI010000008.1:0-15899 GCA_964497915.1 uncultured Thermoproteales archaeon
CCGCTAGCGTGACGCCCCCGAGCCCGACAACCCTGCCGTGGATCGATAGGCCGTAGGACTCCAACATCTCCAGGAGGTAGTAGTTGTCCATGTTGCCTGGGACCGCGTACACGTCGACGCTCAGCTCGGCCAGCGCGTCGACGGCGTCGCTGGTCTCGAGGTCCCCGCAGCACACCGCTATGTCAACGCCGAGGGCGCTGACCTCGCTCTCAAGGGCCCTGACCGCGTCGGCCCGCCCGTGCACGTCGCTTACCACGAGCACCCTCATACCCAGGCCAGGTAACGCTTATGCCAGAGATATTTGCTTTGAGGGTGGGGGGGGTGGTTGAGGCTCAGAGACGCGCTGCGCGGCAAGCTGACCGAGGAGGAGCTGAGGCACGTCCCGTCTAGCTTCGACATCATAGGGTCTAGGTCGGGGGCAGTGGCCATAGTCGAGATACCGCCTGAGTTGGAGCGCAGGAAGAGGCTGATAGGTGAGGCGATAATGTCCATACACAAGAACGTTAGGGCAGTCTTGAGGAAGGTGTCGGCCCGCAGGGGGCCCTACAGGGTGAGGGACTACGAGGTGATAGCTGGCGGCGGCAGCACTGAGGTGGTACACAAGGAGTACGGCTGCCTCTTCAAGCTGGACCCGACTAAGGTCTACTTCTCCCCGAGGGAGGCGACAGAGAGGATGAGGGTGGCCAGGCAGGTCAGGCCTGGCGAGTTTGTGATGCTCATGTTCGCGGGCGTCTGCCCCTACGGCATAGTCATAGCTAAGCACCAGCCCCTCGTGCGGAGGATAGTCGCCATAGAGATAAATCCGGTGGCCTACAGGTACATGGTCGAGAACGTGAGGCTCAACAAGGTCGAGGACAAGGTGATTCCAGTGCTCGGAGACGTCAGGTACGAGGCCAAGCGCTGGTACGGGATGTGCGACCGGGTGATAATGCCGCTCCCGAAGGGCGCCCACCTCTTCCTGGACGAGGCCTTCAGCTGCCTCAGGCCCGAGGGCGGCGTCATAAACTTCTACCACTGGGCGCACGAGAGCGACCTGTACTCCGAGGCCGTCAGGCTCGTCGAGGAGAAGGCGAGGGAGCACGGGAGGAGGGTCGAGGTGATAGGGAAGAGGGTCGTCTCCCC
This sequence comes from uncultured Thermoproteales archaeon, assembly GCA_964497915.1. GTDB lineage: Archaea > Thermoproteota > Thermoprotei > Thermofilales > CAYSTQ01 > CAZCFI01. Next base: position 1,123 of record CAZCFI010000008.1, read on the forward strand.
CTACGCCCCAAGGGTGTACAAGGTGGCCATCGACTTCGCCGTGAGGTGAGTGGCTTGAGCTCGCGCAGGGCGGTGGTGGCAGAGATACTCACGACGGGCACCGAGATACTGATGGGCAAGGTGGTCAACACGAATGCCTCGTGGCTCGCGAGGAGGCTCACCGAGATGGGCGTGGTGGTGAGGAGGGCGACCTCAGTCCCGGATGACGTGGACGAGATCGCCTCCTGCGTCAGGGAGGCGCTCGGCAGAGGCGTCGACCTGCTGGTGGTCACTGGCGGCCTTGGCCCCTCGAGGGACGACGTGACGGGGGAGGCCATAGCCAGGGCCTTGGGCCTGAGGTGCTCCCTAAATGAGGCGGCGCTCGACATGGTGGCCGAGAGGCTGAGGGCTAGGGGCCTGGAGCTGACTGAGAGCAGGGCAAAGATGGCGATGATGCCGGAGGGCGCCACTCCCATACCCAACCCGGTCGGCGTGGCCCCCGGCGTGCTGATCGAGGCGGGGGGCGCGCTGGTAGTGGCGCTCCCAGGGGTGCCCAGGGAGATGAGGGCCATGTTTAACGAGCACGTCGCCCCACTGGTGAGGAGGCTGTCGAGGGGCTCCCTCGTGGAGGGCAGCGTGGTGGTGCGCGGCCTGCCGGAGTCCGACCTCGCTCAGGCGCTGGTGTCGCTGACTGAGGGGCTCGAGTGCGACGTCTACGTCAAGACGAGGGTGGTGTCGCCTGGTGTGGTGGAGGTGTACGTGACCGCGACGCGGAGCGAGTGCCGCGGCGCCCTAGCTGAGCTGATCGAGGCCGTCAAGCGTGAGGTGGTTAGGATGGGCGGCGAGATCGTGAGCGCGCGCTTGAGCGGGCCGGCTAGGTAGGGTTTTATATGATAGGAAGAGGAATTACCACAGTCAGGTGGATCGCATGGGGGCCCGCGACGACTACGCAGTGCTAGCCGTCGTCGGGGTCATGCTCGTCGTAGCCATTCTAATTGGGAGGTTCGCTGGAGCAGCGCAGTGGTCGATTGTGAAGTACGGCACAGCTGACTGGCTATCGAATGACCGCGGTTTGCTGGCCATGTTCTCGCTGCCAGAGGTACCGCGGAACGCGACCAAGGTCAGCGAGCTAACGCGCTACATGACCAACATCGGCCTCTACGGGGAGAAGGTGCTGCTCACCTACGACAGGCCCGTCGAGATAGTCGGGGTGAGGGAGTACGAAGTGCAGTACAGGGTGAGAGCCATCGTCGTCATCGCCAGGTACAGCGAGGGCGGCGTCACGAACGTCGTCATCGAGCCCAGGCCCAGCGAGAGAGCCAATGCCCACGTCATAGTGGCGGCGCTAATTGAGGGGGGAGCCATATGGGTCAGGCCCCTAGGCATCGTGGTGAACTCCAGCGAGGTCATAGAGGTAAGGGGGCGCGTGGTGCGGGGGGGCAGGGCCGTGCCCCACGCCAAGCTCAGGCTGATGGTGTACAAGCTCGAGGGCGAGGCGAACCTAACAGCGATAAACGTCACTGACGTCCTGGCCAACGGCGTCACGTTCTACGAGGTCTCCTGCGATGGCTCAGGAGCCTTCAGAGTCAGGGTTCTACCATCGACCGTGCCAAGGGACCACGTGATAGTGCTAATCGCCTCCGAGGCGGAGGGCGGCTACCTGGCGCTCAAGAACGAGCCTGGCGTGGTCGAGGCGACCCTGAGGGGGTGAGGCAGTGAGTAGGCGCCTCCTAACGCTCGCCGCTCTCCTGGCTGTGGTGGGGCTAGCTAGACTCGCTGCCTGCGGCCCGAGCGAGGGCTCAGCCGTTCCTGAGTTCGTGAGCGGCGCCATGAGGCAGGCCGAGACCTCCCGCAAGCTAGCCATCCTAGCAATGGAGGGGGCCAGGAGCAGGGGGCTGCTGTTCTATGACGTCGAGGAGGTCTTCAGCCTCGCCGAGACCTATTACGGGTGGGCCTCGGGCAACCTCACCGCTGGCAAGTACTACCTGGCCAAGTTCAACTTCGCCAAGGCGGCGTCGCTGTACTCGCAGGTGACCTCAATGTGCAAGGCGAACATCTTTAACACCGCCATGGCCACGCTGGTAGTCTTCTTCATCGCTGTGGCCTCTAGCTTCGCGGTCGCCGCCCTCCTGGTGGAGAGGGGGACTTGGAAGAGGCTCCTGGTCAGCTCACTCACCTTCCTCCTGTTCTCGTACGCCCTCTACCACTTCCACCCCGGGTTCGCGATAGTTCTCCCGCCTGGAGACCCCCTAGCGCTGAGGAAGCTGCTGTTCTACGGCTCGCTCTACGTCGTGCTGTTCTACTTGGTGTTCGTCGAGTTCCCGAGCCACCTAGCACCCACTCCGACGCCCGAGAGGCCCCACTTCTGGGGCGCCGTGGCCATGGCCTTCCACATAGGGGGGAGCAATGCCAGGAAGAGGAGGCTGAGGTCGGCCCTCACGCTGCTGACCATAGCCCTGTCAGTGATGGCCTTCGTGGCGTTCATGTCCGTCTCACCTGGCTTCGTGACCACGTACTCGCTGCTGCCCAGGAGGACCAGCGCCGTGAACCCGTCGGTCTCGACAGACCTGAGGAGGTACCTCACCCACGAGTACCTGGTGCTGTACTCCGAGCTGCTGGGCTCGCCGAAGATCGCCTACCTGTACAAGAGCCACCCCATAGCCCGGCCGTCGACAATGGACAGGGACGGCTGGGTCTACCTCTACGTGCTGAGGGCGAACGGGAGGTCGTTCGAGGTTCACGGCGTCTTGGGCATAGTGCCGTCAGCGGAGAGACGAGTGATGCCGATCGAGTCGATGATAGTGGAGGGGCGGCTGATGGAGGACGGGGAGAGTGAGGCTGTGCTGATAAGCGACGAGGCTTCAAGGGCCCTAGGGGTGAGCGTCGGAGATGAGGTCGAGCTATGCAGCCCGATCACGGGCGAGACTGTGATGAGGCTGACGGTGGTCGGCGTGTTCTCGAGCAGGTCCATGGAGGAGCTCTACGACACCACTGGGAGGCCCTACAGGACCTACACGTACAGGGTCGCTGAAATATCGCCGAGCGGCGGCATATCTTGGCAGCTGCTCCCGAGCAGGGGGGCTTACGTGATAGTGGTGAGCCGCGAGGCGGCGTGGAGGCTCGGCATGTACCTCGCCAGGGTCGCGATACCAGCTGAGAGCCTGGAGGAGGCCAAGAGGGTGGCTGAGACCCTGGCCCAGTACCTAGACCTTGGCGTCTCACTGGCCCACGATGGCGAGAGCGTGCTGGTGTCCCAGATCTCGGGGCTCAGGGTCGCGGGGGAGGCGTCCCTAGTTCCGATAGCCATATGCTACCTGATAATTGCCAACTCGATGCTGACGTCAGTGTACGAGAGGAGGAGGGAGTTCGGCATATACAGCGCCCTCGGCCTCAACCCCTCCCACATAAAGTACCTGCTAATCGCGGAGGCCGCGCTCCTCGGGATCACGGGGGGCGGCGTCGGCTACCTGGCCGGCCTCTCGCTGGCCAACGTGGTAGTCAGATGGAAGTTGCTCGCGGGCCTCAAGATCAACGTGACGCCGCTGTGGGCCGTGGGGAGCCTCGTCCTCTCCATGGTGTTGGTCATGCTGTCCGTGATATATCCAGCCGAGAAGGCCTCCCTGCAGGTCGTGCCGAGCCTGGAGAGGAGGTGGCGCTTTAGGGGCAACATAAGGAGGGGGCTCGTCGAGGACCTGCCGTCCCGCGTTGAGGCGCACCTCATATGGGACTTCGTTGAGTTCGTGAGGAGGAGGGTCGAAGCTGCGTTCCCGCCGTACTCCCTGTACCTTAGGTCGTCGTCCAGGATCGAGGAGCGTAAGGTGGCCAGGGGGCACAGGGTTGACGTGGTGATAGACGCTGAGATAATATCCGAGATCGCCAGTGGGGCTGAGTTCAGGCTGATCTGCGAGAGGAGTGAGGGCGAGAGGCACTACAGGCTAAGGCTCAGCGTGAAGCCTCTGGCCGTGGCTGGCAGCAGGTACAAGTGGCTGGTCTACACCGTGACGGACGAGATAAGGAAGGCCATACTAGCTTGGCAGGCGATATACAAGCCCAAGGGCAAGGTGAGGAGGGTTGGCTAGGAGGGCGCTCAGTCTCATAGCCTTCGCCGTCCCGCTGGGCGTGCTGGCGCTATTCGCCGCTCCGCTGCTCGTGTCGCTCCTGTGGCCAGGGCAGGGAGGAGGAGGGGAGCGCCCGAGGGCCCTCATAGTTGACACCGTGTGCGCGGCAGTTCCGAACGAGGCACTGATTGAGAACATAACCAAGCTGCTCGAATCCCGCGGCTTCGAGGTGGAGGTGCGCGCTGGCGCTAACGTCACGGTTGACTTCATGAGGAGGCTCGCCATGGGGAACTACAAGCTCATAGTCCTCAGGGTGCACTCGACGCGCACGAACTTCCAGGGCCTATTCCTGCCCAACGGCACCGTCGTGATAATAACTGGGGAGAGGTTCAGGCCCGACAGGTACAGGAACGAGAGGCTGCTGGAGTACCTGGTGCCGTCGACGGTCGACCCGGAGCTGAGGCTCGCCCTAGGCTACTGGGCCATAACGCCCAGGTTCGTGCGGGCGCTCAAGGGCAGGTTCCCCAGGACGGTGGTGATAGCCATGGGCTGCAGCACCCTGTACACGAGCACCATGGCCCAGGCCTTCATCGACAAGGGGGCGGCCGCTTACATAGGCTGGAGCGACTACGTCAGGGCTGACCACATGGACAAGGCCCTGGCGCTCCTCCTCAAGCTGCTCCTCGTCGACGGGCTGACGATAGAGGAGGCGGTAGACAAAGTTAACGACGTCGTCGGACCCGATCCCGACAGAGGGGCTACGTTGATGTACTACCCGCCTCACTCTGGCGGCTTGGCCATAAGCGACATCGTAAAGCCATAGGTTTATAGGAGCAACGGCTCTTGAACATATCAAATCCGATCTAAGCGGTGGTGTCCGCGTTGAGTGGCGAGAGGATAGTGATCATCGGCTACGGCACGGCGGGCATAACAGCCGCTGGCTACGCCAGGCGAGTGGGCAGGAGAGCTGAGATCACCGTCGTCGAGGCGAGGGACTACGCCATCTACCACCCCTGCGCCATACCGGACGCCGTGGCTGGCCACCTGAGCTGGGAGAGCCTAGTGGAGGAGGTCTCCGAGGCGCCCAGGTTCAGGCTACTCTTGGGCCATAAGGCGGAGGAGGTCGATAGTGACGGCAAGACCGTCAGGGTCAGGAACCTGAAGACCGGCGAGGTCACTACCCTGGAGTACGACAAGCTCATAATAGCTACGGGGAGCAGCCCCATAGTCCCGAGGCGCATACCCGGCATAGACCTGGACGGCATTTACCCGGTGAAGGTGGTCGAGGACGGCGTGAGGATCGCTAAAGCCAGTGAGAGGCACAAGAGGGTCGTGGTCGTCGGAGCTAGCGCCATAGGCATCGAGATGGCCGTCGCCCTCAAGTCCAGGGGCCTGGACGTCACGTTAGTCGAGCTCAAGCCGCAGTGCATGCCCGGCAAGCTCGACAGTGACGTGGCGAGGCTCGTCGAGGAGGAGCTGAGGAGGAGGGGCGTTAACCTGATACTCGGCAGCGGCGTGGAGGCCTTCGAGGGCAAGGAGAGAGTCGAGAGGGTCATAGCTGGCGGTGAGAGCATCGAGACCGACTTCGTCGTGCTGGCCATGGGCGTGAGGCCGAACGTTGAGCTGGCTAAGCAGGCCGGCGCTGAGCTCGGCGAGCTGGGCGCCGTCAAGGTGAACTCTAGGATGGAGACGAGCGTCCCAGACGTGTACGCGGCTGGTGACTGCGTTGAGTCCGTCAACTTAGTGACGGGCAAGCCGACCTTAGCCCAGTTCGCCAGCGTCGCCTTCCACCACGGGAGGGTCGCTGGCGTAAACGCTGCTGGCGGCTCGGCTGAGCTGAAGGGCGTGGTCGTGAGCTGGATCGTGGCTACCGAGTGGTTCAAGTTCGGGGCCGTTGGCCTCACCCACGACATGGCCAAGGCTGAGGGCTTCGACCCCATCTCAGCCACGGTCAGGACGTGCGCGTGGGCGTGCATATACCCCGAGCCAGTCTCGGCAGTCATCAAGCTGACGGCTGATAGGGAGAGCCACAGGCTGCTCGGGGCTCAGATCCTCAGCTATGGCAACGTCGCGTACATGCTCGACGTGCTCTCACTTGCCGTCAGCAAGTCGATGAGGGTCGAGGACCTGCTGGACCTCGAGACGGCCTACGCCCCCTCAGTCTCGACAGTGCCCGACGCCCTCTATGTCGCTATAGACGCGCTCGCCCGCAGGCTGAGGCTGGTCTGAGCTGTCCGATACACTTATATACCGACCCGCTTTTCTTGAAAGGAACCCCCCGTTCTAGAGCGGCCAGCGGAGTGGAACGTTGATAGAGTACGCGACTAGGGCCTACAGCAAGGAGGAGGTCCTGAGGGTACTGCACCCGCTGGTGGCTAGGTGGTTTGACCAGTCCTTCGACGACCTAACGCCCCCCCAGAGGTACGCTGTGGTGCCAATAGCCCAGGACAGGAACGTGCTCGTCTCGTCGCCGACGGGGACGGGCAAGACGCTCACGGCGTTCCTCAGCATACTCAGCAAGCTGCTGGAGATGGCCGACAGGGGCGAGCTGGGCAACTCGGTTTACTGCGTCTACGTGTCCCCGCTGAGGGCTCTCTCCAACGACATATACAGGAACCTCGAGGTGCCGCTGAGGGAGATAAGGGAGCTGGCCGAGGAGGGGGGGCTGGAGCTCCCGGAGATCAGGCACGCCGTCAGGACCGGCGACACCCCACCGAACGAGAAGCAGAAGATGCTTAGGAGGGCGCCGCACATCCTCATCACGACGCCTGAGACGCTCGGCATCGTGCTGGTCGCCCCGAAGTTCCGCGAGAAGCTCAAGACCGTCAGGTGGGTCGTCGTCGACGAGATACACTCGCTATGCGAGAGCAAGCGCGGCGTGCACCTCAGCCTCTCGCTGGAGAGGCTGAGGGAGCTGACGGGTAGGGACTTCGTTAGGATAGGGCTGTCGGCCACGATAAACCCGCTCGAGGAGGTGGCCCTCTTCCTGGTCGGCTACAACGACGACGGCACGCCGAGGGACTGCCTGATAGTGGACACGAGCTTCGTCAAGAGGAAGGACATAAGGGTTCTGTGCCCGGTCGAGGACCTCATCCACACCCCCAGCGAGGTCACCACTAGGAAGATGTACGAGATGTTAGTTGACCTGATCAAGAGGCATAAGACGACACTCGTGTTCACGAACACGAGGAGCGGCACTGAGAGGGTAGTCTTCCACCTCAAGCAGCTAATGCCGAAGGAGGTGGAGAACGTCGACGAGTGGCAGATAGCCGCGCACCACGGCTCCCTATCTAGGTACGTGAGGCTCGACGTCGAGGAGAAGATGAAGAGGGGGGCCCTCAAGGCCGTCGTCAGCTCGACTTCGCTGGAGCTAGGCATAGACATAGGGTACATCGACCTCGTCGTCCAGCTGGGCTCCCCCAAGTCCGTGACCAGGTGCCTGCAGAGGATAGGGAGGAGTGGCCACAGGCTCCACGAGGTCAGCAAGGGCCGCATAATCTGCCTGGACAGAGATGACCTCGTCGAGTGCGCGGTGATGGTGAGAGAGGCGTACAGAGGCAAGCTCGACAGGGCACAGATACCCAGGAACGCCCTGGACGTCTTAGCTCAGCACATACTAGGCATGTCGATCGAGAGAAAGTGGAGGGTCGAGGACGCTTACAGGGTCATTAGGAGGTCGTATTGCTACCACGACCTGCCCTACGGCGACTTCTTAAACGTCCTCAAGTTCCTGTCGGGCGGCTACTCTAGGCTCGAGAGGTACAAGGTCTACGGCAAGATATGGTACGACCCAGAGGAGGGCACCTTCGGCAGGAGGGGCAAGTACGCCAGGGTGATATACGCCCTGAACATAGGGACGATCCCCGACGAGGTCGCGATAAAGGTATTCACCGTGGACGGCAAGTACGTCGGCAACATAGAGGAGGAGTTCCTGGAGAGGCTCGTGAGGGGCGACAGGTTCGTCCTGGGGGGCAAGGTCTACGAGTTCCTCTACTCCTACGGCATGAGGGCCTACGTCAGGCCAGCCTTCGACTCCAAGCCCACCGTCCCCAGCTGGTTCTCCGAGATGCTGCCCCTCAGCTACGACCTGGCGGTGGAGATAGGGAGGTTCAGGGAGCGGCTGTTCAGGATGCTGGAGCGTGGGGCCAGCAGAGAGAGGATCGTGAGGTACATAAAGAGGACGTGCAGGACCGACGACAACTCCGCCAACTCGATCTACGAGTACTTCAGGGAGCAGTACCTATACCTGAGGGCGCTGGGCGTCAGGGACTACCCGTCGCACAGGGTGCTCCTCATAGAGACCTATATCGACAGTCGCGGGAGGAAGTACGTCATATTCCACGCTCTGTTCGGCAGGAGGACCAACGACGCCCTGTCCAGGGCCTACGCCTACGCGGCCACGGTCAAGCTGGGCAGGAACGTTGGAGTCGCGGTCACGGACCACGGCTTCGCCCTGATATTCCCGCCCGACGTAGAGCCCGACGTGGACGTGAGCGACGTGACGTCTGAGAACGTCGAGGAGCTGCTTAGGAGGGCCGTCGTGAATACCGAGCTGATGAGGAGGAGGTTTAGGCACGTCGCCGTCAGGAGCCTAATGATACTGAGGAACTACAAGGGGCACGAGATCTCGGTGGGCAAGCAGCAGCTGTCCGCCAGGACACTGCTCGACGTGTGCCTTGACATCCCGGACTTCCCGGTAGTCAAGGAGACGTTTAGGGAGATACTGGAGGACTTCATGGACGTGAAGCACGCCAAGGAGGTGCTCAGGAAGATGGAGAGGGGCGAGATCAAGGTCGTCAGGCTGCCGCCCCAGAGGGTGCCCTCGCCGTTCAGCCACAACATCATATTGGTAGGGCTCTCCGACGTAGTGCTGATGGAGGACAAGAGGGCCATGCTGGAGAGGCTTCATAAGCTCGTGACGAAAAGGATAGGGAGGAGGGTGCCAGCTAGGGCCAGGTGAGGCGCGTGAGGCGCATTAGGGTCGGCGTGGTAGGGGTGGGCCTGCAGGGCGAGAACCACCTCAAGGTCTACTCGGCCAACCCAGCGGTGGAGATAGCCGCCGTGGCCGACGTCAACGAGGCGAGGCTGCAGGAGGTGTCAGCTAAGTACCCAGTGAGGGCCACCTACACGAGCTACCTCGAGATGCTGAAGCGGGAGGACCTCGACCTAGTGTCCGTCGCCACCCCCGACTTCGCCCACAAGGAGCCCTCCGTGGAGGCAATGGAGAGGGGCGTGAACGTGGTCGTCGAGAAGCCGATGGCGACGAGCGTCGAGGACGCCGAGGAGATGGTTCGGGCGTCCAAGAGGGAGGGCGTCATCCTGTACGTCAACTTCAGCAACCGGTGGAACCCGCTCTTCGCGATAACCAAGGAGAGGCTGGACAGGGGCGAGCTGGGCAGCCCGAGGTACGCCTACCTCAGGCTGAGCGACACCATATACGTGCCCACCAAGATGATCTCGTGGGCCTCCAAGACCAACGTAGTCTACTTCCTCATGAGCCACACGGCTGACCTGGCTAGGTGGCTCTTCAGCGACGAGGTGTCGAGAGTCAGGGCTTGGGCTGGCGAAGGCCTCCTCAAGGGCATGGACGTCGACACCTTCGACTACGTCGTGGCAGTGCTCGAGTTCAGGGGCGGCGGCAGGGCCGTGCTCGAGTCGGCCTGGATCCTGCCTGAGGGCATGCCGTGCGTGGTGGACTTCAAGTTCGAATTGCTGTGCACCAAGGGGGCCGTCAACGTCGACGCCAGGTTCCACGGGATAGAGGTCGCCAGGGATAGGCTCGAGTACCCTAGGTACCTCGTGTTCTCAACGATTCGGGGCAAGCCCTATGGAGCTTGCAAGGAGAGCCTCGACCACGTCGTCAGCTGCGTGGTCGAGGGCAGGGAGCCCGACGTTAAGCCAGAGGACGGGCTAGCAAACACCAAGGTGCTCTGCGCGATCATGGAGTCCATCAAGAGGGGTGCTGAGGTGGAGCTGAGCTAGCGCTGAGGGCAGCGCAAATTAGTCGCGTGCCCCACACGATTAGTGGCTGAGACGATGGAGGAGCCCAAGACGAACGTCATAGTCATAATGTTGGACAGCCTGAGGCCCGACCACGTCCACTGCTACGGCAACGAGTGGATCAAGACCCCGAGCATAGACAGCCTGGCCAGAGACGGGGTCGTCTTCGAGAACGCTTACCCCGAGGGCCTGCCCACGATCCCCGTCAGGACAGCCCTGATGACCGGCCAGTACACGCTGCCGTTCAGGCCGTGGAGGCCGCTGCTGGACGCCGACATGACCCTGCCCGAGATCCTTTCGGCCTACGGCTACACGACCGCCCTCATAACCGACACCTACCACCTGTTCAAGCCCGGCATGAACTTCCACCGGGCTTTCAGCCAGTGGGTCTGGATCAGGGGGCAGGAGGGCGACGCCTACAAGACGTGCCCACCGAAGTACGACCCAGAGCAGTTCATGAAGCCTGAGATGAAGGGCACGCACGTCGAGAGGCTGCTCATACAGTATCTAAGGAACGTAAGCGACAGGGAGCGCGAGGAGGACTACTTCGTCGCTAAGGTCATCAGGGAGGCAGTCAAGTGGCTTGAGGAGAACGCCGGGAGCCAGCCGCTGTTCCTCTGGGTTGACTGCTTCGACCCCCACGAGCCGTGGGACCCGCCACCGGAGTTCGAGAGGCTCTACACAGACCCTAACTACAGGGGCAAGAGGATAATACACCCGAAGTACGGCAGGAGCGACTGGCTCACAGAGGAGGAGCTCAAGTACATAAGGGGGCTCTACGCTGGCGAGGTCACGTTCGTTGACAAGTGGGTCGGCGTGCTGCTTGACAAGCTCAAGGAGCTCGAGCTGTACGACGACTCCCTGATAGTGCTCCTGTCCGACCACGGCGTGCCCATAGGCGAGCACGGCTGGGTCCTGAAGCACCCGCACACCCTATGGAGCGAGCTCGTAAGGATGACGCTGATCGTGAAGCTGCCAGGCAACGAGCACGCGGGCACCAGGGTCGGGGGGCTAGTCGAGACGTGCGACGTGCCGGCGACGATACTCGACGTCCTAGGGCTGGGCAGGGAGGCCAGGTACATGCACGGGACCAGCTTCCTGCCCCTGATCAGGGGCGAGGCTGAGAGGCTCAAGGACTACGTCATAACCGGCTACCACGAGTCGCTGCACAGGTGCGTCAGGACTGAGGAGTGGAGCTTCGTGTTCAGGCCTGAGGGCAAGGACGAGCTCTACAACCTGGTCAAGGACCCTGAGGAGAGGGTGAACTTAATCGATGAGTGCAGAGACGTCGCGCGGGAGCTGGCTTCGAAGCTGGCTAGGTGCTCTTACCTCAGGGCTGCCAGGAGGGCCGAGGAGCTGAGGAGGATGCTCCAGGTCAAGTACGAGATGTCAGAGCTGCCACTGTAGGCACTGCAGGAGCATGTAGGCTCCCGCTACCAGCAGGAGGAGGCCGCTGAGCTTGTCCACGTGCCTCAGGACCCTGCTGCTGAGCTCGGCGACGGCTTCCCTAGACATGGCGGCCACCACTGCCACCACCACCATCGGGGCGGACAGTCCCGCCACGTAGGCCAGCAGAGCAGTAGCAGCTCCGACGACGCCGCCTCTCGTCGAGGCGACGGCCACGACAACCGCGAAGACCGGCAGGGAGCAGGACAGCGAGACCAGGGCGTAGGCTACCCCGTAGATCACCGAGAGCGTGTAGAAGCCGCCGCGCCTCCTGAGGAACGACGCGCTGAACGGCACGGCCACCTTCACGCCAGCCAGTAGAGCCGCCCCGAGCCCCAGGAGCGCCAAGGACGTGACCAGCTGGGCGTAGTGGTGGAGCTCCATCAGCTGGGAGAGCGTCAGGGACGACGCGATCCCTATCGCGAAGAGTGTCAAGCTGGCGCTGGCCCCAGCTAGGGCGCCGGCCAAGGCCCCGGCCCTCACCGGCGACCCTCCGCTGGGCCTCAAGCTGATCAGGTAGGCCAAGTAAGCTGGGAACATGGCGAAGGCGCAGGGCGAGAAGAACGTGAGCACTCCGGCTGCCAGCGCGACGAGGAGCTCAGCGCCGTCCATGGCCTCACCACTATAGGAGTGCGCTGTAGGTATAAAGGGGTGGTGGCCCAGCCCCTCCCGGAACGCTTAAATACGGGAGCAAGGTTCACTGAGTGAAGGTGAGCCCCTCATGTCAGAGGCCGCCCCCAAGGAGAAGAGGCTGATATTGTGGTTTGAGGAGCTCAGCAAGGAGGACGTGCCTCTTGTCGGTGGGAAGTGCGCCAACCTCGGCGAGATGATAAACGCTGGCATACCCGTGCCGCCAGGCTTCGCCGTCACGGCCTACGCCTACAAGAGGTTCATCGAGGAGACCGGCATCAAGGACAAGATCTACGACATCCTAAGGGAGGTCGTCAAGGAGAAGAGGCCTGAGGAGTACCAGGAGGCCAGCAGGAGGATCAGGGAGCTCATAGAGAGCACCCCGATGCCCAAGGACATAGAGGAGGCCATAAGGAGGGCCTACAGGGAGCTGTGCAAGAGGGTGGGCGTGGAGGAGCTATTCGTCGCCGTGAGGAGCAGCGCCACCGCCGAGGACCTGCCCGGCGCTAGCTTCGCGGGGCAGCAGGAGACCTACCTCAACGTCCGAGGCGAGGACGAGGTCGTCCAGAAGGTTCAGAAGTGCTGGTCCAGCCTGTTCACCCCGAGGGCGATCTTCTACAGGGAGCAGAAGGGCTTCGCCCACGAGAAGGTCCTGATAAGCGTGGCCGTCCAGAAGATGGTCAACGCCAAGGCAGCTGGCGTCATGTTCACGATACACCCGGTGACTGGCGAGAGGGACAAGATAGTGATAGAGGGCAACTGGGGCCTTGGCGAGGCGGTCGTCAGCGGCTCCGTGACGCCGGACGAGTGGGTCGTAGACAAGAACACTCTCGAGATCCTGGAGAGGAGGGTGGTCGAGAAGACGGTCGAGTATGTGAGGGACCCGAAGACGGGCAAGACGATCCACGCCGAGGTGCCGCCGGAGAGGAGGAACGCTCCGTGCCTCACGGACGAGGAGGTCAAGAAGCTGGCGGAGCTAGGCATCCTCATAGAGAAGCACTACGGCGCGCCCCAGGACATCGAGTGGGCCATAGACAGGGACATGCCGTTCCCGGAGAACGTGTTCATAGTGCAGTCTAGGCCTGAGACCGTGTGGAGCGTCAAGGGGGCCGAGGCTGAGGTGGAGGCCAAGCCAGCCGTGACGACGGAGAAGAAGGTGGTTGTGAGGGGGCTGCCAGCCAGCCCTGGCATAGCCTGGGGCAAGGCCAAGGTCGCCCTCAGCCCAGAGGAGGCGGCCAAGCTGATGCAGAAGGGCGACATCCTCGTGACCGTGATGACCAACCCGGACTGGGTCCCCTACATGAAGCTGGCCTCCGCGATCGTCACTGACGAGGGTGGGATGACCTGCCACGCCGCGATCGTCAGCAGGGAGCTGGGCATACCGTGCATCGTCGGCACCAGGGAGGCCACCAAGGCCATGAAGACAGGGGCTGAGTACACGGTCGACGCCAAGACCGGAGTGGTCTACGAGGGTCTCGTCGAGGAGCTGGTCAAGCCAGCTGAGGCCAAGCCAGCGGCCGCCCCAGCGGCTGCCGCCCTTCCAGCCATCGAGATAGTCCTGAGGGCCCTCAAGCCGCCCACCGGCACCAAGGTCTACATGAACCTCGGAGTGCCAGAGAAGATCGAGGAGTACAAGGACCTGCCGTTCGACGGCATAGGGCTGATGAGGATCGAGTTCATACTGGCCAGCTACATCGGCGAGCACCCGCTGTACCTGATCGAGATAGGCAACGAGCAGAAGTTCATTGACAAGCTCGCTGACGGCATAGCCATGGTCGCGAGGGCCATCTACCCGAGACCCGTCGTGGTCAGGTTCAGCGACTTCAAGACAAACGAGTACAGGCAGCTCAAGGGTGGCGAGAAGTACGAGCCGCACGAGGACAACCCAATGATAGGGTGGAGGGGCGTCAGCAGGTACATCAGCCCGCAGTACGAGAAGGCGTTCAGGCTCGAGTGCAGGGCCATCAGGAAGGTTAGGGAGGAGTACGGCCTGACGAACGTGTGGGTCATGGCGCCATTCGTCAGGACCCTCTGGGAGGCTGAGAGGTTCGTAGAGATCCTCGCTGAGGAGGGCCTGGAGAGCTCCAGGGACTTCAAGATATGGGCGATGGCTGAGGTGCCGTCGATAGCCTTCTGCATAGACCAGTTCGCCAGGTACTTCGACGGCTTCAGCATCGGCTCCAACGACCTGACTCAGCTGACGCTAGGCACCGACAGGGACTCGGCCATCCTGCCCAAGATAGACAAGAGGTACTTCGACGAGAGGGACCTAGCCGTCAGGAGGGCCATCTACATGATAATAAAGGGCGCCCACGAGAGCCCGTACGGCTACAGGACGGTCTCGATCTGCGGCCAGGCGCCCAGCGTGTACCCCGAGTTCACTGAGTTCCTCGTCAGGTGTGGAATCGACAGCGTGAGCGTCAACCCTGACGTCGTAGTCCAGACCAAGTACCTCGTCGCCAGCATAGAGCAGAGGCTACAGCTGGAGAAGCAGTACGCCTACAGGCCCAGGTGGGAGTCGCCGGTCAAGCGCCTCTGGGAGATATGGCCTGACTGGCTGATGGAGTGAGCGCTCTCACTAGCCTAAAGACCTCCCTCTAGTTCTTTGGTGCTCCGGCAGTGCTAGGCGACTCTGAGCGTCTCACTCTCCAGCTATGGCGGCTC
>CAZCFI010000008.1:15999-44534 GCA_964497915.1 uncultured Thermoproteales archaeon
GCTCCCGCTGACGGCGTCCTGCCGGACGGCTTCTTCGTCACCAGCAATAGGAGGACCTGGGTCGCTCTCGAGGGCCAGCTGGTCGAGGTGCGAGACATCAGGATGGACTGCTGCATAGTCGTGGACCCTAGCAGGGGCGAGGCCCGTTGCGTGGAGCCTAGGAAGGTCAGGAGGGGAATGCTGGTCGTCGTCGGGCGTGAGGGCGTGGTGGAGGAGGGCGGCTTCAGGTTCATGGGCGAGTCGGCGTCGAGCGAGAGGCCAGCTCACGCTGCGGCCAGAGACGTGGCGCGAATGATCGTCGAGGCCAAGGGGCGCGGCGAGAGGGTCTTCGTTGTAGCCGGGCCAGCGGTCATCCACTCGGGGGGCAGGGAGGCCTTGGCAGAGCTAGTGAGACGGGGGCTCGTGGACGTGCTCATAGCTGGCAACGGCTTCGCCGTTCATGACATCGAGGCGTCGCTCTACGGCACGTCGCTCGGGATGTCGCTAAGTGACGGGAGGTACGTGGATCACTCCCACCACATGTGGGCGATAAACGTGGTGAGGCGCTGCGGCTCGATAAGGGCGGCTGTTGAGTTAGGGCTGGTGAGAGACGGGGTGATGTACGAGTGCGTCAGGAGGGGCGTCAAGTGCATACTGGTAGGCTCGATACGTGACGACGGCCCGCTCCCCGACACGATAATGGACATGTTAGCCGCCCAGGACGCCGTGAGGGAGGAGGTGAGGAGGGGCGTCGGCCTGGTTCTCTGCCTCGCCACGATGCTGCTGACGATAGGGGTCTGCAACATGCTGCCGCACGACGTGAGAGTCGTCGTGGTGGACATAAACCCAGCGGTGGTGGCTAAGGTTCACGACAGGGGCAGCCTGCAGGCGGTGGGTGTGGTTACTGACGTGGGCCTGTTCCTGAGGGAGCTCGTCAGGGCCCTCGACTCTGAGGCCCCCTCGCAGCGGACCCACCGCTGAGCACTCAGCTCGTGCTCGCGCGGGCGTGCCTTAAGAGCTCTGCCAACCCGAGCAGCACGTCCCCCGAGTGAGTCGTGTTCGAGCCTGGCAGCCCTATCTTCAGGGGGAACCCGCCGTCGGCGCTCTGCAGCCCCTTGAGGAAGGCGAGCGCTCTGTGCACGTGGCTCAGGTACGCGCGGACGTAGGGGGCTGTCGCTTGGAGGGCTACCCCGAACGTCGATGTGAGCCTGGTCTTGTGGTCCCTCGGGTCGTGGATGCTCCAGTCGAAGTCGCCGCTGGGCGTCTGCATCCCCCACATCCACCTCAGCCCCCTCATGACCGACTCCCTGATCCGCTCGTCGGGCATCACCTCGTTGAACTGGTTCAGGTAGTACAGCGTCAGGGCGTGGTAGTGGTACGTTCTGCCGCCATGCTCGGAGTAGGGGTACTCGCCGCTCTCGAGCTGGGCGCTGAGCACCTGGTCTAAGATGATTCTGGCCTTCCTCAGGTACCGCTCGGGGCCCAGCAGCTTGCTGGCCGTGGCCAGGATCACTGCGACAGCAGCCCTCTGGTTCCAGGCCCTGTTCGTCACCCAGTAGCCCCTGTCGTCTATCATGCACCTGACGAACTCAGCCGCCATCAAGAAGGCCTCGCGCCACCGCCGAGCCCTCTCGGGGTCCAGCTCCTCGGCCAGCAGCATGGCGTCGGCTATCACCTTGCCGTAGAGCGCGGTACCGAAGATGCTGAAGGGAAACCGTATTATGTCGAGCACCGTCCCGTCCTCCATTCGCACGTTGAGCTTGCTGCCCGGCGGCGCGCTCTCCTCGCTCCAGCCAGCGCTCTTGGGGAAGCCCGCGTAGCCGAACCAGCACCCAGCCTCTGTCTGCTCCCTGACCAGGTAGTCCACCATCACCCTAGCGACCCTCCAGTACGACTCGTCCCCGTAGGCCTCGTAAAGCCTCAGGTAGGCGCTAGCCACCCTGTAAGAGGCGTGGGGCCACGTGGGGTGCGGCGTGTGGGGCACTGTCTCTATCAGCCCGCCGTAGTATGGGCTGGCCTCGTCCCAGCATATGTTGCGCCTTATGTACGGCTCTAGGCCCTCCAGAATGGACTCAGCCAGCCTGACCACGTCGCTCAGCGAGGGCACAGCCCGTCACCCGCGGCCGAAGCGCCCTCAGCACCACGCCTTCCTTATACTTTGCCGCGCTCCCGCGCCAACCTTTATATCTCAGGGCGGCGAGGGTGGGCGCATGGTCGAGGTTGACGTTAGGAGCGAGCTGCCAATGCTCAGAGTCCCCATCTCGCTCATCGTCGACGACTGGAGCGTGACCTGCGTCAGCGAGCGCGGCGACGTTGACTACAGGGCGACCTACGAGTTCCTAACGGACATGCTCTCCCTAGGGGCAGCGGGCGTTAGGGGCAAGATCAGCCTAGTGCCCTGCTTGACGAGGGCGGCGGATGGCGGGCACGAGCTGCTGGGCTGCGTGAGCAGAGGGGTCAAGGGGGTCCCCAAAGAGGCCCTGGAGAGGACCCTGAGCTTAGTGCGGGGCGAGGCGTCGAGGTACTTCGACTTTACGCCCGAGATGCTGACGCACACGGTGGTGGTTGACCTAGACTCGGGAGAGCTGCTGAGCGAGACTGAGTGGGAGTGGTCCCAGAGGCAGGGCGTGGAGGAGCTAACAAAGTACATCGCCCAGGCCCTCAAGGTCCTCAAGGACGTGGGGATCGTGGCTAGCGGCGTGACGAGCCCCTGCGACTTCGGCAGGGAGGTCGAGGGCCTCTACGCTAAAGCTGTCCTCGAGGCGGAGAAGCTCGTGAACGGCCTCAGCCTAACGTGGTACTTCCTGCACGTGGAGCCCTGCAAGGCCCGAGTCACCCCCAGGCTCATGCACCTAGACTGGGGGCTCGGCGAGGCCGTGGTCAGCGTCATAAGCTGCTCTCGGGACTACCTCGGTAAGTCTGAGCTCGAGAGGGCCTCTGGGGACCCGAGCAAGCTAGCCGACCGCTGGCTGACGGCCGATGGGAGCGGCGGGCGCCTCGCTGAGCTGTACAGGGGCAAGTCCTACCTCGTCTTCCACACTCACTGGTACAACGTGTACGGGAGCGGGGACAGGCTGGGCCTCAAGGCGCTGCGGGAGGTGGTCTCCAGGGTCAGCCGCGTGATGGGCAGCGGGGTGGTGTGGATGAAGTGCAGTGAGGTAGCCAGGTACTTCGCGACCTCTAAGGCCTTCAAGGCTGAGGCGAGGGGAGGGGGCCGCGAGATCGAGCTGGTCTTCAGGTCGCCCTTTGCGTGCAAGAACTTCACGGTGAGCTTGGGCGTTGAGCGAGAGGTGGCTAGCGTCGAGGTGGACGGGAGGCGGCTCAGGCGGCTAAGAACAGTCCCTCTCGAGCCCAATTCGTGGGCGACTAGCGGCGATAGACTCTACGCGTGCTTCAACCTCAGGGACGGCGTTAGGCTGAGGATCCTGCTAAGCTGACTCGCTCAGGCGCCTCCTGACTCGGGGGTACAGCCTCCTAGCCCTAGGGAAGCTGGGAGGCGGAAGCTTCCTCTCAGGGCGCCTAGCTGGCCTCACCTCGACCAGCTCGTAGTCGACTTCTCCCAGCCCGTACTTCCCCCCGTAATATATCTGCAGATAAGGGTCTTTGTAGGGCCCGAAGATCCTCGCGAATGGGTGCAGGTCGGGGTCGTCTATCACCTCGAGCGATCTCGACACGTTCTCTACTATCAGGGGGAGCTCGTTGGTCAAGTCGAGGGTCGCCTTGTCCACGGCGAGGATGTCCCTAGACCCGAGCACCCCGAGGTCGGGCAGCACATTACCGGTGGTGAAGCCCCAGCAGTCGCAGAGCTCGGTCATGTCCAGCGCGACGTTTATGAAGAAGACGCTGTCCTCGTCGAACTGCTCCAAGACGAACTTGGCGGCCATCGCCATGGCCTCAAAGAAGCCGTTGAAGTTCTCAGGGCTTATCCTTATGCACCCCGGGGCGATCCTCGTGCACCTCATGCACTGGTTGCACATGTCAAAGACCACCCTCAGCTCCCCATTCCTGACCCGTATCGCCCCGTGGGGGCACGCGTCAGCCAGGCGCCTCATGACCTCGTCGGCGTTAGACCCGCACCTCTCTGGGAACCAGTATCTCGGGTACTGAGTGCACCTATGCATGGCAGCCCTGGTGTCCCTAGTGTAGCACCCGAGGGCGACGTTCTTGATCGAGGCCCCGAAGCCAGCGGTGTTGTGCCCCTTCACGTGCGAGAGCACCACCAAGACGTCGGCGTCCTTGCAGTTCCCCCCGAGCTTGAGGGACTTGAGCGCCCTGTAGTTGACCTCTCTCTCGACGTAGTACTCGTCCCTGAATCCAGCCACCGGAACGATGGGGCAGCCTATGACCTCGCTGACGTAGCCCCTGGCGTGGGCCTCTGGTATCTGCTCAGGGACGTCTATGACGTAGGGCGTGCCCCCAGCCCTCTTTATCTCGCGCACTAAGAGCCTGACGAGGAGCGGGTTGACCGTCGAGAAGCCGAGGTTCTTGCCCACGTGCATCTTAATGGCCACTAGCTTGCCCTTGACCGCCTCCCTTACGCCTAGCTCCCTGATGATCTCCAGGTACTTGCCAGCTATGGAGTCCTCAGGCGTGGGCCTAGACGACTGAACCGACCCAAAGTAGACCACGGGCTTGCTCCTCAAGGTGAGCCCCTTAAGGCATTCGCCCGCAGCCTAAAAGTGCGTTTCCGGTCAGCTGCGCCTCAGGCCGCGCACGACGATGGCCCTGTAGTTGTTGGCGCCCCACACGCTGACTAGCTCCCTCCTGCTCACCTCGACGTAAGGCCCCCTCGCGGGGTCGTGGACGTAGAAGGTGTCGCCTTTGTAGCCCACCACGACTATCGTGTGCAGGTAGCCCCCGACCACTATCCTGATTATCACCGGGCGCCCCCCGTCTATCTCCGCCTTGAGGGCCTCTGGCGTCAGCCTGGCGTAGCTGCAGTTGAGGTACCTCCTCAGGAAGGGGAGCATCGTCTCGAAGCTCTCGTAGCCAGCGTCGTGCACGTCGTCCTGGCTCACGTTGAAGCCGTAGTACCTCAGCACCATGCTCGCCGAGGCCTCGGAGCAGTACCACGGCTTCTGCCTGACGAAGGGGACGTTAAGGACCTTGGCCCCAGACCTCCTCAGCTCCTCGTACAGCCTTAGCCTAGCCTCCTCGGGCCACTCCGCCTCAGGGAGCTTCTGGAGGGCGTAGATGGCTAGCAGGGCTGAGGCGACGGCTACGGCCAGCAGGACGACGCCTGCGAGCTCTCCCCTCGGGCGCATCGTAAGCACTACCACGCTAGGGCTATTTTTCCTTTGGGCTAACCCGCCACGGCCTGGACGACGCCGACGGCCCTGCACCTGCCGTCCCTAAGCAGCAGCCTCATCCCTGCCTCTATGTGCCACGGCCTGCCGCTGGAGACCTCCGAGTGACCCGGGTGGAACCTCAGCGTAACGCTGCCTATGTCACCCGTCCTCAGAACCCTGTCGCCCCTGTCGCTCTCTATCGAGTCGAAGACCACCGGCCACCTTACCGCGTGGATGTGAGCCACGGTCTGGTAGCCCTCCCTTATCGTCGTCGGATGGTGAAGTACCCAGACCTTGGCCGAGAAGCTCCTGACGTTGAGCGGCTTAGAGTCCTTGCTCAGTAGTGCCATCCCCTTCCTGGCCTCCTCCCTCTCGAGCCCGTCCAGCGCTATGGTCACGTACTGGCCAGCGTGGGCGCTGCGCACGTTGACGTCGTGGACTCTCAGCGACCTGGCCCTGACGAGCCTCCAGCTGCCGTCGTCGAGGGGGCCCATGAGCACCTCCTCGCCCCTCCTCACCCTCCCCCTCAGCACTAGCCCGCCTACGACGAGGCCCTGGCCCTTCGGCGTCCACATCTCGTCGACGTACATCAGGAAGGCCTTGGTGACCTCGCGCTCGAGCGAGCTCCTCCTCGGCAGGCTGCTGAGGTACCTGAGCAGCTGGTCGTGCCCCTCCCTCGTCACGTTTGAGACCTCGAACATCGGGACGAACCTCCTCAGCGTTAGCCTCGCCAGGGACTCTATCGGCTCCTTAGCGTCCCGCACCCTGACCGGTATGTACTTAAACCTCCTGATTATCGAGGAGAGCTTCTCGACGGCCTCGTCGGCCATCTCCTCTGACTGCACGAGGTCCCTCTTCGTGAAGACAATGAAGAAGGGCAGGTTGAACACTATCACCAGCCCCAGGTGCTCCCTCGCCATCGGGTAGCGCTCTAGGGCTAGGGCCTGGGGGTAGGAGATCACGTACATCGCGTAGTCGGCCAGCGACGACATGAAGCCCCTGGCGGCCGTCCTAAGGTACCTCTCGTGCCCCCCGATGTCGATGAACCTGATGGCCTTGGACGAGTGCCTGGCTATCTCCGCCTCGTCGTCTGGGGGCAGCACGTAGTTGACCACGTTGCCGTCAGCTGAGAAGCCGAGGAGAACCCTGGCGACGCTCGACGTCCTCCCGTACTTCACCTCGTGGGGGAAGCGCGAGACGTAGGGCAACAGCCTGCCGCTCCCGTCGTCACACTCCCCGGTCACGAGCGACGCTATCAGCGTGGTCTTGCCAGCGTCCACGTTCCCGACGGCGATGACGCACACCTCCTCCCGCGGCAGCAGCGCTCTCTCCCTCAGGATGACTTCGTACACCCTCCTGCCCCCAATGTGGAGGGCCCTCTTCGAGACCACGACAGCGTCGGCTAGCTCGGCCACCCTCGACAGGACACTGAGGGACTCGGTTAGGTCCTCGTCGCTTATCCCGACTGGGGTGCCGTCGTCCCTCACGCCGAGGTAGTATATGGCTATGCCGTCGCCCTCCCTAAGGCGGTACCTGAGCTGGGAGGCTAGGGACTCCACCCTAGCCGGGTTCAGCTTGAGCTTGTACTCGACGTTTCCGTACTCTGCCTCTGGGAGCATGTGGTCTCTTGAAACGTCGACCGAACGCTTGATAAGTGTTGCTGCGACCACCCCAAAGCTTTATTGACTCAGCGCAGACTACGCGCCCATGGTTGGCAACCCCGTGAAGGAGAAGCTCCGGCGAGGCGAGCCAGCCTTCGGAGTGGCCGTAACCACTCCCTCGACGGACGTCGCCGAGATGCTGGCCAGCGCTGGCTTCGACTGGATGTTCATAGACATGGAGCACGCGCCGCTCGACGTCAGTGACGTGCAGCTCATACTCCAGGCGATAGACGGCAGTGGCGTCACGCCCATAGTGAGGGTGCCGTGGAACGACCCCGTCGCCATAAAGAGGGTGCTGGACTTGGGCGCCATGGGGGTCATAGTCCCCTGGGTCAACTCGGGGGAGGAGGCGGCTAAGGCCGTCGCCGCGTGTAAGTACCCCCCTCGTGGCGTGAGGGGCTGTGGGCCGAGGAGGGCCGCTAAGTACGGCCTCAAGACGCTGGAGTACCTCAGCAGGGCGGACGACGACGTCATGGTAGTTGTCCAGATAGAGACGGCTGAGGCCCTCAGGGCGCTCAGCGACATACTATCAGTGGACGGCGTCGATGCCACGTTCGTCGGCCCCATGGACCTGTCGGCGTCGCTGGGGCACCTCGGGGACCCAGACCACCCAGAGGTCGTGGAGGCCATACGCAGGATAGCCGAGGCCCACCGCGGCACCAAGGTGGTGCCGGGGATAGCCTCCTCTCCGAGCAAGGTGGCAGAGCACCTAAGGATGGGGTACAGGTTCATCAACGTCGACAGTGACTGCGGCATCCTGACCAGGGGCGCGGCAGCGTCCGTCAGGCTGGCTAGGGAGGCGGCCTCCGGCTTGGCGACGGAGCACGTTCCCTAACGGGCCTCAGGTTGAGCGCTAGGGCCTGATGGCAGTCGCCCTCGCTAGGCTAGCCCTCGGCCCCTCCCCACCGAGGTGAGGAGGGTCGAGGGGCCAGCTCAGCGGGGCCGAGAACGCATAAATAGCGTACCTGTCATGTCCGGCTGGGTGGCGTGATGTCGGAGGTCTACCTAATCAGGTTTGGCAGAAGGGTTAGGGACGTCGCTGCTGTCGTGAGGAAGCTGCTTGACGCGACCAAGTTTGGGGAGAGGGTGCGTGAGGGAGAGCTGGTGGCGGTCAAGATGCACTTCGGCGAGAGGGGGAGCATTAGGCACGTGAGGCCCCAGGTGGCGAGGGCCATCGTGAGCTACCTGAGGGAGAGGGGGGCCCTCCCATTCCTGACGGATACCACGACGCTATACGCGGGGCACCGCAGGAACGCTGTGGAGTACTTGGAGACGGCGGCGATCAACGGCTTCGACATAGCCACCGTGGGGGCGCCCCTGATAATAGCCGACGGGTTGCTCGGCAGGGACTACAGGGAGGTGAGGGTTCCAGGCGAGCTGGGGGCGGTCGCCGTGGCCTCCGCCATCGCCGAGGCCGACGCGATGGTAGTCCTCACGCACTTCAAGTTCCACGTGTCCTTCGGCATTGGGGGGGCGCTGAAGAACGTGGCCATGGGCTGCTGTGCCCGCAAGACCAAGTTCGACATGCACGCGGCAGCCAAGCCCCAGATAATCGAGGAGAGGTGCGTGGGGTGCGGTATGTGCGCTAGGCACTGCCCCTACGGGGCCATAGCGGTGGTCGCGGGGAAGGCGCGCATAGACTATGACAAGTGCGTTGGGTGCGGCGACTGCGTGTCGATGTGCAGGTTCGGAGCCGTGAGGATGGTGTGGGGCGGCAGGGAGCGAGCGGAGAAGATGCTCAGGATGGCCGCTGAGGCCGTGTACGGCGTTCTGAGCACCTTCGACGAGGGCAAGGTGCTCTTCGTGAACGTCCTAACTGAGATAACCAGGCTCTGCGACTGCGCCACGTCGCTCGAGGCCCCCTTAATCCCAGACGTGGGGGTCGCGGCCTCATACGACCCGGTGGCCATAGACCAGGCCTCTGTGGACTTGGTGAACTCGATGCCCTGCTACAGCGTCGAGGAGGGCGGAGAGGTGGAGTACGTCCCCCCGGGGCAGGATAAGCTATCTGTGCTCTACCCGGACGTGCCCTGGTGGATCCTCCTCGAGGAGGCCGAGAGGCTGGGCGTGGGGCAGCGGGGGTACAAGCTCGTGGAGCTCAGAGCCCCCCACTGAGGCGCCCTCACGCACCCTCGAGCTCGGCCACTATGGCTGACACCACAGCTAGGCAGCAGGCCAGGTCGTCATCCATCAGCTCAAGCAGCCTGCGCGCAGCCGCTCGCCCCTCAGCGTGCCTGGACAGCATCTCCGGGAGATCCAGGTAAGCTACAAACGCCTCACCCTCCTCGCTCGCCACTCTCCAGTACCTCTTGACGTCCCTGGCCACTCTCTCGCGCCTGATGCTGAGCAGCTCTGACGGGTCGCGCCCCTCAGCTAAGGCCTTGACGACCTCGAGCCCATTATCCGTGGCCCACTCGTACATGTCGAGGACTGTGTAGTCGGCTATCCTCGCGTGGAGCTTCCACGACCTCTCGTCGAGGGCCTCCCTAGCCCTGACCACCGCAGCCACCAGAGGCTCCAGGTCACGCAGGCTGCTGCGGCCGAGCACTATGACGGGGCTGACGTAGGCAGAGGCTAGGACGTAGGCCTCTGCCGCGCACTCGTCGAGGCCAAGCCCGGCCAGCACGCCCACGACGCCCCTCAGCCCAGCGACTGGGTAGCTCAGGTCGAGCAGGGTCTTCCTCGCAGGAATGGCCGCGCCGTACCTGGCCCTCAGCGCCGGTGGGACGCCGACGTTCCTATACCTAAACCTCCTAAGCAGCGCGGAGATCGCGCTAGAGAGCTGCTCAGCGCTCAGGGAGGAGTAAATGACGCCCCTTAGGTTTTTCACCATCGCCGCGTACCTGTAAAAGGAGGTCTCCCGGCTCGCCATCGGCCGATCTAGTGAGCGCGAGGTAAAAAAGCTAGCCCCTACCCGCGAGCGGCTCTATCACGTGCCGTCACCGCCCTCCCCCGATCTGTAGTACACCTTGACGACGAGCTCCTTAGTCAGGGCCACCTCCTCACTCAGCTCCACCACGACCGTGCCCTCTCCCTCCCTCAGGCTGGCCTCAATTGCTTTGCCGTCCACGGCGACCTCGACCCTCACGGCCTCGCCGAACTTGCCCAGCTCGAGGGCCCTGAGCCTGATCGTGCCGCGCTCTAAGTTGATGGTAACCCTCTGGACGCCGCCCTCGACGACCTGCTCCACGGAGCCCCACGCCCCAGCCACCGTGAGCAGGCCCCTGAACGACCTCTCACTCACTCTGGGCACGAACCTCAGCCTGCGCTCGAAGCCGTCGTAAAGCAGCCCCTCAAGCGCCATCAGCACGAGCCACGAGTCCATCGCGCGGTAGTAGTGCCCCCCGCACTCGATGTGGTTCCAGTACTCGCCGTACCTGGCGTACCTCTCGTGGACTGCCCTGAGGATCCTGAGGCCCTCCTCAACCATCCCCTCGCTGATCATGTGCGCGGCCACCTCGAACTCTATGCCGGTCCAGGGGGTGTCTATCTGCGAGCCCACGGTGTACCTGAGGCCGGTCTCGTTGGGCAGGGGCATGTCGCCAGCGAGCGCTGGCCTGGGCCTCCCGGGGTACACGCCGTTTATCAGCCCCTCCTCCTCGGTGAAGTTGTACTTGAAGATGCTCCTCAAGATCTTCAGGGTCCTCTCCCTGTCGAGCACGTAGCCGAGGCCTAGCAGCAGCGTCAAGTACATCTGGCCGTCGAGCTGGGACGCCGAGCACCCCCTGTCCCTCTTGCCGCTGACGGGGTCGTACCACAGGTCTAGGTACTCGCCGTTCCAGAGGTGCTCGATCAAGTTCTCCCTGCCCTCCTCGAACAGCCTCCTAGCGCGCTCAGCGTACTTCCCATCGCCTAGGACCCTAGCGGCCCTCTCGACGGCTTTGAGCGCCGCTAGCCACAGCACCCCCGTGAATGACGTCACCCCTATGAGGCTCCACGCGTCGAAAGTCTGGACGGACGTCGGGTAGAACGTGTACCCAGCGCCCACGTAGCTGAGGAACTCCGCGTATCGCTCAGCGAAGCCCAGCCTTCGAGCCGCGCTCTGGTGTATGGCCTCGTAGCCCGCTGGCGTGTAGTGGTAGGGGAGCTTGAGGCCCAGGGGGTCGTGAGTCCTAAGAATGACCTCAATGGCCTCCTTGACAGCGGGCCAGAGCGACCTCAGCAGCTCCTCGTCGCCGAGCCAGAGGGCGTCCCTGACGACTATGAGAGCGTACTCGGGGTTCATGTCGGGCCTGTCGTACGTGTCGGGCCTCTTGAACGAGCCCGTGAAGTAGTGCATCACCCTCCCCCTGGGGTCCTTGCCCGTCCTCTCGACGACCCTCATCACGGTCTCCCTGAACTTCTCCGGGTCAGCCGCTACGCTGGGGTCCCTCCTCAGCTCCTCCTTGAAGAGCGCGACGTTCTCCGGGATCGCCAGCGCGAATACCTCGTAGTAGGGCGAGAGCCCCGGCCTCAGCTGCCACTCCGCGTGGTACCTCACCCACGCCCTCTCCAGCTCAGGGAATAACTGAAGCACCATCACTGAGCCGTAGAACGCAACGTCGGTCGTGTTCAGCCCACAGCACCCGTAGCCCTCCCACACGCCGAAGAGGCCGTCCCTGGTGTAGTAAGTGGACTTTACCATCGTCGTCAGCTGCGAGGCTATCAGGTCCACCAGCCAGCGGTCGACTGAGGTCGAGTAGAGCAGGTCGTGGAACCTCCTCGTGCGGCCGTAGAGACTCTCGAAGTTCCTGACGACGTACTCAGCTACGTCCCTGGACGAGCTGAAGCGGTTCTCGTAGAAGTGGCCTAGGTGGTTCCCAAGGTCGTCGTAGTGGTTGGGGAAGAACCACGCCAGCACTGCCACCACCGTGGCCCTCTCGCGGGGCCTCAGCCGCCTCCTGCAAGTCACGACCGCGTAAGCCCTGCCGTCGACTGTGGCGCTCCTTCTCTCGTCCTTCAGCAGGCCAGTGGCCCTGAACTCCACCCACTTGTACCTCAATGACCTGTCATCGTAGGGCGCGTCCAGGCAGTAGCCGCGCTCCCCCTCACCCACTAGGGCCAAGGTCACGGAGCCCCCGTACATGCAGTGCGCCTTGCGGAGGCCGATTCCTCTCATGGTCAGGGCGAGGGCGCTACCCACCTCGTCGACTGAGACCTCGGCCTCGGCTGGGATCTCGCTGAATGGGTTCTTCAGCCCAGCCAGCAGGCTGAACTCCACCTCCTCGTCGGTCCTGTTCCCCACCCTGAAGACGAAGATGGCCGCGGGTATCGTCGAGTTCTCGACGTCGCCAGGGATGAACGGGGAGAAGGCCTCGAGCTCGATGTCAACTGGCAGGTCCTCGTCGACGTACCTGAGGAAGGCGAAGGGAGGCTCGCCGTCGAACTGCACCCTGTCGACCGACCGCAGCCAGGGGAAGGTGTAGGGGTCTCCGCCGAGCTCATAGCCCCTGCTGGCCCTAAGAAGCCTCACCCTGACGCTGCCCTGGCTAGTCTTAGTCCTCACCGCGAAGAAGAGGTCCCTGGGCCTCATAAACTCCCTCTCCCTGTCCTCGCGCCTCCAGGCCCACGGGCCGTTGTTGAATATGTGCCACTCGTAGAGCCTGCCGTCAGCCCTTATCTCAACGGAGCCGGTCCCCACGCCCCCCAGGGGTATGCCTGAGGCCGCACAGTATGACGACTCGATCCTCATGTCCTCCAAGAACCCCGCAGCTTAAATAAAGGTTGGGCGCGCGGCCAGCACGAACTACAGCTTCCCGCAGAGCCTGGGCAGCTCCTTGAAGAGGTATAGGCCTCACCATCTCCCTGTCTTCGTCGGTCGCCATGCCTGAGGATCTTGTTGAACGCGATCTCAGCCTTCCTGGGAGGGGGCATCCCTCCTAGGGGTGGACACGGTCTTCACTCCCACCCTCTCCTCGTCCCTCCACTTGACCAGCCTCTCTCCCATCCAGGATGTGTGGCCCCGCGGGCTCCTGACGTCTCTAGCGTAAGAGTCGCACCTCACGCGCGAGGTACTTGGGGTCTCGACCCCCTCGTCCAAGGGCAGGCTCGTGCCTATCACCCCGTTGAACTCCTCTCAGCTCATGCCAGCTGAGAAGAAGTCGTAGTGGGCGTGATGAGAGTGTGCGCACGCGTCGACCCCAGCCTGACTCCAACTCCCCCGGCTCTAGGTGCTTGCGGGCGTCGACTATGGAGAGCCATTAAGCTTAGGCGGTATGCGCTTCACCAACCTCTTAGAGAGCGCTCCCACGGCAGAGGATGGGCTCTCCCGACTAGTAATGCTTGCGGAAAAACGCTGGGGCTGGCCTAGAGCTCAACCCTGCTGATCTGCTTGAGCTCAGCCAGCTTCCCGACGACCTTGTCGTAGAGCTGCCTGTCCACTGGGAAGTCTACGGCTCTGCCGAGGGCGGCCGACATCACTATTCCGTTGACGATCTCCACTGACTTGGTGCCCTCCTCGCCAGCGACCATTGGCTCCCTGTCCTCGAGCACGGCTAGTGCGAAGTCCCTTATGACCGCGGCGTGACCGGTGAGCTCAACCTGCTTGGGCTCCAACTCTTTCCACTCAACCTGAGGCCTCTCCCACCTCTCGCTCTCCGCGATCCCCTTCCTTATCGGCGGCTGAGTCACGGCCACCCTGGCCTTGCCGTCCTCGTATACGAGGAGGGCCTCGTCGCCTCGGATCGTTATGCGTGTGTAGCCGGGCTGGTCTATCGTGGACAGCTGCATGGTGGCCTGGAAGCCGCCATCGAACTCTAGGACGGCGCTGGCCAGGTCCTCCACCTCTATGTCATGGAGTAGGTTGGTGATGAAGGCGAACACCCTCCTCGGCCTCAGGCCGACGAGCCACTGAAATACGTCAATGAAGTGAATCCCCTGGTTTATGAGGACGCCGCCCCCCTCCATGCTCCACGTCCCCCTCCACGCCCCACTGTTGTAGTAGCTCTGAGTCCTGAAGGTGAAGTACTCCAGGTCGCCCCTGTAGAGCTCGCCGAGCCCGCCCCGCTCGATGAACTCCTTGACTGCTAGGATCGTGGGGTTGGCCCTGTGCTGGAACACGACCCCGAGCTTGACGCCGCAGCGCCTCGCCTCCCTCACCATGGCGTCGCACTCGGAGACGGTTCTCGCCATGGGCTTCTCGACCAAGACGTGCTTGCCAGCCTTAGCGCACTCAATGGCCATCTTGCAGTGAAGGAAGTGCGGCGTGCATATGCTGACGGCGTCTATGTCGTCGCGCTCGAGCAGCTTTGCGTAGTCGAGGTACCAGTCGACCTTGAACTCCTCAGCCACGCTCCTGGCGGCAGCCTCGTTTATGTCAGCGACGGCCACGACCTCCGCCTCCTCAACCTCCCTCATGCACTTGACGTGGTGCCTCCCGATCCCACCGACCCCAATGACGCCGAAGGTGACCTTGCCCATGGGGTCACCGATTCGGAGTAGCTTAACTACATACATAAGTATTGTCGCGCCAGGCTAGGGCGCCACACCGTAGAGCCTCGCTACCTCATCGACGTTGACCCGGTGGGCGTGCTCCTCCGAGCAGAGCCCCCTCCTGAGGGCCCTGCGCCAGCTCCTGGGGAGCGACCAGGGAACCATGACGGCTCCAGGCCTCCTCGGGTCGTCGAGGTAGTCTGACTCAGCCAGCGCTAGCAGCCCCCTCCTGCAGGTCTCAGCGAGGTTCCCCACCTTGCCGACGACCGTGGCTGAGAAGCCGCTGCTGAGCGCCACCGGCAGGACCTCTAGGCTGGCGTGGTGGATCACCAGCCTGCTCAGGTCGCAGCCCTCCTCCGCGGCTATCCGGCGCACGGTGGCGACCGTTGAGGGGCGCTGGTCCAGGTGGAGGTGCACTGGCACTCCAAGCTCAGAGGCTCTGGCGATTGCGTACCTCGTGACCTCGAGCGCCGCCTCGACCCTCTCGGGCGCGGTCTCGTAGTGCTGGACCCCGACCTCCCCCAGGCCATGGGCCGCACCCTCTCTTATCATCGAGCAGGCTAGGTCTATGACGCGCCGCCCTAGCTCAACAACCTCACTCAAGTTAAGGCCTAGCTCGGCGAGCTTGTCCACCTCAGCCGGGTGGAACCCGAGGTGGAGCCGGTACTTGACGCCGACCTCCCCCAGCGCCCTGCAGGACTCAGCGAGCGCTCTGAACGCCCTCTCGTAGCCCTCCAGCGAGGGCTCGAGCCCCATGTGCGTCGGCGACAAGCACACGACGCCTAGGTACCAGCCGCCCTCCTCCCTAAACCTCTTGCCCACGAGCTTAGGCCCGAGCCCCCTAGCCGGGTTCAGGTGACAGTGGGCGTCCGCCACGGGGGGGAGCTCAGCCATGGGGTTAGCGTGAGCCTAGCCCCGAGATAAGCCTTACCCCGCCCTCGCGAGCCTCCTCAGGAGCTTGGACAGCCCCCCTCTCTGAGCTATGACCAGCAGCGCCACCGCGGCTATGGACGCGGCGGCTAGCGCCGCCGCGAACTCTGGCCCGAGACCCCTCCTCTCCCTGACCGTGAGCACTAAGGGGATCGTCTGGACGAGGTCGCGCGTCCCCTGGCTCCACCTGACCTGCAGGTCAACCCTCAGCTCGCCCAGCGGAGTACTCTTGTCCACGTCGACCTCGAATATGATCACCCTCCTGCTGGCGCCCTCCATCCTGCCTACGAGCGTTGACGTAGCCCCAACTATGTACGGCGACACTAAGCTCACCCTGACGTCGTCGGCGGTGGCGTTCGCAGCGTTCTCCAGCTCAATCATCAGCTTAACGCCCCTGTCCCCCCTTGTCAGCTCGGACGGGCTCACCTCGATTACCCTGAAGTCGGCCTTCTCGTGGATCGTGAGCGGGACTATCAGCGTCTCATTCACCACGTCGACGCCCCTGACCCTTAGCCTGAGCTCGTAACGTCCGGGGGGCGCTCTCTCGTCGATGCTTATTAGGAAGGTTACGGGTATCGTCTCGCCCACGGGGGCGTAGGGTATCAGCGCCTCGGTGGCGTTCTCGTAGGCTGGCCTGATGAACTCCGCCTCCTCCAGCGTCAGCCTCACGCTCCTGCCCACGTAGTCGCCTATGTTCGTCAGGTAAACGGTCAGCGCGGCCACCCTGTCACCCGGGAACACTTGTATCGGACTCGTGACGACTCTAGCCACGGCCATCGAGGCCCTGCCCCTCACGCTGAACCCCACTGGCAGGATGAGGTCGTACCTGTCACCCCACTCGTCGTAGTAGGCCACCGAGAGGTAGAGCTGGACGGCGCCGTAGACCCTTGGCTGAACGAACACCTTGAACGTGAGCGACACTGAGGAGTTGGCCTCGATCCTGTCCACGCAGCACCTCCCCGTCCCTATGAGGGACATGAACTGCTGAGCCTGCGGCAGCGGGCTCATGGTGACGGTCACGTTCTTGGCGTAGCTGTCGCCGAGGTTCACGAGCGCCACGACTATCGCGTTGACATCGTTGCTCCACAGCGTCTCGTTGAGCACCCTGACGTCGAGGTGCGGCCTCCCGGCCTCCGCGACTGCGAAGCCCAGCTGGTAGGCGTCGGCGAAGGTGCGCCCCCTCACGTCGACGGCCTCCACGACCGCGGGTATGTTAACTGTACCCCTCACCTCGCGCGGCACGTACATGACGAAGCGCCACCTCACCGTCGCCCCAACTGGGACGTTGCTGACGTAGAGCGTAGTCGAGTTAAGCACGGCGACGGTGCCGGGCGGGTGGAGGGACAGCCTTAGGAGCTCTAGGCCTGTGCCCGCCGCTAAGGTCAGCCTGACTACGAACGTGTTGTTCCTCCCAGGCCTGACGACCTTGGGGTAGAAGTCGAACCTCAGCCTCGGCCTGGGAGGGGACTCGATCTCAAAGCCCAGGGTCTGGTGCTCTAGGTAGTCCGAGCCCCTAGAGTCGCTGTACGACACCACGACCTCCACGCTTGTGGTCCCGTAGCTGGTCGGCTCGACGTATATGGGCACGGTGAGGGTCGCCTCGCCGCCCTTAGGGATTGTCCCGAGGCCGTACCGGCTAGGGCCCACCACCGTCAGGTGGGGCGAGCTAGCCCTCAAGCTCAGCTCCGCGTCTAACGCGTCCTCGTCCCCCACGTTCCTCACCATCAGGACGACGAGGTTCGTCGCGCCGGCCTCGAGGGCGGCCGCCTCAGACGTGACAATGAGCTTAGGCCTTGGCAGCGAGTAGAACGTGAAGCCCACCGTCACGGTGTCCGTGTAGACCCCGCCGAACTGGTCTCTGTAGGTCACGGCCACCGCGATGCTGCCACCGTCCCCGCCTTCGGAGACGTGCAGGGAGATGGGGAAGCTCCACGACTCGCCGACCCTCAGCTCGCGCCTCGCGATGGTGTTGGTCGACATCACAGTGATGTATGGCGACTCGGAGTAAACCTTGACCTCCACGAGCCGGGCAGTCGCCGTCCCATTGTTCCTGAGGGTGAGGAGCACCTCGCTTATCGCGTTCCGCGGGAGGGACAGCCTGTCCGCGCCCAGCGCTACTGAGGGCCTGCCCCTCACTGACACCTCGATGAGCTTCGGGGGGGCGCTAAGCCTGTTGCCCGACTCGACGTACTCCACGGTAAGCGGGACTCTGTAGTAGTTGGCCTTAGCCGACTCTGGCACCGTGAAGCGGAAGGAGAGAGTGACTGACCCCATGTGTTTAACTGCGCCAGTGTAATTGTCGGACACCAGCGTCTCCTTGCCAACTATGAGCGTGACGTCCAGCGTAGCGTTCACCTCCGTGACGGTGCCAGAGCCCAGGTACCTCAGCACCACCGCTAGCTCGGCGACCTGCCCCGCGGCTGGCGGGACGGCCCAGTACACGTCATAGACCTCCCAGGGATCGGTGGCAGCCGCCGAGGGCAGGGGCGCGCGCCACAGTGCTGCGCAGATCGCCAGCGCGAGGAGGGCGGCCAGCGAGGACCTCATGAGCGCTACCTCCTACTCGACCCTCATCCTTAGCAACAGCGCTGAGGCTATGAAGGAGGCCACGGTGAACCCGCACAGGGCCAGAACCTCGTAAGCCACATCGTGCAGCGTGAAGCCCTTTATCATTATGTTCCTGGCCCCCTTGAGGTAGTAGTACATCGGGAGTAGGTAAGACACGACCCTCACGTCTTCCCTCAGCAGCTTGACTGGGGTCATGATCCCTGAGAAGAAGAGCGATGGTATGAAGAAAAATATTGAGGCCTGGTGGGCCTGCAGCTGGTTCTTCGAGAGCGTCGATATGAGCATGCCTATGGTTAGGGAGCACATGAGGAACACGCCAGAGAGAACTAGGAGGGCCACGAGCGACCCCCTGACGTGCACGTCGAAGAGCATCGTTATGACCAGCAGGGTGAGGAACATGTCGAAGAGCGTGGCGATGAAGTAGGCGACCAGCTTGCCCGCTATCAGCAGCCACTTGGAGATGGGGGTGACGATGAGGTACTCGAAGGTGCCCTTCTCCCTCTCCCTAGCTATCGAGACGGACATTATCGACATGGGGACCAGGTGCAGGAGTATTGACAGTATGACCGGGGTGAAGTTCTCGATCCTGGAGACCTTTGGCCCGAACACTGTGGCGTAGGTCACGCTTATGCTCGGTGTCCCATATAGCTCGCTCATCCTGTCCTGGAACATCTGGATCACGTAGGAGATGCCCTGCCTCAGCATCTCAGCGAACGTCGGGTTGCTCTCGTCAACTATGACCTCCACGCTGACCTTCCTCTGCTCCAGCAGGCGCTCAGTGAACGACGATGGTATCACGACGACTGCGTACACTCTCTCCTCCCTTATCATGGCCACGCCCTCCTCTACCGACGACGCGTAGACAGCGACCTCGTAGGCCTGCGAGTTCCTGAGCGTGTCCACAAGCAGCCATGCCAGGTCACCTCTGTCTAGATTGACGACGGCTATGGGCAGCCTGCCCATCCGCCCACCGTAGCCGTAGCCGAACATCAGCGCGACTATCAGCGGCATGAACAGTATCATTACCAGGGCCTTGACGTCCCTCCGCAGTTGGTTGAGCTCCTTGGCGACCAAGCTCGCGAGGACGTACAGCAAGGCTGTCACCCGAGGAGCCTGATGAAGGCGTCCTCCAAGCTCACGAAGCTAGGCGCCGCTGAGTGGACGGTGACGCCGCGCCTCTCGAGCTCCCGGAGCATCGCCACTAGGTCCCTTGACGCGTCGTCGACGACGACGGTGACCTCGACCAGTGAGCCAGAGTCCCTGCTCTCCAGGACCTCCTTGACCCCCGGGAGCGAGGTAACGAGCGACCTCACGGCGCTGCGGTCGTTGTGGGACAGCAGCAGCTTCACGACGTCGCCGCCGTAGGCGAGCCTCTTTATCTCGCCCGGCGTGCCCTGAGCTACAATGCGGCCGCTCATCATCAGCGCCAGCCTGTCGCACCTCTCAGCCTCGTCCATGTAGTGCGTCGTTATGAGAATGGTGACGCCCTCCCTGTTGAGCTCCTTGAAGTAGCTCCAGAAGGCCCTCCTCAGCGGCGGGTCGACGCCAGCCGTCGGCTCGTCGAGTATCAGTAGCTTAGGCCTGTGGAGCAGCGACGTCGCCAGTGCCAGCCTCTGCTTGGTTCCTCCGCTGAGCTTCCCAGCGAGTGCGTCCCTGTACTCCATCAGGTGAAACCTCTCCAGGACCTCCGCTATCCTCTCGTCGACCTCCCGCCCCTTCATGCCATACACGGCCGCGTAGAACTTTAGGTTCTCGTAGACCGTGAGGTCCTCGTAGAGGCTAAACCTCTGGGGCATGTAGCCTATCAACCTGCTGACCCTCCTCCTCTCCTGCGGCATCCTGTGGCCGAGGACGTAGATCTCCCCGTTGGTGGGGGCCAATATCCCGCATATCATCCTGATGGTCGTAGTCTTACCAGCTCCGTTGGGGCCCAAGAGGCCGAATATCTCGCCAGCTCTAACCCTCAGGTTCACGCGGTTAACCGCCACTAGGCTGCCGAACCTCTTCGTCAAGTCCTTGGTGACGATGACGTATTCTCCCATACCTTAGGTCATGGGCGGGGCGTGGCCTTATATCCCTATCTCCAGCAGCCAGCCCACAGAGGCAGCTGCCACCTCTAAAAATATTAGGGAGTCCGCGGCCAATTCAAGTGGCTGATGAGTACACACCCTGCTGAGCGGTGATGTGCGAACAGTCGGCTGACACTCACGCCCGAGGTGAGCGCTTGGCACCCACCAGGGCAATGATCAGGATGGCCTGGACCTTCTCCGCCCGAGACGTAAGGCTGCACAAGTTCAGGTCGGCGCTCACGGTGCTGGCCATAAGCGTGGGTGTCGCCTCGTTCGTGTCGCTCAGGCTCGTGAGCGTGGGCGTTCACGCGAAGGTGAGGGAGGAGGTGGAGCAGCTCATCAGCGCTGACCTGATAGTCTACGGCGAGGGGGCATGCGACGTCCCGGAGTTCGTGTGCGAGTTCGTCAAGTCCATGCCTTACGTGGAGGACGTGGCCTCCGTCGTGATAGTGCAGGGCTGGGTCGAGTCTGGCTGGCGCAAGTACATGGCGAACATAATAGGCTGCGACGCTAGGAGCCTCAGGAACTTCTTCAACCTGTCGGTGACCGAGGGCAGGGCGTTCTCGGATGAGGAGAGAGGAGTTGCGCTCATCAACGAGGACGTGGCCAGGAGCCTGGGGGTTGGCGTGGGTAAGAGCGTGGTCATTAAGCCCCAAGTTGTGACTGGGGGGCAGGGGAGCTACGTGGCGAGGGTCGTCGGGGTCGTCAGAGCCACCGCGAAGGTTGGCGGCCTCTCCATCTTCAACTGCTGCATCGTGCCACTTAGGGACGCCCAGGAGCTCGTGGGGGCCAAGGGCTACGTCACCTACGTGCTCGTCAAGCTCAGCGACAGGAGCTGCGCCAAGCTCGTCCGGAGAGAAATACGCAGGGTCTTCCCCGGAGCCCTGGTGACGGAGCAGAAGGAGATCCTCATGGTCATAGGAAGGGTTGTCAAGACCGTGACCGGGATGATCGTGGCCACCACGCTGATAGGGGTGGTCGTGGCCTTCTTCGCTGTCGCTAACACAGTGATGATGAACGTGAGGGAGCACATAAGGGACATAGGCATACTGAAGGCCCTCGGGGCTACCAGCCGCTACGTGATGGCCCTGTTCGTGCTCGAGGCCCTCCTGATGAGCACTGTGGGGGGCCTCGCTGGGCTAGCGCTGGGAGTAGTCGGCTCGCACGCCTTGAGGAGATTGCTCCCTAGGCTCGGCGTCTCCTTCGCAGTGCCGATAGTCGTGGACTCGGGGACCCTCACCGTGGGGTTCCTGCTGGCGGTAGGGGTGGGCGCGCTGGCATCGCTGTACCCGTCCTGGAGAGCCTCCAAGATAAGCCCGGTCGAGGCGCTGAGGCATGAGTGACGTGGTCGTCAGGTTGACCAACGTGAGCAAGGTGTACGGGGCGAACGGCCATGCAGTTTACGCGCTGAGGCACGTGAGCTTAGAGATCAAGAGGGGCGAGCTACTGGTCGTCATGGGGCCCTCTGGCTCTGGGAAGAGCACTCTGCTGAACATAGTCGGCACGCTGGACAGGCCGACCGAGGGCGAGGTCGTGGTGGCCGGCGTCAGGGTCAGTGAGCTTAACGAGGACGCACTGTCCAGGGTCAGGTGCAGGACTGTGGGCTTCGTGTTCCAGTTCTTCAACTTGATAAACAACTTAACGGCCCTGGAGAACGTGATGCTGCCTATGGTCTTGTCTGGCGACTACACGACCAGCGAGGCTAGGGAGAAGGCCAGGGAGCTCCTGAGGCTGGTCGGGCTGGAGGGGCTCGAGGAGCGCAGGCCAACTCAGCTCTCTGGGGGCCAGCAGCAGAGGGTCGCGATAGCTAGGGCCCTAGCAAACGACCCCGCGATCGTGCTCATGGACGAGCCGACTGGCAGCGTGGACGCAGAGGCGGCGAGCAAGATCCTCAGCTTAGTCAGGTGGCTGAACAGGGTGAGGGGGCACACGTTCATGATCGTGACGCACAACCCGGACGTGGCTGCGATCGCGACAAGGGTGGTCTACATCAGGGACGGGGTGCTCTACGAGAGGCCGCCAGAGTCAGCGATGGAGAGGGTGAAGGCGCTCAGAGACCTGCCAGGGGCGAGGCTAGCCTACCTGAGGATGCTGCTGGTCGAGCTGAGGAGCCTCCGCAGGAGGCTGGAGTCGGGGGCCATCGGCCCCCAGGACGGCGCTAGGGAGCTCGAGAGGCTCCGCAGGGTCGCTAGGGAGCTGGGGGTGAGGGTGTGAAGCGCGCCGTGGTGCTTGCGTTAGTAGGCATTTTGGTTGCCGCCCAGGCGGCGGCTTGCGAGCCCTCGCTTGCGAGGAAGAGGGTCACGAGGTACTTCGACGTGTCGCCCACTGGAGAGGTGCGGGGGGCGGTGACCGTCAAGCTCGAGGTTGAGGGGGTCAGCGGCGAGTTCTCAGACGCTGTGCTCCTAGCCGTGCCCGGGACCGTGTCCGTCGTCGGCGACGCGCCGCCGCCAGCTGAGGTCTCAGCTGAGGGGCCACTGTGCGTGATCAGGTGGAGGGGGCTGCGAGGTAGCAGGGTGGCGCTCCACTACTGCGCTGAGGCAAGCGCGCGCTTTGTCGAGGGGCTGTGCCGGATCTACGTGAGCTCCGAGGAGAGGGAGCTGGAGAGGCTGGCTGGTGCCTACGTGGTAAGGGCTAGTAAGGGCGACTCAATAGTGGTGGAGTACGTGCTGAGGAACGTGGCGCCGATATACGTCACGGCTAACGGCTCGCTAGTCAGGGCGGTGCTCCCCCTACTCGCGACGATCGGCCTAGACGAGGCTAGGGTGCTCGTCGAGGGCGCGAACCCAAGGCCGAACGCCACGGCTAAGGTGGCTGGGGGCAGGATTATGACCTGGTTCCTCCTCCTGAGGGACGAGGCCGTGATACGCCTGAGGCTCAGGCTCCGCAAGCTCGGGCCGTGGAGGGAGGTCAGGATCGGCCCACTCGTAGTTAGGGTGGACTTCAATGTCAGAGACAGGTTGGCCAAGGTCGACTCGATGCTGAGCGAGCTGAGGGAGGAGCTCGAGCGCGTGGAGAGGGCTGAGGCCGAGCTCAGCAGGATGCTCGGCTTATACGCCAGGTACGCGGAGGCCCTGAGTAATTACACTAGGTGGGCCAGCGAGGTCGGCGACCTGCTCCGATACAACGCGTCGAGTGCCTTCAGGCTCCAAGCTGACCTCCTGAGTCGATACGCGAGCCAGCTCGAGGAGGTAGCGGTCAGCGTGGCTAGGGCCGAGGCCCAGGCGCACGCAGTGCTTCGAGCGCTGCGCCGCGTCAGAGACGCCCTCGCTAACTCCACGGTGAGTGAGGAGCAGCTCCTCGACCGGCTTGAGGAGGTGCTGGACGTGGTCGAGGAGTATAACGTCAGCTCGGCTGTCGTGGAGGAGCTAGTCGCGCTGGTGAGGAGTGCCGTGATCTCGGTGAACTCCTCAGGCGAGCTGCGCTCGGTGCTGGTGTCGCTCACCGACCGGCTGATAGGGGCTGTGGAGTCGGGCGCGGGGAGGCTCGGCGAGTTCAGGGAGCCCATTGAGCTCCTGGCCTCGGGTCTCTCGTCGTACTCTAGGACGCAGGCTCGGCTGTCAGAGCACCTGAGGGAGCTGGGAGATCAGCTACTCGTGGTCTCTGAGCAGCTAAACGCCTCGCTAGCGGAGGCGCGGAGCGCTGTTGAGAGGTACTCAGGCATGCTGTCTGAGCTAAGAAAGGGCGCTGAGCGCGTCAGGAGGGAGATAGCCGAGCTCCGCAGCGTCAAGCTCGGCCTGCTCGCGCTGGCGCTCTTCGCGGCCGCTGAGTCGCCAGCCCCAGAGGCAAACGTGCGAGTTAGCGGGAATGCCTCAGCGGTAGTCTTAGAGCTGCGGGGGAGAGTGGAGCTGCCTGAGCAGGTGAGTGAGGACGTTGAGGTGGTGATCGAGAGCTTTCACGTGACTGACCTCGACGAGTCGCTGCTAACTGCGCACGCCGCCAAGCAGCCCGGCCGCCCTCGCAGTGATGAGGGGGCTGCGCTAGCTCTGCTGGGGGTGGCTGCCGCCTCTCTGTGCTCTCTCGCTCTAGCAGCTGCGGCTAAGCGCAAGAGGAAACCCCCAAGCGAGCTCATTGAGCAGGTGGACGAGCTCATCAAGCGCGTCGTCGAGGAGCTGGAGGGGCGTCGCTGCAGCGGGGGCTAGGATCGCCTGATAGCCCCCCGAACCTCACGCAGTATGTGGCACGCCCTGCACACGCCTCGCGGGGTTGGCTGCCCGCAGTAGGGGCACCTCTTGAGCTCCACTGACGCTGTAGCTGAGAGCACTCGCTGGAGCTCCTCCTTGAGCCTCAGGAGCCTCAGCTTCAGCCCGGGCTCAGCGCTCTCCATCTCGTTGATCGCGAGCCTGACCCTGTACCTGAGCGACAGCCTGACGTATGGGCACTCGGACGGCGACGGCCTGAAGCCGTGGAGCAGGGCAAAGGCTAGGGACTCTCTGTCGGTGACGTAGTAGAGCGGCTTGATCCTCGGCACGAGGCCCTCGACCCGCGAGGCTGCCGCGCCCTCCTTAGCTATTCCCCTGAGGTCCCCCCTCAGGACGTTTATGACCAGGGTCTGGATCTCGTCGTCCATGTTGTGCCCCGTCGCCACGAAGTCAGCCCCCATTTCAAGCGCTAGCCTGTTGATTAAGTGCCTCTTGAGGACGCCGCAGACTGTGCACGGCTTGTACCCAATAGCCCCGCTGAAGTAGGCGCGGGCGGCGTCGTCCACGGTGAAGCCGTACTCATCCTCGAAGGACACGGCGGCGCACTTGACTCCCAGCTTGCCGCTGGCGTCGCGGGCCGCCCTCAGGGCCACGTCACTGTAGCCAGATATGCCCTCATCCACGGCCACGGCCTCCACCTCTAGGCCTAGCTCCTCCCCTAGGGCGACGAGCACGTAGAGGGCGTTGAGGCTGTCCTTGCCGCCCGAGAGAGCCATCAGCACTCTGCTCCCCTCGAGGGCTTCGAGGCCCGGCCTCTCGCTGAGGGCCCTCCTGGCGACGCTGAGGAAGTACTCCTCGAAGCAGTCCCTGCAGAGGAGCTCGCCGCTCAGCTTTGCCCTTATCACCGCCCTGCCGCCGCACCTAGAGCACTGAGCCATCGATGCCACCCGGGCACGCGGCCAGGACCTCTACCAGGTCGCCATCCTCAAGCTCCTCGTCCTCCGTGACCAGCGAGCCGTTCCTCAGCACCACGACGGACTCAGAGACGAGCCTCAGCCCTGCCAGCAGCTCCCCGACCGTCCGGGGGCGCCCCCTGAGCTCCACGGTGATCACACGCCCGCAGCCGACTAGGCGAACCCTCACGGCCATGGGGTCACCCGCGGCGCTCCACCGCCAGCATTAAGAGGCCGCTGCCCCCTGCACACCGGGTAGCGCAGCACGGCGAGCGGGTCGGGGGCCACGCGCATGCGCTCAGCCAATACCATCTGAGCGCTCGAAGTATAAAAGGTGAGGGGCGCAGCGCGGGAGTCCGCTTTTATAAGCGGTCGGCCTGAGATTAGGGAGGTGGGAGCGTGGCCGAGGAGCTGTTCAGCGAGGAGGAGATAAAGCGCGAGATAATAAGGGTGATGAGAGAGCTCTACAGGCGGGGCCTGATCTCAGCACTCGGGGGCAACGTTAGCGCCAGGCTCCCGGGCTCCAACGAGGTCTGGATCACGCCCAGCGGCGTGTTCAAGGGGGACCTCCACGAGGACGACCTGGTCAAGATAGACCTAGAGGGCAACGTCATCGAGGGCTTCCTCAAGCCCTCGGTCGAGTGGCCGCTGCACGTGAAGATCTACCAAGTCAGGCCGGACGTGAACGCCGTCGTCCACGCCCACAACCCAGTCACCACGGGCCTGGCCCTCGCTGGCATAGCGCCGATGCCGATAACGGTCGAGGCCGTGTTCACGCTCAGGAAGGTGCCGATAGTCCCTTACGCGTTCCCCGGCACGAAGGAGCTGGCGGAGCTCGTGGGCGAGCACATAAGGGGCGGTGCCCGAGCCCTCATACTGCAGAACCACGGCGTCATCGGCGTGGGCTACAACCTCGTGGAGGCGGAGGCCATAGTTGAGACGCTCGAAGAGGTGTCCCTGACCATGCTCGCCGCCATGATCGCGGGGCAGAGGAAGCCCCCCCTCATACCCGAGAGGGACGTGGAGCTGGCCAAGAAGCTCTACAGGTTCTAGCCAGCTAGCTCGGGGATCACGTAGGGCCCCTCTGGCACGGCCACCACCCTAGCGCTGCGGAGGTCGCGCCCAGCCAGCCTCGCGGCCTCCTCCAGGGCCTCCTCGACGCTGCTAGCTGGCGTCATCAGCATGTCCTCGACGACGCTATGGCTCATGTCCGTCACGACCACCACGCGGGCCCTCGCGAGCACCCTCGCGAGTATCTGGGCCTGCCACTGGTCCTTGACTGGCTCGCGCCTCCTGATCCTCTCCAGCACCTCCTCCGGGCTCCTGGCCCCCACGAATAGCTCGTGGAACTCCTCGTGGCCCCCCAGGCCGTCCACGCACTCGGCCAGCACGACTATGGCGCCGCCCTCCCTGACCACCAGCTCTCCAGTGGCTATGCCCTTCACTGCCTGGTAGAGGTCCCTGTCGAGGGGGTAGCCGCCGTTGGTGACTATCACCACGTCCGCCCTCCCCCGCACGGGGACCCTCACGTAGCTCTCCAGGAACCTCACGCCAGCTAGGTGCGCCTCTACAGGGTCGCCGCAGAAGACGCCGGTCACC
This sequence comes from uncultured Thermoproteales archaeon, assembly GCA_964497915.1. GTDB lineage: Archaea > Thermoproteota > Thermoprotei > Thermofilales > CAYSTQ01 > CAZCFI01. The sequence goes on from CAZCFI010000008.1 coordinate 42,596, forward strand.
TCCTTGCGCTCATTCAGCGTCACGTTGACGATGAAGTCTAGGCGCGTCATGCGCATGAACTCCACCATGTCCTCGTGTATCGGGTTGCCGCTGAGGCAGCCGTACCTAGCCTTGGGGTGGCCTATCATCCTGAAGCCGTGGTTGGCGAGTATCGCGTCCCTGCCAGCAACCCCCGGCAGCAGGCTCTTCCTGCCCCCGCTGTAGCCAGCGAAGAAGTGGGGCTCTATCAGGCCCAGGGCCACGACTAGGTCAGACTCGAGGACGCCCCTATTGACGACGACCGGCGTCCCCCACGACGTCCTCCTGCCCGTGTCGGCTAGCAGCCCCTCGTCCTCAGCGTCGTGGCTGACCACCTCATACTCGCTCGCGACCTCCCTGCCCACCAGCTCCTCTAGCTCCTCGCTCCCGTGAGGCCTGTGGAGGCCCGTGGCCACGAGCACGCGAGTGCTGGCCTGAGGGCTAGCCGATTTCACTGCCCTGAGCACCTCGGGCAGCACGAGCCTGAAGGGGAACGCCCTAGTCTTGTCCGGCACTATCACCAGCACGCTCTCGGCGCCCCGGCAGAGGTCGCTCAGCGGAGGGCTGGAGAGCGGCCTCTTCAGGGACTCAGCCAGGCTCGAGAGCGGGTCGCTCAGCGGCGGCCTCGGCTTGGAGGAGACCACCGTGAGGTTGGGCAGGTCCACATCGAGGGTCACGTGCCCCCTCCCGTAGGGCAGCTCCACCCCCAACTCCACGCACCTGACTGAGGCCCAAGATCCCATTCTGCCACTGAGCACTTAAGCGTCGCGCCCCGCGGGGCTGGGCGAGCTTCGCTGACTAGGCACTTAAGTCTCCTCTCCTAAACTAGCACGTGATCCGCGGGCTGACCGTGTTCGTGGGTGGGCGCGAGCTCGACGCAAACGCCCTAACTAAGGCCGTCTACTACGCTGACGTGGCGCTCCCTGAGCTGACAAGACTCCTAGCTCCGTCAGCCGCCCCCGCGCTGGCCCTGCCCCCGCTAGCAGCAGATGGCAGCGCGCTGGACGGCGTCCGCGACCTAGAGAGGCGCTGCGGAGGCAGGGTCTCGCTGATCGGGGTCGGCGCGGAGCTTGGTCGCACAGAGCTCAGCCTAGTCGAGTCCATCCTGCGCGAGACGCGTAGCGTCATGGTGTCCCTGAGGGTGAGGAGCTGGGGGGAGGAGGCGCGTGAGGCGGTGCGCCTGCTCCGCGAGCTCGGCCCCAGCTGGGCGGACTACGCCAGGCTGGCGTTGGTCCTGGGCGGCGACGTCCTGACGGCAGCCCTCCCGGTGGCCGCGAAGGGCGAGGACTCATTCGCGGTGTCGATCAGCGCGCTCGACGCGCTCAAGTTTGAGGGTGACGCTAGGAGGGAGCTCGTCGGGGCGCTGCTCGACGCTTGCTCGTCAGCCGCTAGATCCGGAGCTGCTGCCGGTGAGAGGGTCGGGCTCAGGCTCGCCTGGGTCGACGCCGCCTTGGTCAGCGGAGCTAAGCTGACGGTCCCCCAGCTCATCGAAGTGCTCAGCGGGCTGCCGTTCTACTCCGTGGGGGCGGTGAGCGAGCTTGCCTTGCTCTCGGAGCTGCTCAAGTCCAGGCTAAACCTGAAGCACGTGAGGAACGCGGGGGCCTTCGTCATCACATACCCCGGGGACCCCCTCCTGAATAACTACGCCTCGATGGAGGCCATGACGCTCAAGGACTTCGCCAGGCTGGCGGCCTCGCCGGTGATCGGGCTCGACATGTTAGTGATCCCATCGTGGGCGAGCGACGAGGTGCTCTCGGCCTTCCTGCGGGACGTCTGCTACCTATCCGCTCTGCGGGGCGGAGGGACGTTCGTCAGGCTCATCCTAGCTGATGCTGAGCCTGGCGAGACCATCCTAGTCGGGGGGCACGACGCGGTAGTGATAGAGCCGCTGATGTGAGGCTTGATTAGCTCGCGCCTGCAA
>CAZCFI010000009.1:0-37473 GCA_964497915.1 uncultured Thermoproteales archaeon
GTCCTTATCGAGCCCACGACGACCGTCCAGACCCAGTAGCCGACTATCAGCGCCACAGCTATGCCGACGCCGGTGAGTATTGCCGTCTGCAGGGCGGTGAGGGCCTTCCTGTTCCTCAGCAGCTTCCTTACCTTGTGCACGCTCCCACCTCCCGCTGAAAATAATTTCAAACGCTAGAATTATAAACCTTTGCACCCTTCAGCCATCCACTGCAACGACTCTGTAAGAGTCCTCGACGCCGTTCGCCGTGACCACCTTTATCTCGTAGACCCTCCCCTTGGTCAGAGTGGTGCCGAAGCTCCCCGCGACTTCAACGACGGAGCCCGGCTCCAGCCTGAGCCTGTCGTAGCCCTGCCCGTCTATTAAGAGCACGGCTGACCTGGCCACGAGGGAGCCAGTCGCTGAATCAACCAAATATATATCATCTAGCTCGCACGCCACCTCCCCCACGTTCCTCACCACTACGATGAAGGTCGAGTTCTCGAAGAGGACGGCGCTGTCCACCCTCACCCTCTCGACGGCCTGGCTTACGGCGCAGTAGTCGACCATCGAGCTGGCCATGGGGACCAGCGTGGCGTAGAGCATCACGGTCAGCGCGACGGAGATCGCCAGCAGCAGTAGCACGGCTACGACGGGGCTGAGGGCTGGGCAGCTCCCGCGAGCGGTAGGGCGCTGCGCCAACGGCTCAGCCTCTGCTGATAATTTCCGCTCGGCCCCTTAAATTATTTTGCACTAGCTAGGGGGCCTCGCCTCGTGCCGCTCGCCACTCGCCGTCGTGACGTAGACCCGCACGCCCTCGCCGTAGGGGTGAGGCACCGTCACCTCCACGCTCTCCCCGAACGCCAGGGCTCTCTCGACTGGCACGTAGTCGTGGAGGTCTCGGCTGACGTACCACACCCGCAGCACGCAAGCGTGCTCTGAGAGGCACGTTATCGTGACGTTGAAGCTGCTGCTTGGCACCAGAGCCTCCATCCTGAGCATGTCGAGGTGCACTGTGAACTGCGAGGCCGACGCGAACCTCAGGGCTATGGAGGTTCCAGTCACGTTAGCTGCGAACGCAAAGTCCTGGGCCACCACGACGAAGTCGCCCACCACCTTGCCGCCGTCTATCACCTGGACCTCCACGGGGTCGCCCATGTCGAGGTACCCTGAGACATTCAGCAGGGTGCCCAGGTTCTGCGGCGGGCTGAAGGAGCTCGCGATTAGGACCTCGCAGATGCCAGCCACAGTTTTCACCAGCGCCCTCAGCGATACCTGGTCGAGATACCCGTAGACCTCAGGGAAGGAGAAGGCGCCTGACGCAAACCTGAAGCTGATGCAGAGCTCGTGGGTGCCGGGGCCTAGAGCGCTCGTGACATCCTCAGACACGGAGACCCACGTCGTGTCAGTGGAGTAGGGGCCGAGCGATCTGATCAGGGTGCCATCTATGTATATGTCCACGTAGGCGCTCGCTGCCCCACTCACGAACGTGAGCTTGAACACGAAGGATAGCTGCGCTTCATCGACCGCGCCACTCACAGTAAATGACTGGTTGAAGTTGACCCAGGCTTGCAGGGACGCTAGCAGCGACCTCCTCTTAGCATGGCAGTAGGCGGAGTAGTTCAGGTCAGTTTGTGTGACGCCATACTCGATGAGCCAGCGGCTCCCGACGTAGTTGACCACCCAGGGCGCCAGGCTGCCTGTCTCGAAGTCCCCGTTTTCTATTAGCTCGACAGGCATGCCGCCGACTCCCAGAGGGGGGGACTCAACGACGTAGCAGTCGCCGTCCACCTCCCTCAGCGAGGCCAGGGTTCCGGAGACGTACGTCCCCTTGACTATCGTCACCGACGTCGCATAGGACGGCTGAGCCGCGTAGTAGTCGGTGATCGCCACCTCTAGCCTCTCGTCGTTAGAGGCGTCCTCCCTCAGCGCTTTAACTACCCCCTCCAGGCTCTCCCTCAGCGAGCTCACGACCAGCTCTATGGTCGCCAGGGACATCAGCAACACTATTAAGAAGAAGAGGGCCCCCAAGACTGAGGCCTGAGACCTCCTAGCCGCCGACAACCACCACACCCCTGAACTTGAGCCCGTCCTCCGTGACCACCGCCACCTCGTGGAGGCCTGGCCTCAGCGTGAACCAGTCGGGGAAGGTCACGTTCACCCACCTCCCCTCGAGGGGGCCCAGCGTGACGCCCAGCCCGGAGGCCCACAGCCTGCCGTCAACGATGACCGCGTCGACTGTCGCCTCCAGCTCGCCGACGTTGGTGACGAACACCCTCAGCTCCCCCGTCTCGTTGCAGAACCACACGTCCTCGAGGGCCAGCTTGGTCAGCACAGACCTCTCCAGGTAGGAGATCTCCCACGCCAGCGATCGCTTGCTTGCCTCGAGGGTCCCGTAGGCCCAGAGGCAGACCGAGACCCCGAGCGTGACGACTATGGCGCACAGGAGCATGGCGGAGACTACGTTAACTTGGCCCGCCATCAATTGTAGTCTCTGCCGCGCACTTATAAAATTATAATATACTCTTTTTAGAAGCATGGCATAAAAGTCCATATATGGACTAAATCCCCATGCTCTCTAAAAATTATCAAACTTTTACACCTAGTGTTATGGTCAAATATGCATTAACTATGCAATCTAAGTCCATCATGTATTGGTAGATTTTACATGATACCTAGTCGAAGCTAGCCAATAAAGTGCTCCGCGGCCCTGGGTTTAACTTATATAGGACTTGATTAGAGGAAATAGGCGCGGTGGGAGGTTGGCCGAGGCGGCCGAGGAGCTGAGGACGTTAGACGGGAAGGAGATAAAGCTGTTCGGGAAGTGGTCGTTCAGGGGCATAGTGGTCAGGGACCCAGGGCTGAGGAGGTACATCTGCCTCAAGCCAGTGTTCATACCCCACAGCGAGGGCAGGCACGAGCACCGGAGGTTCGCTAAGTCCGAGATTTCGATAGTTGAGAGGCTGGTCAACCAGCTCATGAGGCCGGGCAGGAACACGGGGAAGAAGCACATGGCCATAAACATAGTCAGGAGGGCCTTTGAAATAATACACCTGAAGACCGGCGAGAACCCCATCCAGGTGCTCGTCAGGGCGATAGAGAACGCAGCCCCAAGGGAGGAGACGACTAGGGTGGCGTACGGCGGCATCCTCTACCACATCTCAGTCGACATAGCCCCGCAGCGCAGGGTCGACCTGGCCCTCAGGCACCTGGTCGAGGGGGCTAGGCTGGCGGCGTTCAACAACCCCAAGCCCATCGAGGAGTGCCTGGCAGACGAGCTGATAGCAGCCGCGAGAAACGACGTGAGCAGCTACGCCATAAGGAAGAAGGACGAGATAGAGAGGATCGCGCTCGCCGCTAGGTGAGGCTGGGCCGCTCAGCCCGCGCCCAGCGCGACAGGCAGGTGGTCGCCGTCGACAGGGGCCTGGCCCTCGGGTAGAGCTTGACTATCATCGGCCTCCCTATCGGGTTGGCCGTGGCCTTGACTAGGGCGTAGCCCCTCGGCAGGAGCCTTATGGCCTCGACGAGCTCGCTGCCAGCTATCTCCTTGAGCCTCTCGAGGTCGACGTCCTCCACCTTGTGGGCTATCAGGTTCTGGCCCACCTGCGTCGAGAGCGTCTTGGCCACGAGGCTGAGCCTCTGGGTGGTGACGAAGAGGACGACCCCGTTCCTGGCGCCGGTGGTGGCTATCTTGCCGATGAGGATGTCCCTCATCCTCTCGTGGAGGGACTCCGAGGCTGGCCTGAACATGCCCTTCTCAGGAGCGTAGAAGTGCACCTCGTCGATGACCACCAAGCACCCGAAGCTCTTGTCCTGGAGGGCCCTGGCGTACATGCTGTCCAGCAGCGAGGACACTACCTTGAGCACCTGGTCCCACGTCTCAGCGGTCGAGCAGTCTAGGTGCACGACGGCGCTCCTCGATACGAGGTCGAGGACGTCGTCTATCGAGTACTGGACGCCCGCGCTGGCGCTCACGAGCACCTCCCTCGCCCTCTCCAGCCTCTGCCTCAGCTCGCCCCTGACGTTGTGGGGCACGGCGTCCTGGAGCCTCCTGAGCAGCTCCTCGTCCAGCTTGACCACGTTGCCTGACGCGAAGAGCTTCTGCACCGCGCTCTTGAGCTCCCTGGCCAGCTTGCTGCTCGGGTGTATGCCCGTGACCTCCACGAGCCTCCTGTGCAGAGCGTCGGGGTTCGTGTACGTCTCGACGAAGCCGACCTCGCTGACCGGCACGTACACGTAGCCGCCAGCTAGCTCAGCCGCCTCCTTCAGCTCGCCGCACCCGTACTCGCCGTCCTTGTCCACTATCAGTAGGTGGGGCCTCAGGCCGTGCCTAACGCACTCCTCGAGCAGCGTTATCAGCAGCGTTATCATGGTCGTGGTCTTCCCGGTGCCGACGCCCCCTATGATCAGCAGGCCCTGCCTCAGCAGGATGCCCAGGTCTAGGTACAGCTCGTTCTCGAGCTTAGGGTATATCTTGCCCACGCTCACGTAGATCCTGTCGCCCCGCGGCCTGAGGAGGCACTCGACCATCTCGGGCGTCGGCCTGTAGACCTCGCAGAGGGGCCTCACGTGCTCGAGCAGCGGCTTGACCTCGTTGGTCTCCGGGTCGACGTACCCTATCTGCGTGGCGCGAGCCCTCGGGTAGTTCCTCTCCGGGTCCTCGACGGGGCGGTTGGCCCTTATCAGGTCCTCCTCGTAGACCTTCACCTTGCGCCTCAGGGGCACGTCGACGACCTGGTAGAACACGTAGGCCCCGCTGACCGTCGGGTGGCGGATGCAGACTATCTCGCCCAGCGCCACGCTCCTGCCCTCGATGAGGGTGAAGACGAGCTCGCTGGGCCTGTAGGTGCCGTCCTCGCTGAACACCCTGCCGACGACCTCGAGCTCGCTCATACGTCTACACACCCCGGGGCCGCCCTTATTACGGACTCGCTCAAAGAGACTCGCCCCATATCGTCATCACCAGCCCCACCTCGCCAGCCTCCCTGAAGAACCTGTGGACCACGTCGTCGTACAGGTCCCTCATCAGCGCTCTGGACAGCTTGACCTCCTCGTCGACCTTGAGGATGCAGTAGGGCACCCCCTCGCTCGTGACCTCAGAGCACAGCAGGGCCAGCATGCCCCTGGCGCCATCCTCGTCCAGCCCCGAGGCCGACATCAGCGCCCCTCCCAGGTCGACCCTGTAGGGCGGGAGGTCACTGCGGGTCTTGACGAAGGCTGAGGCGACGACCACGTCTGGGCAGTCCCTGTGCCTAAGCAGCAGCATGGGGTCGGGGAAGTACTCGCCCACCCTCAGCGCTGGGTCAGTGACGATCTGGTCGTAGGCCGGTGGCTGAGAGGCCAGCAGCTCCCTGAGCCCTGGGTCCATCGAGACCTCTACGTGGGCGTGGCTGCCCGTCAGGTACTTCGACCTCACCCTCTTGACGAAGCCGACGAGCGGCACGCCCCTGGACCGGCACGCCCTGTGGAGCTGGCCGAACAAGCTCAGGTAGTTGGCGTACAGCTCACTCAGCTCGGCGCGCCCCTCCTCGAGCCCCGTCCTCGGGACTGGCACCAGGGGCCCGTCCAGGATCAGGGCGCCGGGCTCGGCCTCCTCGACGACCCTTACGCACGTCCTCAGGAAGGCGATCTCCCTGTGGAGGTCCAGCATCCTGCCGAAGGTCGTGGGGTCGCTGACCTCGTGTATCCTGTCAACCGGCGGTATGACTCCGAACGACTCCCTGTAGTACAGCCTGGCGAGGTCGGGGAACCTTATGGCTATCGTCGCGTACAGCCCTATCATGCCGACCACTAGGTTCAGCGCGAAGCTGGCCCCGTCCACGGCCACGTAGCTGCCCACGTCTGGCGCCTCGCTGGGCACCTCGCCGACGTACCGCCTCAGCTCGCTGACCGGGCAGGCCTCGCGCTTGCCCCTCGCCAGCCTAGCGAGCTCGCTGACGTAGCTCAGGAGCTCCCCCCTCACGTCCACGACGAGCCTGCCGTATGTCGTGACTACCTCCTCGTCCATGCTCCCGTGAGGTCTTCGGCGAGCAGCAGTATTCAAGGTATCGGACAGACTGGGGTCAGTATCCCACCAGACAAGAATATAAAAGCTGGCCAGCTTACTCCTAGCGAGGCAGGACCATGCCCGAGACCGAGGAGCTCTGGGTCGAGAAGTACAGGCCCAAGACCCTGGACGAGATGATCGACCAGAGGGAGATAGTCGAGGGCCTCAAGCGGTTCGTCAGGGAGAGGAACCTGCCGCACCTCCTCTTCGCCGGCCCCCCGGGCACCGGCAAGACCACGGCCGCCCTGGCGCTCGCCAGGGAGCTGTACGGGGAGCACTGGCGCGAGAACGTGCTGGAGCTGAACGCGTCCGACGAGCGCGGCATCCAGACCATCAGGCAGAGGGTCAAGGACTACGCCAGGACCATGGCCATAGGTGAGGTGCCCTTCAAGCTGATAATCCTAGACGAGGCCGACAACATGACGAGCGACGCCCAGCAGGCGCTGCGCAGGACGATGGAGCTCTACTCTAGGACCGCCAGGTTCTGCCTCATAGCCAACTACCCCTCGAAGATAATCGAGCCGATTCAGTCGAGGTGCGCCATATTCCGGTTCCAGCCGCTCCCCAAGCAGGACGTGCTGAACAGGCTCATCTACATAGCCAAGTGCGAGGGCGTCCAGTGCACCGAGGAGGGCCTGGAGGCGATCTGGGAGATCAGTGACGGGGACCTGAGGAAGGCGATAAACATACTCCAGTCCGCCTCCGCCCTGGGCGTCGTGGACGAGAACGCGGTGTACAGGGTCGTGGGCAGGGTGACGCCCGAGGAGGTGAGGGAGATGATAGCGCTGGCGCTCAGGGGCGAGTTCCTCAAGGCCCGCGACAAGCTGCGCCAGCTCATGATAAACTACGGGATAGCTGGCGTCGACATACTCAGGCTGATACACCGAGAGGTGCTGAGCCCCAGGAGCCCGCTCGGGCTTGGAGAGCCGGAGAGGATAGAGATAGCCGACCTCGTGGGGGAGATAAACTATAGGCTCGTCGAGGGGGCCGACGAGGAGATCCAGCTTAGCACGCTCCTCGCCAAGCTGGCCCTCCTCGGCAAGAAGCACGGCGTGACGGGGAGGAGGTGATGGCCCGCCCCCTCTCCTGGGCTGAGAAGTACAGGCCTAGGACCCTGGCCCAGGTCGTCGGGAACGAGAAGGCTAAGGAGAAGTTCGTCTCCTGGCTCAAGTCGTGGAGGAGGGGGGCGCCGAGGAAGAAGGCCGCCCTGCTCTACGGCCCGCCGGGCTGCGGCAAGACGACCCTCGTGTACGCAGCGGCCAACGACCTGGGGTACGAGGTGGTGGAGGCCAACGCCAGCGACGTGAGGACGTCAGAGGCCCTCAGGAGGAGGATCGAGAGGGCGGCCAGGGAGGGCAGCCTCTTCGGCAGCCTGGGGAAGATCCTGCTCCTAGACGAGGTGGACGGGCTGAGCGCCAGGGAGGACGTGGGGGGGCTCGATACCATACTCGAGATAGTGTCGGTCGCGAGGCACCCCGTCGTCATGACGGCCAACAACCCCTGGGACCCCTCTCTGAGGCCGCTCAGGGAGGTCAGCCTCATGATCGAGGTGAGGCCGCTCAGGCTCTACGAGATGGTCAGGGTGCTCACAGCCATATGCTCCAAGGAGGGCGTCAAGGCGGATCCCGAGGCCCTGAAGGAGATAGCCAGGAGGGCCAGGGGCGACCTGAGGGCCGCCATAAACGACCTCCAGGCGGTGGCCGAGGGCAAGAGGTACGTGACCCTGAAGGACGTCCAGGTGCTGGCCCAGAGGGCGAAGCAGTACGACATGTTCGAGATCACGAGGAGGGTGCTGACGGCCAAGACCATAGAGCAGGCCAGGTCCGTCCTAGGGCTCCCCTCGCTGGACTACGAGCTCCTGATGCAGTTCATCCACGAGAACATCCCCTACCAGTACGACAGCGTGGAGGCCATAGCCGAGGCTTACGACGCCCTCTCTAGGGCCGACATGTTCATGGGGAGGATAAAGAGGACTCAGAACTGGAGCCTGCTGCCCTACGCCCTCGAGCTCATGACGGCTGGCGTTGCCGTCATAAGGAGCAAGCCCAAGTTCAGGTGGGTGAAGTACTCGTTCCCCCGGAGGCTGTCCCTGATGGCCAGGTCGAGGGCGGCCAGGGCCGTCAGGGGCTCGATACTGGCGGCGATAGCCAAGAAGTGTCACGTCTCCAAGGCGGTGGCCAACCTCGAGATACTGCCGTACATAGCGTTCATCTACGAGCACGACAGGGAGAGGGGCAGGAGAATTCTAAAGTGGCTCGGCGTGAGCGAGAGGAGCTTCCAGTCGGTCGTGGCTAAGAGGGGCTCCCCCTAGCGGCCGACGCCACCGCGACCACGACGTCAGACCACATGGACCCCTCTGCCCGCCCTAGCACTTCCCTCGGCCCGGCCACGTGCTCAGCGCTGACCGAGAGCCGCTCCTACTCCCTGAGCGTCCACTGATGGCGCCCTCCAGCGCCTTGATCGGCACGTCGACCCTCTTGAGGCGGTCACCAAGAGACCGCACGACGTGAGTAGCTCCCCCCCAGTACGCTGCGGCCTGCACCCCCCGAACTCTCGCGCTGCGCATGGCCAGGCACCGCACCCTAGGCAGTCCTCCCACAGCGGGCGGCCCGTGAGCGAGGGCTCAACGGTCACCACGGCGCGGGCCTGCCTTGCGCAGCGTGAAGTAAAGCGCGGATAGGCTGGCCGTCCCCGCGGGAGGGCGGCCTGGGGAGATCGCAGCGCGCGGGCAACGCTCCTGACGACCTTAGCTAAGCCGGCCTCTCAGCGCCACGTCGGCGCCGACGACCACGGCGTCCCTCTCCGCCAGCCCTGAAGTCGACGGCTGGAGGCCAGCGAGCTCAACCGATGACCACACCCCGCCCTCGGCTCGCCTCCGCTCAGCCTCGTGCTCCGGCTCGCCGCGCCTGAGCGATGAGCCGCACACCCCCGCGGCCGCGCGGCCCGGCTGCTGGGCGCTGGCTCGAGGGCTCAGCTGCCTATCTTCGTCAGCAGCTCCCTCTCCAGGGCGTCGAGGGGCACTGACGGTATGCTGACCAGCGTGGTCTTGCCCCGCCTCCCTGGGCCGGATATCCTCGCGGTTATTATGCCCATGCTCTTGAGGACCTGCACGTACTCCCAGACCTTGGTGTGGCCCCTCGGCCTCTCGCCGAACTCGTCGCACACCGCCCTGTACTCGCGCTCGACCTCCCCCAGCCCAGCCTCCGCGGCCCCCGTGGACCTGAGGGTCCTGACTATCGCCAGCAGGACTAGCAGCTCGTGCCTCTTTAGGTTGTTGAGCGCCTCCTTCGGGAACTGCGGGTAGATGTCGCTGTAAGCCCTCCTCACATGCTCCGGCATGACGCGCGCCGCGCCCTCAGCCTCGGCGTACTTGCCAGCCCTCCACAGTATCTCGAGGGCCTGCCTGGCGTCGCCCCTACCCCCCCTGTCGAAGCCGACCAGGTCGCCTATCAGGGTGAGCACCTCGTCGCCGACGGCCTCGGGGTTCATGGCCTCCTCCTCGTAGACCCTGGCGGCCAGTATGTCGTAGATCTCCTTGCTAGTGTACGGGTTGAACCTGATGATGTTGTGCAGGAGGGAGCTCCTCACGCACTCCTCCAGCAGCGCGAGCCTGCTAGCGTCCCTGAGCACGAATATGAAGTTGAACCTCAGCTCGCTGGACGTGTACTCGTCGGACATCCTCGTCAAGTCGTAGACCGCGTCACTGCCGGACGTGTTCATCAGGTAGTCGGCCTCGTCTATGGTCAGTAGGAGGTACTCGTTCCTGCTCTCCAGCGTGCTCCAGACTATATTCATGAGCTCCCTGGACGAGAACCCCCTCCTGGGGATCCTGAGCTTGAGCTGCTCCGAGACCCTCTTCATTATGAGGAACAGGGTCCTGTCCTTGTGGCAGTTGACGTGCACGTACCTTATCCCGAGGCCCTCCCTCCTCGAGTATGCCTCGACGTGGCTCCCGAAGAACTTGGCGACCACGGTCTTCCCTGTGCCCACCGGGCCCAGCAGGATGACCTTCTGGCTCATGGCGCCGGGCTCCCTGATCATCGGCTTGAACATCGCGGCGAGCTTGAGGAGGTGGTCCTCCCTGTGTGGCAGCCTCCTCGGCACGTAGTCTATCGACAGCTTGCTCTCGCTGAGGAATATCCTGGACCCCCTACTCCAGACGTCGTACAGCGACATCCCCCGATCACTTTTAGTTAACTAACGGCAATGTTTATAAATGGAGAGGGAGAGGGGTGGCGAATACTTTCAGATATTTCCCACGGATATAGCCAGGCAGCCGTCGACCGTCTCGAGCTCCACCGCCACGCCCCCATCGCCAACCAAGGCGTACCCAGCTCGCTCCAGCTCGGCGCGCAGCCTGCTGAGCGCCGCCTCGGCCCCCTCCTCCCCGCCCCTCACCCTGACCCTAAGGCTGATCGCGCCGCCCGCTGGCACCAGCCTCGTTATCACCCTCAGCGCCCCAGCCCAGTCGCTGAGGGGGACCAGGCCGTCGAGGACCTTAACTCCCCTCACGTAGCCGACGCCCGACGACTCGATGAGCCTCAGGAGCTCGCCCCGCCCCAGGCGGCACCTCAGCAGCACGAGGCCGTTGTATCGGGTCGGCCTAGCCGAGACGCTCTGGTCGTAGGGGTAGAGGAAGTCCTCGAGGTCCTCCGACACCCTCCGCTCCTTGCCCGGCTCCACCCTGACTATCGCGTGCGTCCAGCCCTCGCCGCCCATCGCGCCCCGTGCCGTAGGGGTAGCGGCCCTGATAAGCGTTTCGGCAGACAGCTTATAGCTGCGGAGCGCTAGCGCTAAAGCGTGGGCAGGTTGCAGGTGTACATCTGCGGGTCAGCTGGCCCCTGGGACGAGTACAACCCGCTCTACGTGGCCAGGCAGGGCCGCGTGCTAGACGTGATGTACCTGCTAGCTGAGCGACCGATGAGCGTCGAGGAGCTAGCCAGCGAGCTCGAGGCGAGCCGGGCCGAGGTCGAGGAGGCGGTCGGGGCCCTGAGGAGGATAGACGCGGTGAGGGAGGAGGGCGGGAGGCTGAGGGCTAACTTCGTGGCGCTGCTAAAGGAGGACGTGATCGCCATCAGCGAGGCCACCAAGGGGCTAGCTGAGGAGCTGGCCGGGGACGTGGCTAGGCTCTGGCCCAAGCTCGAGGGGGTGCTAAGCGGGGTCAGGTGCGCCGCTCAGGTGGGGGTGGGCAAGGTAGCGTTCGCCGTGGTCGGGGCCTATGCCCTGGACATAATGGGCCTTGAGGTCCTCCGCGAGAGGAGGTTAGCGGTGTGCGAGGCGCCCAAGCCGGGCGGCAGGCGCTACACCCTGTACGCCAGAGAGGCGTTCAGCGGGTACGAGGCCCTGATATCCGGCCTCTACTGGGGCTGCCACAGATCAGTCGAGGGCAGCTACGGCTTCTACAGCTTCGGGGACCACGCTGGCGCCAGGCGCGCGATCCCCGACGTCTCCCTGTCCCGCGAGCTCCTGGGGGCGCATGGCCGGGAGGCTGAGGCCGAGCTTAGGGCGCGGGCCGCTAGGGTCCTGCTCAGGGTGCTGGAGCGCGGGGCCGTCAGTAGGAGCTCGCTGGCCGCCTCGCAGCTGGAGGCCAGGCTGGTCGACGCACTGACGTCCATGGGGTACCTGGTGGGCGGCTGCTGCCTGAGGCTCAGCAGCCCAGCGTTCAGCGTGGCCGACAATGCCCGAGTGAGCGAGGCGCTCGGGCTCCTGAGGCCCGTGGTGGGGGAGCACGCCGTCAGGGGCAGGGGCGCCCTCAGCAGAGAGCTCGCTGGCATAACGCCCCTCAGGCAGGGCCTGCCCATAGAGCTAATATACACCGAGCTCTGGCACTGGGTGTTCGGCAGGGCCAACAGGCTGCTGGCTGAGTGGGGCTACCTCCACAATCCAAGGCCGAGGAGGCCTGGGGAGGGGCGCTACCTGGCGTGGGTCCACGAGCAACCTCCCCCGCCCATCGCATAGCATCTAGCGCCTCAGCATACCCGGGTATTACGCTCGCTGGGTTGGGGAAAGGCCTATATGGCTCAGGCCCTAGAGCACTAACGGGCCCCGCGCCCGGGACAGCTGAGCGCGACCTGAGCCCGAGGCAGCGCGGGCGGGCTTGAGCCCACTCGCGGCGCCGAGGGCCAGGAGCGCCGAGCTGCCGCGGACGCGGGGCCCCTCCTTCTCCGCAAGATTTTTACGCCCGAGCTAAATTGAGTAGTCGGGGCCGGTAGCTCAGCCTGGAAGAGTACCCGCCTTGCGAGCGGGCGACCCGGGTTCAAATCCCGGCCGGTCCACCCCCTTCTAGCCGCTCACGCTGAGGATCCAGCTTAGCAGCACGACTTATATTCAGCCCGGCAAGGGATAAACCCGGGGTGCGGGTGGCGTGGAGGCGTCCGAGCTCAAGGCCAAGCTGCTGGAGCTCCTCAGGACGGACGAGGAGTTCCGCTACGCCGTGGTCGGGCTGATAGGGATTGAGGAGGTGCTCAGGGCCGTAAGGTCGCTGCAGGGGCAGGTGGCCGAGAACACTGCCGCGATAAGGTCGCTCCAGGAGCAGGTCAGGGCACTCCAAGAGCAGGTTAGGTCGCTGCAGCAGCAAGTCAAGTCATTGCAGGAGCAGGTCGCGGCGCACTCCAAGGTGCTGGAGGAGCACTCCAAGCGCATAGAGGAGCTGGCCCGCTCAGTGCAGGCCCTGGGGGCCAGGTGGGGCCTCCTGGCCGAGAGCGCCCTCAGGGAGGCCATGGTGGGGGTCGTGGAGCGCTACTTCGGGGGCTCCGTGAGGTCCTGGACCTACTACGACGAGGAGGGGTTCGTGTTCGGCCGCCCGAGCGTCATCGAGGTCGACCTGCTGGTGACCGACAGGGAGCACATCCTCATGGAGATAAAGTCGAGCGTCTCCAGGGCCGACGTCTTCGAGCTGTGGAGGGTGGGGCAGCTCTACGAGCGGGTGCGGGGCGTGAGGCCTAGGCTAGCGATAGTGTCTCCCTTCGTGAGGGAGGAGGCGGCGAGAGCGGCTAGGGAGCTGGGCGTGGAGGTCTACACCAGCCTCCGCGCCTAGCCGCTCGCTCACTTGAGCGGCAGGAGCTTCGTGCCCTCCAGCGCGAACGACCTTATTATCACGTCCTCCACGACGCCCCTGTTGGCGGCTGGGTCGCGCATCGCCTCCACGATCCTCTCGTAGTCCAGGCTGTTCACCCTGTCGCACAGCATCCTGATCGCGTTCATGCAGAGGACCAGCGCCCTGTCGACGGGCACCCTCTCGGGGTTTATGTCTATGCCGAAGTACTCCCTGTAGCCGTACATCTTGAGGACGAAGAAGCCGGCGAAGAGCTGCTGCCACCCGAGCACCCACACGTTGAGGTCCTGGTCGTAGTTGCAGAACGGGTTGCTGTTGAGGTGGAGGTGGGCGAGCCTGCCCTCCCTCATGACGGAGGCCAGGGTGTAGGGGAAGTCCTCGTAGCCCATGACGGCGTGCCCGAACTCGACGTTCAGGGCGACCAGGCAGTGGCCCTCCCTCAGCAGCCTGACGTTCTCATCGCTCCTCAGCATGGACTCGACCCTCCTGGCCATTAGGAGGCCGTTGGCCGTGTGCCTGTATATGTTGTTGCCGCGGGGCTCGTAGGGCTTGGGCTCTAGGGCCACCCTGACTCCCGGCACCGCGTCCATGGCCTCGGCCAGCCCCCTCTCGAAGAGGTCCCACATGACGTAGAAGTTGACCTCGAGCGGGTTCTCGTAGCCGTCTATGCCGGGCCACAGCACCATGAACTCAGCGCCAAGCTCCTTGTTCATCTTGAGGGACTCCACCACCCTGGACACGGCCTTCCTGCGCACCTCAGGGTAGGGGTTGGAGAGCGAGCCGAACTCGAAGTCCCTGTCGTAGAACAGGTTGGGGATGACCGTCAGGACCCTTATCCCGGTCTCCTTGGCGAGCGACTTGTACAGGTCAATGTTCTCCCAGTTTATCTCGTTGGGGTAGTGGGCCTCCACCCTGAAGGTGCTGTCGACGTACCCCTCGTCGTAGAGCCTGCAGATCACCTGGAGCCTCTCCTCGATGCTCAGGTCTGGCTTGTACTTCTCGTGGAACCTGCTGGCCGCCGGCGAGAAGTACCAGATGCCGGCCGAGAACTTGGGCTCCAGCTCGAACGTCTCCAGGTGCTTGAGCAGGTCGTCCCAGTCCCTCACCTCGGCCTGGTACCTGAGGTCCCTCATGTTATCCGCCTTAGCTTACGGAGTAAAAAGCGCTTCGACGGCTAGCGACTCACGCGCTCAGCCTCAGAGGCAGCATCCAGCGCGGCTGAGAGGCTCGAAGAGTTGATACGAGAGGCTTATAACCGCCCTGCCGTATCACTGATTGAGGGTCGATGGGGGCCTTGGTGCTGAGGGGAGTCACAGCTGATAGGCTCAGAGAGGAGGCCTCGAAGAGGGGGTTGGGGGTCGAGGAGTATCTGCTGGAGCTGCTAACCCAGGGCCTCAACCCGAGGGATAGGGCCAGGGAGTACGTGAGGGCGTCAGAGGAGCTCCTAGCTGGGGCTAGGGAGGAGTTGGAGAGAGGCAATGTCAGGCAGGCTGCTGAGAAGATCTGGGGGGCGTCGGCTCTAGCCGTGAGGGCTTACGCTCTGTGGAGGGACGGTAGGCGCCTGGCGAGCCACGGCGAACTCTGGGAGTACAAGAGGAAGCTAGAGGAGGGGGAGGGCAGGTGGGTCCACGACGCCTGGATGAACGCTGTGGGAATGCACGTCTGCTTCTACGAGGGCTGGTGCAGCAGAAGCGACGTGGAGAAGGCGCTGGAGGCCGTCGAGAGGCTCGTGAAGGCGGTAGCAAAGATAGTGTCTTAGCGGTCGGCAGGCAGGGGGCTCACTAGCGCGAGCTGCCGGGGCAATTGGCGGCTTGAGGAATCCAGCGAGACAGCACCGCGAGCGTCGCCAATGCGACCGGAAGGCTTAAGTGCGCTTACCCGTACCAAGCCCTGTGGCCCGCGCGGGCGTCAGCCACCCGCTCAGCAGCTGCGAGGCCTTCGCTCAGTGGTACGGGGGGCTTCGCAGCTCAGGGTATTCTGGGCCAAGCCCGTCAGGTCGGTGATGTGCCTGCCCGCCCCGCGCTCACCCGGCCTCTGGGCCCTCAGTGTCGAGTGGGCGGTCAGGAGCCGCAGGAGAGAGGCGCTCATCCTCTACGGCGAGGGCAGGGAGGCCCTCGCGGGCACGCTGAGGGAGCTGGGCGCGACTGGCAGCCAGAATGTGATATAAATATGCCCAGAGGACCTAGCCGCGCTCCTCCGCAGCGAGCTCGAGGTGGACGCCTACGGCGTCGCGTACTTCTGGGACCTGAGCGACCTGAGGCTCCTCGAGCCGAACAGGAGCGTGGCCGTGGAGGCTCACGGGGAGTGGGGGGCTCGCCTACTGCGCGAGCTGGAGGCCGTTCAGAGGTCTAGCTGGGGCTTCTTCGTCCCGCCCAGGCTAGGGCTCCACGTCGTCCTCGTGGCCCGCCTCGGCTCGGAGGCCGTGGGCTCAGCCTACCTCAACCGGCTGAACGCCAACGTCGACTACGGCGCGCACGTCGTCAGGCGCCTCCGGAGGTCGAGGGTGGGGACGAGGCTGCTGCACGAGGCGGCCTCGATCGCCAGGGGGCTCGGGCACGGCGCGATGAGCGTAGTCAGGGTGTTCAGGAGGGTCGCGGGGACGGCTGCTGACAGGAGGGCCGTAGCCTTCTACCTGGCCAACTGCCCCACCTGGAGGTTCGGAGTGCTCAGGCTGAGGCGCGGGTCAGGTGCCTGTAGAACTCGAGGGGCCTCAGCTCCTTGAACTCATTCGTCTCGAGGGCTATGTGCCTCCTGATGTCGACGCATAGGTGGCACTTGGAGACGTACCCCTCCCTCCTCTCCCTGTAGCCATACTCCCTCACGGCGAGCTCGTAGAGCTCCCTTATGTCGGTCGCCAGCGCTCTGAGTATGGGCCTGTCGCCCAGGTCGACCCCGCTGACTATGTCGGGGAGCCTCCTGGCGTCGCCCAGGCTTATCCCAGCGCAGTACCCCGGCACGTAGTTGTTGTAGCAGTCGACGTGAACGTGCCACGGCCTCGTCAGCTCGCTCAGGCAGGACTCGCCGAAGAAGCGCTTGGCTGGGAACCTGGGGTAGAGGTGCCCTAGCTCGTAGACGAGCCTGCCCATCGGGAGCACTATCGCCGGGTTTGTGAGCGCGCTTAGGGCTGGGCCCCCGGACCCCAGCAGCTCGGCGAGGTAGTCCTCGAACCTGATCGTCCCCCTCAGGCCCATCGAGGCCAGGTGCTCGTAGAACGCTGGGTGGTAGACCATCACGTTGCTGGGCCCGAATACCTCCAGCGACGCTCTGTAGCACCTCTCTATCCTCGAGAAGGGGACGCACTCGACCACGAACGGGTTCGCGCTCACTAAGATGCCGTCGAGGCCAGCGTCCCTCAGCCTCGCCAGCCTCTCCCTGGCCACCTCGTCGCTCACGCACCAGAAGCAGTTCGTCTCAACGAACAGGGAGGGGATGCCGCGCTCGCTGGCCATCTCGACGGCCCTCAGGAGGAGCTGGTAGTTGAGGAACGGCTCGCCGCCCGTGAAGTGCAGGCCGTAGTTGATGCCCAGCACCCCCCTCACGCCCCGCGGGTACTTGCCCGAGAAGCTCCTCGACAGGTGGTCGAGCACCACCGCCAGGTCTGAGGTGCTCATCCACGGGCTCTCCCACCTGGGGCTGCTGGCGTACATGCAGTGCCTGCACTCGCACGTGCACCTGTAGGAGAGTATCACGCCAGCTGAGATGGGCTCCTGTACGGGGAGCACGTCCACGGGGCAGGGTCAGCGCTCAGGCCAGATAAGCGTTTTGGCCCGAGCTGAGCGGCGCGAGCCGCCCTCGGAACGATTATTACCTCCTCAGGACTAATCTCAACCCAGCAGCTGCGCCATCGGGGGTCAGAGTTGGAGCGCGGCTACGTGTGCTCCAACTGTGGGGCGCCGCTCGACGTGACTCCTGAGACGATAGTCGCGATCTGCAGTTACTGCGGCGAGCCTAGAGTCATCGGGGGCGCCGTGTCAGTCGACGAGATACACGTGATCCCGTCGCTGAGGAGGGAGGACGTGGAGGCCGCGTTCTGGCGAACCGTGAGGGAGGACTTCGACTTGAGGCGCCTGCAGCGCGAGATAGAGCTGTACGAGGTGAGGGGGGTCTACGTCCCCGTGTGGCTCGCTAAGGTCAGGCTGGAGGGCAGGGTGTCGTACTACGTGGAGAGGGAGGGCGGCAAGAAGAGGGAGTACAGGGTGGAGGACGTCAGCGGGGTCAGGAGGGTCCCCGTAATCGCCAGGAGGCAGGTGGCCCCCCTCGGCACCAGGGAGCTGGTGGAGGCCCTGTCCAGGGAGGAGGTGGCGACTAAGAGGCTCGTCGACGTGGTTGGCGATGAGTGGAGGCGCATCAGGCTGGAGGTCCTAAACGCCGAGTACGACAGGAGGGTCGCGCTCGAGCGCGTGCGCGAGGACAGCCTGGACGCCCTGAGGGCCGAGTTCAGGAGGAAGGGGGACGGGATCGACGGCTTCAGCGTCAGGGTCGCTGAGGTCGAGGACCTCAAGCTAGTCCTAGCCCCCCTGTGGAGGGCGTACTACACCTACAGGGACTCAGTCTACCAGGCCGTCTACGCCGGGTGGAGCGGCGGGCTCCTTGTCAAGACCGAGCCCGTCACCCTCGTCAGGCGCCTCGCCTACTTTGCCAGCGCTGCAGCGCTCGTGCTCGTCACTGGAGTAGTCACCGCCCTCATCCTGAGCCAGAGGGAGGTGAACGTCAGCTCACTGGGCGCCCCCATCTTCCTAGCTGGCCTGGCGTGCAAGCTCTCGAAGAGCGCGATAAGGGGTGTCAGGCTTGAGAGGCGGGGAGGTGGAGGCGGTCTGCCCTACCTGCGGCGCTAGGTTCACGGTCCCGGAGACGGTCGCCACGACCGAGTGCCCCTACTGCGGCACGGTGTTCCACGTGGCCCGAGGGGAGAGGGTCGGCGTGGAGCACTTCTACTTCCCGCCCTCGGACCGAGACCCCTTCGACATGACTCTAAGGTTCGTCGAGAGGCAGTACGGAGTGCCCTTGGACGTGAGGAGGGCCTCGACGCTCCTGAGGGGCACGCTCCACGTGGTCCCCGTCTACTTCTACCACCTGCACGGCAGGGCCAAGGCGCTCCTAAAGTCCAAGAAGCTCGGCGCGTTCGAGGCCGTGGCCGAGGAGGTCGACGACGTCGGCGTCGTGGCGGTCAGGGGCCCCCTGAGGGAGCTCCTTAAAGGCTACCCGTTCCCGATCAGAGGGAAGAGGTTCTTCGACGAGAGGGTGAGGCACATGGGCGTGTACTACGAGCCCGAGATCAGCCAGGACGAGGCTAAGAGGGAGGCCGAGGCCACGCTGAGGGAGAGGCTGAGGGAGGAGGCCGAGGAGATGGCGGATAGCGTGGAGGGGCTGAGGGAGGAGCTGCTCAGGGTCGAGTTCAAGGGCCTCGTGCACTACCCAGTGTGGGAGATTGAGTACGAGTACCGAGGCGAGGCTTACAGGGCGTTCGTGGACGGCGTGACGGGCGCCGTCATAAGGGCGGAGCACCCCCTCTCAGTCAAGGGGAGGGCGATGGTGGCGCTCATGGGCCTCACCCTCCTGGCCGTCGGCGTGATGGGGGCACTGGTCATACTCGCTGTCGGCTTCAAGGAGGTAGCAAAGCTCGCAGGTGCCTTCGCCTCCCTAGCGGCGGGAGCCGTCAGCTCTGCTCCGCTCTTTAGGCGGGGAGTCATACACAAAGTCGTATCGTCTGAAATAAGCGTGATTATGGAGAAGTGAGCATAGTTCAAAAGCTTATAAGCCCTTCAGGCCTCTACTACCGTGAGAGCATGTCAGAGGCCCTTAACAGCATCTCGGTAGGCGCAAACACCGCCTTTAAGAACCCAGTGATATTCGTCCCCGCCTTAATCCCGCTCGTGATACACGCAGCGTTTGCTTACTTGGCTCACTATGTCTTCACCACGGAGTATTACACACCCTACTGGGGGGCTTACAGAGTGCCTAACTATGGCTTACTGACCCTCGGGTCGCTCATCGCGTCCATCGTCGGCTTCATAGTGGGCTTCGTCATCATCGACATGGCTCACGACGCCCTCATAAGCAGGGGGCCTGACATGAGCAGGAGCTTTAACAAGGTGATGAGCAGGATCGGCCCCCTAACAGTCGTAGCTATCGTGGCGGCGGTACTAGCCATCACGATAGTCCTGCTGCCAGTGTCCATATTCATGTCAGTGATAGCAATGATAGAAACGCTCGATGTCGGAGAGTCCATAAAAAGAGCCTTCAGCTTCGTCGGCAAGAACCTGGGGGAGGTCATAGTCTACATCATCATAGTCATCGTCGTGGCCATAATACTCGGACTGATCCCGGTGGTAGGCTCAGCGCTGTACTGGATAGCCAACGTGATCTTCACGGCGGCCGCTGTCGACCTATACTTAAGGAAGGGTTGACGTGAACAAAGTGCAATAGAAATAAAACAAAGTTTTATAGGCTCAGCCAATCCATTGGTTACGAGTGGTGACAGAATGACTAGGTACCGAGGAGTCGCCGCCAAGTCCGTCTTAGTGACCAAGAAGATGGCCCAGCGGGCCGAGTGGGGCGAGGTGAGGCTCTACTGGACCCCCGTCTGGCCGTTCACGGTCAACGCCAGGGGGTCAGTCGTTGGCAGGAGGGCCCTAGTGGCCACGAGGGACACCAAGAAGCAGGTGCTCCAGGAGGTCGGGACGGGGCTGCTCGGGGCAGCCCTCAGCTCAGCGTTCGGCGGCTTCGGCAGGGCGGTTAGCAGGGGCCTGCAGGCCCGCGAGGAGGGAGCCGAGATATCTGAGACGCTCGACGTGCCCGTGATAGCGGGGAAGCCAGCGATGTTCCAGCTGGAGGCTGGCGGGTGGAGGGTCCCGGTCGAGAGGAAGGAGACCCGCCGCAAGGCCGTCCAAGGCGAGGTCTTGGGCGCTGAGCTGGCCGAGAGGGAGGCTAGGGGGAAGGCGGTCTCGGAGGCCCTCGCCACGGTGAGGTCCAGGTACACCGTGGTCCTCAGGTTCGACGTGGACGCCCGGACCATCGGCGAGGGCGAGCTCGTCCACGCGCCGTTCTGGTTCATCAAGTACGCGATCAGCGGCAGGGAGTACGCCGTCGTGATAGACGCGTGCTCCGGCCAGGTCGTGTCAGGAGGCGGGCCGTGGCTCCCGCCCATGAGGAGGAGAGGTGGCGCGGCGTGAAGAAGGAGGTATTCGTAGCGGCGGTAGTGGCGTTCATCGGCGTGGTCATAATACTGGCGGCTCTGGGTATAGCGCCCCCCGACCCGCTGCTCATAGCCGGCTTCATATTCACGGGGATCGGCGTCGCCCTGCTGGTGTACGCGGCCCTCGGCTCCAGCATCAAGTTCTACTTAGCGTGGGGCGCGGTTTCCTCAGCGCTGGGGCTGGCCCTAGTGCTCAGGGAGCAGGTGAGCCCCCTCGTGTTCCTCGGCGCTCTGTTGATAGCGCTGGCCGCGATAGGGGCCGCGCCTATCGGGAGGAGGCGGGGTGGCAGTCACCAATCTTAAAATTTAACTTCACAGGACTCCTAAAACCCGTTCAGGTGGTCTGTCTTGAGCGACAGATCGGAGAAGGTAAAGAAGGAAATGGGCTTAATGGAGAGGATCCTCAGCTACATACCAGGCTACAGGGGGTACAAGGAGAAGGAGCTGCGCAGGGAGACCGACAGGCTCGTCAGGATGGAGGTCTCCAGCAGGCTCAAGAAGGCCAAGTTCGAGGTAGGGGCCCAGCTCTCCAACCCCATGGTCATATCATCGCTCAGCTCTGAGGACATGTGGCTCTTCGACCAGCTCATGAGCAAGCTCGACAGGATAACCCAGAGGATAGAGAGGGCAGTGGCCGGCTACGCGGGCTTCTTCGACGCTGTCAAGGTCAGGGAGGACAGGCTCGACAAGGTGCTGGAGCACGACGTCGCGCTGATAGAGAAGGCTGAGGCCATCAGGGCTGAGGCCACGAAGATAAGGAAGCTGAGGCCCGGCAGCGACGAGTGGAAGGAGGCCATGATGAACCTTACCTCAATGGTCGAGGAGTTTGACTCACTAATAGACCAGAGGACAGCAATATTAAGGTCGCTGGAGATATCATAGGGCGAGGTGTAGTAGTTGCCCAAGGTGATCCAGTGGAAGAACTACAGAGAGGGGGACATAGTCTGGCGCTACCCCATCGACGAGATTGAGTGGGGCGACGTCGTGATAGTCGAGGAGCACCAGGCCGCCGTGTTTTTCAGGGACGGCAAGGCCTACGACGTGCTGAGGGCTGGCAGGCACGTGCTGACCACCGCCAACCTGCCGCTACTGACTAAGGTGCTCTCCAAGATCGCTGGCTACGACAAGGTACCCTTCAGGGCCACGATCATATTCGTCTCGCTGAAGCAGTTCCAGGGCAGGTTCGGCGCTAGGGGGCAGACGGCCGAGCTGGCCCCGATAAAGTTCTTCGGCAGCTTCTGGTTCAGGGTCGAGGACCCGAACCTCTTCGTCCAGGAGGTCGTCGGCGGGCAGGGCGCCTACACCACCGAGCAGCTCCAGGAGTTCCTCAGGGGCTACTTCAACGAGAGGCTGATAGACACGCTCAGCCAGTACAGCTTAGCCCAGGTGTACGGCAAGCTAGATGAGACCAGCTTCCTGGCCAAGAACGTGCTGCAGGACGCCTTCAGGAGGATGGGTCTCGAGCTCATAGACGTCAAGTTCGAGGGCATAGACACGGAGCCTGAGTGGAGGGACAGGATATTCTACCTCAGGACTGGCGTCAGCGCAGCCGACTTGCTGAGGCTAGAGACCGTCAGGAAGAGCACTGAGGCTCTCTCCAAGGCCCCTGGCGCGGCCGCTGGCGCTGGCGTGGGCGTCGGCATGCTGCTGCCGATGATGTTCCAACAGCCGATGCAGACGGCCCAGCCCGCTCAGCCAGCCGCCGCTCAGGCCGGGGTTAGGTGCCCCAAGTGCGGCTTCATCAACCCAGCTGGCGCTAGGTTCTGCGTCAACTGCGGGTCGTCGCTAGCGCCGCCTCCCCCAGCCGGTGGCGTGGCGTGCCCCAAGTGCGGCTTCCAGAACCCGCCCGGCGCCAAGTTCTGCGCCAACTGTGGCACCCCGCTCCAGCAGTCGCCTGCGCCGTCCAAGTGCCCCAAGTGCGGCGCTCGGGTACCACCTGGAGTCAAGTTCTGTCCGAACTGCGGCGCTAAGCTAGCGCCATGAAGTAGTCTTCTAGCCCTTCTTCTTTACTTGCAGGAGGGTAGAGTGAAATAGGCGGCAGCGCCTTGAATCATGGGTGGCAGCATCAGAGCCAGCGCTGAGTCGGGGGACGTGACCGAGCTGAGGAGGCAGGTCGAGGAGCTGCGCCGAGCTGTCGCTGAGCTGGCGCAGCGCCTGGAGCGGCTCGAGGCCAAGCTGAGCGAGTCTGAGGCCGAGCTCTCAAGGCTGAGAGAAGAGCACGGCAGGCGCGCGGCCGAGCTCAGGGAGGAGCTGCTGAGGCTCAGGGGCGAGATGCTAAACGAGGTCAGGAGGTTGGAGAGGAGAGCTCAGTGGATGTTCGGAGTGTTCGTGACGACATAGGCGCTCGGGGCCAGTTCGGTTTTTTAGAGGCGACTCGGCGCCTAATGGCATTAGGTGCTTAGGCGGCGCTCACTAAGCGACAGTGAGGTATTGCTAAAGATCCTTGACCCGAGCGCCTCCTCCCAGCGCAAATTCCTACTTCATATTGGGGTAATGGAAAGGGCCGACTAGCGGCTACAAGCTTCGAAGCCTGGAAGAGCTTATTAAGTCCACTGATCAGGTACTGGGCCAACCCAAGGTGTTGATATGTCTGGCGATAGTGGTAAAGGAGGCCCAGAGCTCAAGAGGGAGCTGGGGCTCGCTGAGGCGACGGCGATAGGCGTGGGGACCGTCGTCGGCAGCGGCGTCGTCAAGCTCCCGGGGGTCTTGGCCGGGATGCTCGGCGGAGCTCAGGTGCTGGCCTGGGCGCTCAGCGGGGTTCTCTGCACGCTCGTGGCCCTCTGCTTCGCCAGGCTGAGCTCGCTGATGTCGAGGTGCGGGGGGCCCTACACCTACTGCAGCGCCGCCTTCGGCAGGCTCGTGGGCTTCATGGTCGCATGGGCTTACTGGATAGGACTGACAATGGCCATAGGCGCCCTGGCGGTGTTCGCAGCTGACAGCATAGGGATTATCGTAGGCGTCTCCGACGCCTCGTGGCTGACCGGCGTGGCCCTGCTGGTCTTAGCGGCCCTGACGGCGTCGAACGTCATCGGAGTCAAAGTCTCCGGCATCGTCCAGGACGCCCTCACAGCGATGAAGGTGGGCGTGTGGGTGGCCTTCGTCCTCTGCGGGCTGCCGCACCTGAGGCTCGACGTGGTCTCTAGCGGGCCAGCCGTCGACCTCAAGGTCTTGGGCATGGCGACGCTGATAGCCATCTGGGCCTACCTGGGCTTCGAGGAGACCACAGTCCCAACTGAGGAGATGAGGAGCCCTGAGAGGGACGTGCCCAGGGCCGTGATAGCAACTATATTGCTCGCCACGGTCCTCTACATCTCAGTCTCCGTCGTGGCCAGCAGCGTGCTCGGCGTCGAGAAGCTGGCCTCCTACGGCAAGAGGGGTGTCGAGATGGCGGCTAGGGCGATGTGGGGCGAGGTTGGAGGCGCGGCCTTCTCGACGTTCATGGTCCTCTCCATAGTGGCGGTCATGAACGGGATACTCCTGGCCAACAGCAGGCTCCTCTTCGCCTTCTCCAGGGACGGCCTGCTGAGCTCGGAGCTGGTGAGGGTGCACGAGAGGTTCAGGACGCCGTGGATAGCCATCGTGGTCCAGGCGGCCATAGCGTCGCTGATCATCGTGTTCTTCACGACGATAGCCGAGGTGCTCTCGATGATAGACTTCGTGCTCCTCGTGCCGCACGTCTTCGTGTCGCTCGCCCTGCTCAAGGTGTCGCTCGCCGGTCGAGGCTCCAGCGAGCGAGCTGGGATGAGGCTGCCCGGGGAGAAGGGCATTGCGCTAGCGGCCTCAGTCTTAAGCCTGGCGATAATGGCCAACTTCGCGCTCGACCCAGCGAACCTGAAGGCTGTGACTTATGGCCTGATAGCGATGTTCTCGGGCGTCCCCCTGTACCTGGTCTCTAAGAGGAGCAAGTGACAGGAGCTATCGTCATCGCAGCCCGTTCTTTGCCGCCCTCCCAGAGCTAGCCCTGAGCGCCCCTCAGCTTTGCGGGCTGAGAGGCAGCGACCTGTCGCCAGCCCCCCAGCGCGACGCGCTCTGGCCTGAGAGTCACTCCAGCGCCCACTCAAAATAGCATTATTTAAAACTCTCTGAGGAGAGGAGCGACTCGGAGTGATGGGGGCGCGCTGTCGCGAGGTCGGGGTGGGGGCGTGGAGCTGAGCCATAAGCCTCTCGCGCTGGCGCTAGCGCTTACAGTTGCAGCTGCAGCCCTCAAGGTAATCCTCAGCGGCTCGCCCCCGCTCAAGCACGGCGCCCCACCCAGATGGGTGAGGGCGAGCCCCCCACTTAAGCTCGTCGTGCCCGAGTCGGCCAGGAGGATCGTCGTGAGGAGGGGCTCCCGCGCTCAGTTCACCGTGGCCGTGATCAGCCCGGTCAGCGACAGGGCCATCAGGGTGAGGCTCATAGCGTACCGCGAGGAGATATCCCCCCACGCCCTCTTCCTGATAAGGCTCGCAGAGAGGGCCAGGGGGGCATGTGGGGAGGTGCCGGAGCCCCTGGCCAGGGCCGTTAGGGGGCTGCTGCCCGAGGGCGTGGAGGTGGCGTTCAGCAGGGGGGAGGTCCTAGTGCCGCCTGGGGGCGAGGCGGAGGTCGCCGTGACCGTCAGCGCGGCTCCGAGCGCCAGAGTAGGGACTTATAAGATATGCATCGAGGCGATCGCTAGGGCTGGCTCAGGATACGCTGGCCACGCGGTGCGCATCGAGGTGACGGTGAAGGAGGCTGCTCCGCTCGCTGAGGGAAGCTAGCCTCCCGCGATCCCTGCTCCACGAGCCACTAAGTCGGCTGAGCGCGGGCGGGGCGTGTGAAACGCTAGCGAGGGCATCAGTCGGGGTCACTCTCGTCACAAGCTCGGTCGAAACCTTCCGTCATCACCTACTTCCCCTTTCAGAATAATGGTATATAAGCCTGACTGGTCAGGCGGGGCTAGCTCGCCTCCCAAGGGCCCTCGACAGCACGAGCTTGGCTAGAGACGGGGACAGCAGCGTCGTGACCAGGGCCAGGAGCACGAGCGCCGAGAAGACATCGTGGCCTATGAGGCCGACGGCCAGGCCTAGCTCAGCTGCCGCTAGCACGAGGCTGAGCCTCGCGCTCATGGCGAGGCCCACCGAGAGGCCCTCAGCCAAGCTGAGACCCACGAGCGCTGACGAGGCGAGGGCGCCCACGACCTTCCCAGCCACCGCTACCGTCACCAAGGCCGCTAGCAGCTCCAGCCCAGCCGCGCTGCTGAGCAGGGGGGCCAGGTCGGTCTTGGCCCCGACTGACACGAAGAAGATGGGCGTGAAGAAGCCGTAGCCGAAGCTCCTGAGCTTCTCGAGCAGGTCCTCAGCCTCCCCCTCGAGCCCCGACATCACGAGGCCAGCGAAGAACGAGCCCAGTATGGCGTGAACCCCCACCACCTCAGCCATGAGGGCGAATACGAATATCACGGCCAAGCTCAGCCTGACGTCGAGGTGATGCGACTTCACGGCCTCGGAGATCCTGCGGCTCAGCCCCCTGCGCTCGCGAACGTAGGCTAGCAGCCACGCGGAGGCAGCCACCGCCGCTAGCAGGGCCAGCAGCCTGTCGAGGCCCAGCAGCCTCTCCTCGACGACGTAGGCTAGCGCGAACATGCTCATCACGTCCACTAGCACTGACGAGCCGAGGAGCACCTGCCCCAGCTCGCTCTCGGGGCCCAGCTCCCTCACCAGGGGGAGCACCACGCCCACGGACGTCGTCGAGAGAGCCACTGCCATGAACTCGGCTGGCAGGCCGTAGCGGAGGGCGAGCATGTACCCCAGCGCCATGGGTACTGCGAATGAGGAAGCCGACATCAGCGCGACTGCCCTAGCCCTCCTCCTTATGAGCGCGACCTCGACCTCAAGGCCAGCCAGGAACATCAGGTATATGAAGCCTATCGTCGCCAGCAGCGAGATCACGGGACCGTCCCCGATGACGTTGAGGAGGCTCGGGCCGAGCGCGAGGCCGAGCAGCACCTCAACTACCATGACCGGCAGCCTCGTGAGCCTGGACACTATGGGCGAGGCCGCCACGGCCACGAGCACTACGAGCATCTCGACCAAAAAGTCCCACGACATGGCCTTGGTCTTCAGGCGGGGGTTCAAGATAAACCTTTCCCTCAAAGGTACATGAGGAAGTATATCACGTTGTAGGCGTGGAAGTAACAGGCAGCTTAGTGACAAGCCGTGACTCACCAGCCATGTTGGGCTGGCTTGAGCTAAACTCGTCGCTCACGCGTTACTCGTCCAGCAGCTTGAGGGCTTTGATGTGCTGAGGGAACGCTCGCTCCACGAGCGCTCTGCGCTCAACCATGTGGCGGTACACATGGTACTGCCTGTTCTTATCCAACATAGCCCAGGCGCTCTTGGGATCGCCCATCGCCCTCTTGAGCAAGTTCCTGACGAGATCGCAGCCAAGTATCTCTTTCGCAGCGTGGAGCAGGTGGCTCTCGATCGTATGCTTGCGGGCACCCTTCAACTCAAAGTCGTTCACTAGTAGTACGAGTCGGAACTCGCGCCCTCCGTAGCAGAGCTCCATCTCCCTAACCCTGCCTCCGTTGATCGCTCTCTCGTCCTTAATAGCTGCTCCTTTCACGAGGCTTCTGGCTCTATCTGCTATAGCCTCGAGGGTCATTTCATCTCGGTCAATTGGGAGTAGCAGCGTCCTTAGGCGCTTCGCAGCCTCAACATAGGTTCTTACGTCTCTCAACACAGACAATCCCCTCATCTCCTCGTGCTTAGCGATGCCAACGACCTTGCGCCCATTTAGGTGATAAGCGAGAATGGCGAGTACGTAGTTGTCAGGGGTTCCATCCCCCACTAAGATTAAGTCCCTCACGTCAGCCGTTGGCCTCAGAGTGACGACGCCCAGCCCCATTCTCGTCGAGAAGGAGTAAGTTGTACTGACGAACCTGCTCAGGCCTACGACGAAGGGGCGCAGCTTCATAGCAGCAGGCCCTCTCCCACGCGCACGTCTATGCCCGCCCGCCTGTACCTCTCGACCTCATCCACGCTCATGCTCCTCGCCCTAAGCACGCCGTCCCTGAGCGACAGGAGGTGGATGCGGGCCTCCCCGCCAGCCACCTCCTCCGCCGCGCTCGCGATGGTCTCAGCTGCCTCAAGGCTGTGAGTCGACAGCACCACCTGAACGCCGTCGCTGACCCTGCGAGCTAGCCAGCCCGCCAGGTGTAATAGCATTGAGGGATTCATGTGGGCCTCCACGTCGTCCCAGAGCAACAGCTTTGGCTTGACTAACTCGTGGAGGAGCATGGCCACCGCCAGGACCCTGACGCCATCACCTAGGTCGCCGAGCCTGACGCGCCGCCCGTCCTTGAGGAAGGCGTAGAGGGTGACCTCTCCCCCGTGGAAGGGCTCCATGGTGAAGTTGACGTAGTCCTCGTGAACCAGCTTGGAGAGCTCCTCAGCCACCCTCGGGGCGTGCTTCCATACGTCGGGCCACACGGACTTGAGGTAGCGGTACGCGAGTTTAGTAAGGTCCGAGCGTATGAAAAGCGCCCTAGAGAAGCCGCGAGACCCGTACGCGAAATCGCCACGCCCCACTCTGAGCTTGAGCTCCTGGCCCCCCAGCTCGGGCGGCTCCCTCACGAGGATGACGTCCCCCTTGCGCATCAAGAGCAGCTCCCAGGTGCCCTCGTCCGACTCGACAGCTATCCGCGCCTCCTCGGCTGAGTAGTTGTGCAGGAGGAAGGAGAAGCCCGCGCCGCCCAGGGTCATGTGGAGATCCCGCAGGAGCTCCAGCGCGGTCACGTCAGGGTACGGCAGCTTGTGGACGGGCCCGTGGGCCAGGAGGAGGGCCTCTAGCACAGTGGTCTTGCCTGAGTTGTTGGCCCCGAGCAGTATGCTGAGGGGCGCTAGCTCCAGCTCGCCCTCGCGGACGCCCCTAAAGTTCCTTTTCTAACGCGCTTTATCATGCCCCTATCACCACCGCGTGAATATCGGCTTAAGCCGCGCTCATCGTGGGTGTTTAGGCGCTTTGAGCGAATATGAATTTTCCCAAGGTGAAGTCGCGATTGCGTCAGTAGCTGGGAGTTTTGAGGTGCGTCGCCTCCGACGTCAAGTGCGGCCCCTCAGGCGGACTCGGCTCCCCCCGCAGCAAGGCGAGTGACCGGTTGGGGTCTCGTGGCACTAGGTCTCAGCCCCACCCTCACCACCGCCTGAGAGAAGCCTCCTGGCGTTTACGAACCTGGCCCCTCCCCTCTCCATAGCGGCCTTCTCCTCTGGCGTCATCAGGTGCAGCTCGACGGGGTACCAGTGCGGAACCCCCCTCCTCTCCATCGCGCTCCAGATCCTGTCGAGGAGCGCCACCCGCCTCAAGGCGCTCCTGGGGACCTCCTCCACCAGCACGGCGACGTCAACGTCGCTGTCAGCGGTGATCTCGCCCTCGACGACCGAGCCGAACACGTAGACTGGCCTGTCGCCGAGCACCTCCTCAATGGCCTCGACGATGGCTGGCAGGAACTCCCTCCACCTCATCAGCGCCCTGAGGCGCTCAGCCTTGAGCCTGACGTAGGCCGCCCTGGGAGAGTCTCTCTTCAACCCTCCTCACCACCTCCAGCACCCCCTCAGCCGCCCTCACGCACTCCTCGGCGTCCAGCGCGTCGTAGAGCCGCATTAGGTACCTGCCGCCGGTGTAGGCGTCCTCCAGCAGCCTGAGTGAGGCCCTCCTGCTAGTCGCGAGACCCCTCGCAGCCTCCGCTAGGTCGCGCTCGCCTAGGCCCTCCAGCGCCTCGGCCACCACGCCCAGCAGCTCGCGGATCCTGTGAGTCCTCGGCACGTAGCCCAGGAGCCTGAGGGCTAGCGCCTTCAGCCCTAGCTGCGCCGCCTGCTCAGCCATGAAGCACGCGACGTCGCACTCGCCCCTCTCCGCGGCCTCTCGCGCGTACCTCATGAAGGCCGAGGACCTGCTCAGCAGGAGGGAGACGTACTCGTAGCTCACGCGACCATCCTCCGGAGACCTAGACCCACTCGCCCTTATATACTGGCCCCTGCAACGGACGCGCAGAGAGAGCCAACGCAATATTGATAAGGTGCTAAGCCAAGTGCCTCCTCAGATAGCCAGAGCTAGATGATGACACTATGGGGGACCGATCGGTGACGAGCGTCCCGAGATCTGATACCTGCAAGCCTCGCGCCTCGGGTTAACTAGGTGCTCCACAGCTAAGCTGGCGGCGAGAGCTGCCGGAAGCCCAGTGGCTACCGGCTCACCCTCCTCAGGTAGTACCTGTGGCCGCCGTACTCGACCTCGACGACTAGCCCCTCCCTGACTAGCCTCTCGACTAGCCCCCAGTCAGCCCCGTCCCTCCTCAGCAGCTCCTCGACCGCGTCCTCCCTCAGCGGGTGCACGGCCGTCACGCTCAGCAGGTCGCGCTCGGCGTCGCCCGTGTAGCCGAACTCCGTGCCCTCGAACTGCGTCAGCAGCTCGACCCTGTCGCCGAGCCTCCTGCTCAGCTCCTGGAAGACCGCGTTTATGGTGGCCTCGCTCGCTGGCCTGACCCACTCCTCGCACGGCGGCCTCGTCGGGATCGCCACGTAGGCGCGGTGAGGGTCCAGCTCGGCCATAAACTCAGCCAGCCCCTCGACCTCCCCGCCGTAGTCGACGCCGCTTATCAGCATCGTCTCGGTGATGAGCGTGCCGCCGTACTCCCTGGCGAACTCCAGCAGCCCCTCTAGGACTTTCGGCAGCCTGAGCGACGGGTGGGGCCTGTTGACCCTCCTCCACACCCCCTCGCTCACCGCGTCCACCTTCACTGACACCAGGTCGGCCTCGGCCAGGTCGGCCCTGACGCCCTCGTCCCACAGCAGCGACGCGTTGGTCAGCACGGCGACGGGGACCCCCAGCCCCCTCACCATCCTTATCTCGTCGCCCAAGTTGATGTCCAGCGTGGGCTCCCCGTTCGGGACGAACGTTACGTAGTCCACCCGCTCGCCGCGCTCAGCGACGGCCTCGAGCCTCGCCCTAACCTCGCCCAGGACCCGCTCGGGGTCGTAGAAGCGCCTCCTCCCCGTCGTCAGCACGCGCGTCCTGCCAGCCTGGCAGTAGACGCACGAGTACGTGCACACCTTCTCCGGCAGGTTGTTTACCCCCAGGCTCCGCCCCAGCCTCCTCGACGGGACCGGGCCGAACGCTATCGAGCCGCTCACGGTGGTGGTTTGAGCGCCGACACTAAAAACTCCTCCCCAAGCCCCTCATGCCACCATAACTTCGCCCGAGTTCGTCGTGTACCTGTTGCCGCCCAGGTGGAACAGTAGCCTGGCCTTGCCGACGTCGTACGTCTCGCCGAAGAGCCCCTCCCTCGCCCTAGCGGCGACGACCTCGCCTATGAGTAGCTCGTGGTCGCCAGCCGGGGCCGTGCCCCACAGCTTGCACTCTAGGCACGCAGCCGCGTCGGCTAGGCATGGAGGGCGCACCTTCAGGCTCGGCATAAGCGATAAGCCAGCTGCCTTGACCTTGTCCACCCTCCTCCCGGAGACGGAGCCGCAGTAGTGGGCCGCCTTCAGCATGCCAGCCGTCGCCACGTTGAGCGTGAACTCGCCGCTCGCCTTCGCGAGCTCGTAGGTGTACCTGCTGGGCGCGACGCTCACGACGACCAGAGGAGGCCTCACAGAGGCCGGCATGGCCCACGCCGCCGTCATGACGTTGACCCTGCCCCCCACCTTGGTGACGACCAGCACGACTAGCTTCGGGTGGAGGAGCCTGTGCGCCCTGCTCAGGGGGACCTCCCTGAACATCCTCCCTCCCCCACCGACGGTGGCGGCTAGGGTAATAAGCGTTGGGGTTGCAGCCCGAGGTACACGAACGCCACGTAGTAGGCTAGTGCGGCTATGCCAGCGTAGTAGAGCGCCCCGTTGACAAGCCTGTTGTCAGACCTGAAGAGCTTGAGCGACACAGGCTTCATGGGGACGGGGTACAGCGGGTTGAACGGCATCAGGGTCATCAGGTCGCCAGCGATGTGGAGGAGCGAGCCAGCGAACCCGCCCAGGAACCCCCCAGCGAAGCCAGCTGAGGACTGGCTGAATGCCAAGCCCATCAGCAGCCCGAAGAGCAGCGACGCTAGGAGGTTGTGCGTGTACTTCCTGTGCTTGAGCTCCAGCCTGATGTCCACGTCCGGCAGGGTGGAGCACGCGACTGCTATGAGCGCCGCCAGGATGGAGCCCTCGTCCCTCAGCCCTAGAGCGGCCAACGCGCCGAAGGCCACCAGCAGTGACATCCCGATGTGACCCTTAAAGGTCAAGCGCAGCCCTGGTGAACCACTGCAGTGGGACTAATATGCTTCAGCGCTAGCGAGGCCGCGGAAACGCATATAAGCGAAGCCCAGACACTATGTGGCGAAGGTGGTCCGTATTGTGTTGCGGGTGTACAACACCCTCACTAGGAGCCTCGAGGACTTCAGGCCTGTGAACGAAGGCAGGGTTCTGATGTACGTGTGCGGGCCGACGGTCTACGACTACACCCACCTCGGCCACGCTAGGACCTACGTCGCCTTCGACGTGATAAGGAGGTACCTGAGGCTGAGGGGCTACGATGTCTTCTACGTGCAGAACATAACCGACATAGACGACAAGATAATTAATAGGGCCCGCGAGGAGGGCGTCGACTGGAGGGAGGTGGCTGAGACCTACACTAGGGACTACATGGAGTGCCTGGAGAAGCTCAACATCAAGGTCGACCTGCACCCCCGGGTCTCCCACCACATACGCGAGATCATAGGGTTCATCCAGGAGCTGATAGACAGGGGCTACGCGTACGTGGCCCCCAGCGGGAGCGTGTACTTCAGCGTCGACGCGTACGACGACTACGGCAGGCTCAGCAGCAGGCTCAATAGGGAGCTGTGGTCGCAGGAGGAGGAGTTCGCCAGGGAGAAGCGGCGCCCCTACGACTTCGCGCTGTGGAAGGCCGCTAAGCCCGGAGAGCCGTGGTGGGACTCCCCCTGGGGCCCTGGCAGGCCGGGCTGGCACATCGAGTGCAGCGTGATGTCGACCAAGTACCTGGGGCGCCAGTTCGACATCCACGGCGGCGGGAGCGACCTCATATTCCCGCACCACGAGAACGAGAGGGCGCAGAGCGAGGCGGCGCTGGGCGTGAGGCCCTGGGTCAAGTACTGGATGCACACGGGCATGCTCACCGTGGGCAGGGAGAAGATGAGCAAGTCCCTGGGGAACATAGTGCCGCTGAGGGAGGCATTCAAGAGGTGGAGGCCTGAGGTCGTTAGGCTCTGGCTGGCGACCGTGCACTACAGGTCCGTAGTGTCGTTCTCAGAGGAGGCGCTGGAGCAGGCGGAGCGCAACTACGAGAGGCTCGTCAACGCGGTCTACGCGCTCAGGAGAGCGCTGAGGGAGTCCGAGCCCAGCTACAGGCTCAGCGATAGGGGGCTCAAGGTCCTGGAGTCGCTGGAGAGGGTCAGGAGGGGGTTCTACGAGGCCATGGACGACGACTTCAACGTCAGCAGGGCGTTCAGCTACGTGTACGAGGCCACCAGCATCGTGTTCAAGGAGATAGCCCCGAGCCCGGAGGCCACCCTGGTCCTGAGGGCGCTGTCCCTGTTCAGGGAGTTCAACGAGGTGCTCGGCGTCCTCGACAGGCACCTGTCTGAGGTCCCCGCTCAGGTCCCAGTCGAGGAGCTGATAGACCTCATCGTCGAGGTCAGGAGCGTCCTGAGGAGGCGGAGGGACTACGAGCTCAGCGACTGGATAAGGAGCAGGCTCCAGGAGCTCGGGGTAAAGCTGATGGACGAGCGAGACAGGACGACGTGGACCCTCGCCTAGCGATTAGCCAGCTTTTTCCGTCAGCCTTGCCAGGTCACGTCACCCGTCGGGGGCGCTCGCTGAAGGCTCATCACCCCAGCTAGGGGGCGTCGGGGCTCAATATATTTCTTGTCGCCCCTGCAACGCATAATTACCTCCTGCTAGAAGCCCGACACGGTGGTCGCGTGAGGGTGGTGACCTACAACGTCCACGGGTGGACTGGCTGGCCCCCAGGGGCTTACGGCGAGTCCGAGCCGAGGGAGCTGTTCGAGCTTGTCGGAGAGCTGATCGGGGAGGCTCTCGCCGAGCACGAGCCCGACATCGTGACGCTGTCCGAGGCTCCCCCCTCACCAGCCCTGGACGCCCTGGCAAGGGCCCTGGGGATGGGGGTCGTCGTCTTCGCGAGCTCGTGGTGCTGGCCCGGGGCCCTGCTCACGAGCTACGAGGTTCGCGAGGCTGCGAGCTACTCGCTTGACAGGGGCATGTGGTCTAGGGCCCTATTCACCAGGCACTGGGGCAGGTGCGTCCTCGAGACGGAGTTCGGCGAGGTCGTGGTCCACAGCGTGCACCTGCACCCGAACTCCAAGTCGCGCGTCCACCGGCTTGAGGTGCGCGAGGTCCTGAGGTGCGTGGGCCCCGAGCTGGGGGCGGGGCTCTCCGTGCTAGTCCAGGGGGATCTGAACCACGAGCCGTCAGAGGGGGCGTACGCCGAGTGGCTGAGGGCTGGGCTCACCGATGCCTTCGCCTCTGCTGGAGTAGGCAGGGGTGAGACGTTCAAGGTAGGCGAGCTCACTAGGAGGATAGACTACATACTGGTCGGAGGCGAGCTAGCTAAGAGAGTCGCCGAGTGCAGAGTGCTCAGCGACCCACCCTTCAACGCGGGGGCTGATGGCAGAGCCCTCAGCGACCACTTGCCCCTCCTAGCGATATTTAAATGAGCGTCATGTTAAGTACCAGAGCGCCCATGGTGATGAGCAGGGCCTCGCCTGATCGGTGAGGAGGTTTGACTAAGCTGACTACCTAACGTCACGTCTGGTCGCAGGCTAGGACTTTCTGCCCAACTGCGCTCGGCACTGGCTAGCCAGCATTGAGGCGATTTACAGCAGCTGGCCGAGAGCGTTAACCCCCTCTCCGCGCGCTGAGGCCGTTACGAGGGCAAAAGCTATCTCGGGCGGACGCTTTTATGGTGCGGGGGTGCGCTTGCCCTGGCCCAGTAGGAGGCTGCTCATTGCGGCGTGCATCGTGGCAGTGGCGGCTGCACTGACGGCCATCGAGCTGACTAGGCCCCCCACCTCCGCCCCCACTCAGAGCACTCCTGGGGCGGTGCCCTCCAGAGGGAGGGGGTGGCTCGTCTTACTCAGCGGTGAGGGCGCTAGGGTGTACGCCTGCCTCACTGAGGGCGACTACCTCTACGCTTGCGGCTGCGCCAGGGCACCGGGCAAGCGCGTTAGGGCCTTCGTAGTGAAAGTCGACCTGAAGAGGGGTGAGGTCGCATGGTGCAAGGCCGTGTCGGGCTTCGAGGGCTCAGCGTTTAAGCTGATCAAGAGGGGCGACGACCTGATAGTCTGCGGAGCGTGGGAGCTTAAGGGCTTCATATGCTGCCTGAGCGACGACGGCCAGTTGAGGTGGGGTTACCTGTGCGACGCCCCCCTCCACGGGCTACTCGACTTAGGCGACTCAGTGCTAGCCTACAGCTCGGACGGGGTGTTAGTGTCGCTCAAGTTGAGCGGTGAGGCGGTCTACCAGGTCAAGCTCTTAGTTGAGGGCGCTGATGGAGTGTGGCGAAGCCCCTGGCTCCACTGCCTGCGCTTCGCCGGAGGCAGATTCTACGCGGCAGGTAGCTGCGACCGCCTAGTTTCAGAGGGGAGCGGCAGCGACCTGTTCCTAGCGTGCCTTGAGTTCCCCAGCCGCGTGCTGTGGTCTGAGGCCATCGGCACCAGCAGCGACGACAGACTTCAAGTCGTTCTGTGCAGCAACGAGAGCCTCTACGCCTGTGGCTGGACGTGGTGCCCCACATTCGGCGAGGCTGACATCTTAGTGGCGAGGCTGTCGCTCAGCGGCGAGCTGGAGTGGGTTAGAGTCGTGGGCGGCAGGCGCTGGGAGAGCGTGCTGGCGGCGTGCTTAGTTGACGGACGCGTGCGCATGCTCGGATTCACCTACAGCTTCGCCCCAGCCCAGGAGGTGCTCGTAGTGGAGCTCGACGAGGGGGGCAGGGCCCTGAGGAGCTGGACCATTGGCGTCGCAGCCCTGAGAGGTGAGGCGGGGAGGAGGGTGAGCTGGACCGAGATGAGGTGGGGCGCTTTCAAGGCTGAGGAGCGCCAGTTGGTCTCGAAGGAGGTTGAAGTTGAGGTCTCGAGGCCTCGCGTTAAGGTGGTCGAGGTGGGCGTGCTCCACGCGGCGCGTCTCGCACTTGTGGACCTCGCCGAGCTGCCTCTATCCATCGCGGCCATGCATCCCGAGTCGCTGAGCCTGCTTCAGCTCAGGACGGTCAGAGGGTAGCCAGCGCTGCCCACGCCGCCAGAGATACGCGGCACCCGGCTCCCCAGCTAGGTCCCAGACGCTCTGCGGCGTGAATGCTGTGGCGATCGAGGGCGGAGCCCCCAGGGCCTACATCACTAACCCACCTAGTTACGCATTTTAATCTCACCCGTAATCTTTGTGCGAGACCATGAGAAGCCTTGCAGCCTCGGCAGTTCTCGTGGCCGTCCTAGCAGCGGTCGTGGCTCGCGCCAGCGCTGCTCCAGACGCCCCACGCAGGCCGTGTGGCGCAGCCCCCAGAGCTAGCTCCGTGGATGATAGCCCTCCGTTCCCAGTCGAACTCGCAGTCGTGGCTGCCGCCATAGCCGTCACCGCGCTAGTGGCTAAAGCGCTGGCCAAGCTGAGGTGGCGCCGCGGGGAGGTGCCAGGCGCGGGCTAGCAACCCTAATAGTTGAGGAGGCTTATTCGGAGTTCGGTGTGAGCGATGGAGGAGATGACCTACCGCGAGCGCTTCCAGGCCTGGATGCACTACAGGAGCGTGGACAGGCTGCCGTACTACGAGTGGCTAGGCTACTGGGGCGAGACGATCGACAGGTGGCGCTCCGAGGGGCTGCCCCCTGGGGTCAACGTCTACGATTACTTCGACTTCGACAAGAGGGAGCGGGTCCCCATAGACCTGGGCCCGATCCCCCGGTTCGTGAGGAGGACGATAGAGGAGACCGACAGGTACGAGATATACAGGGACGAGAGCGGGGTGGTGATGAAGAGGCTCAAGACCGGCACTTCGATGCCCACGTTCATAGAGCACCCAGTCAAGGACTGGAGCGACTGGGAGCGCATGAAGGAGAGGTACGACCCCGACGACCTGAGGAGGCTCCCCCTCACCTGGGGCGACGAGCTCTTCGAGTACTACGCCACCACCGACAGGGTGGTCGTGCTCAGCGTCACGGGCTTCTTCGGCTACGCCAGGAACGTGCTAGGGCTGACGAGGCTGCTCACGTACTTCTACAGCAAGCCCGACCTCGTCGCCGACATCATGGACTTCTGGGGGGACTTCCTCGTCAAGATACTAAGGAGGGTGCTTGATAAGGTCAGGCCGGACTACGTCACCATATGGGAGGACATGTGCTACAAGAACGGGCCTCTCGTCTCCCCCAAGCTCTTTGAGGAGTTCATGCTGCCCAACTACAAGAAGGTCACGAGCCTGGTGCGGAGCAGGGGGGTGGACATAGTGATGGTTGACACGGACGGCAACCACGAGGCCATCACCGACCTCTTCATGGAGGGCGGCGTGAACTGCCTGTACCCGCTGGAGTACGTGTGCGGCTTAGACGCCGTGAAGCTGAGAGAGAGGTTCGGCAGGAGGCTCCGCCTCATCGGCAATATCGACAAGATGGCGCTAGCGGCGGGGCCCAAGTACATCGACAGGGAGCTCGAGAGGGTGGAGCCGCTGATCGAGGAGGGCGGCTACATCCCCAGCGTGGACCACGCAGTGCCAGCCGACGTCCCATTCCGCCACTACCTGTACTACATAAGGCAGCTCAAAAAGCTGATAGGGAAGGTCCCCTAACCACAGCGTGGGTGACGGGCTGACTTGCACGAGTGGGCGCTGGCGGAGGCGGTAGTCGAGGCGCTGAGGAGCCTGCTTGAGCGAGGCGAGCTGGCCGAGATCCACAGAGTGGTGGTCAAGGTCGGCGAGCTCCAGCAGGTGGAGGAGGAGGCGTTCACCTTCGCGATCAAGGAG
The DNA here is from genome assembly GCA_964497915.1 of uncultured Thermoproteales archaeon. Classification (GTDB taxonomy): domain Archaea; phylum Thermoproteota; class Thermoprotei; order Thermofilales; family CAYSTQ01; genus CAZCFI01. Next base: position 37,246 of record CAZCFI010000009.1, read on the forward strand.
CTGCTCAAGCTCTCGGGGCTCGGGGGCGTCGAGGTAGAGCTCGTGAGGGAGAGAGCGCTCCTCAGGTGCAAGTCCTGCGGCCATGAGTGGAGCCCAGACCTAGAGTCGCTCGGCCTGCGGGAGAGGGAGGCCGTGCACTTCCTGCCCGAGCTCATACACTCGTTCGCCTCGTGCCCCAGGTGCGGAAGCTTCGACTTCGATATCGTCAGGGGCAGGGGGGTGTGGGTG
>CAZCFI010000010.1:0-36075 GCA_964497915.1 uncultured Thermoproteales archaeon
GTGGTAGCTTGAGCGTCGAGGTCAGGGTCTTAGGCGTTAACGGCTCCCCCAGGAGGTACGGCAGCGCGTACAAGCTGCTCAGAGTGGCCCTGAGGGCGGCGGAGGCGGAGGGGGCGGCCACTAAGCTGGTGCACCTCTACGACTACGAGATAAGGCCGTGCCTGGGCTGCGTCAGCGACGTGCAGGAGGCGTGCCGCTACCCGTGCGTCATCGAGGACGACATGAGGCGCCTCTACGACGAGCTCCTGGAGGCAGACGCCATGATACTCGCCACGCCAGTGTACTGGTTCGGAGTGCCAGGGCACGTCAAGAACTTCATAGACAGGCTGACGGCGCTGGAGAACATGATCTTCGTTGAGGGGAGGAGCTGGCTCGAGGGGAAGGTCGCTGGTGTGATCGCGGTCGGCAACGACAGCGGCGACGTGGAGGCGCTCTCAGAGGTCGCCCTAACGCTGAACTTCATGGGGATGGCCATACCGCCGTGGGGCCTCTCCTGCACCACTGAGGCGGATCCCATCTCCAGCGATAGCACGGTGGTAGAGGCGGCCAACGTTGGCAGGAGCGTCGCGCTGATGGCCAAGCTGGTGAGGGGGGCTAAAGCGCGGTGGTACGACCCTGAGCTAGTCGACCCCGAGGAGGCCAGGCGAGCGGTGGTTGAAGAGGCCGAGAGGGAGTTCCACAGAGTCCGAGACGCCCGCTGGCAGCAGATCGGAAGGCTTTTAAGGGGGCCAAGCGAGCCCCGCTAAGGGCCTTTAGGGGCAGCTGTACTGACGGGACAGCCCCAATTTACTAAGCTCTGCTGGGAGTGCCTCCGAAAGAGATATAAGCTAAGCTACTTGAAAAAGGACTAAGCGCCCAGTGGAGCGAGGCTGGACCATGGGCCGGGCCGAGGTCAGCGTCCTAGCCGGGGTCCTTAAGGATCACGGATATCGGGTCATGCTAAACCATGCAGTAGTCGGCGAAAGCGGAATAGAGCATGAATTCGACGTCGTGGCGGTGAGGGGGGGCGAGAGCCTGTTCTTCAACTTCGCGGGCGACGACGTGGAGGCCTCGTACCTGAGCATGGTGGGGACGTACATGGACCTGCGGGGCGATGGGAGGAGGTTCTTCGTCGTGGCCAGTAGCGACGCGGCTCAGGGGATCAGCGAGCTGCACGGCGAGGTTGACCTGCTGCTATACTCAAGCGCCGAAGAGCTGGAGGCCAAGCTCAGGGAGCTGCTTGAGAGATCCACGGCGTAGCTGAGTGGTCCCCATGAGGTGCAGCTTGCTGAGGGAGATCTACGAGAGAGTAGTCGTGCCCAGGTTCGACGAGGGCCTCGTCAGGGGCGGGATATTCTGGTCCCTCAAGGCTGTGCCGTCCTACGAGCGCGGGCGCGCTGAGCTCAGCGAGGCCTTCCAGGACACCCTGGCGGCAATCAGGGGCCACGTGGGCGACAGGGGGCAGATCGAGAGCCTGACCATCTCGTGGGGCGAGGTTGAGGACCGAGGAGCGAGGCTCGGCGTCATACTCTGCGGGAGGCTCATCAGGGGCCTCTGCTACCTTCACGCCGCCCAGTACTTCGTCAGGTTTTACCTCAAGAGCCTGAGGAGCAGGCTGGTGCTGACGATGTACGGCGACCTGCTCGAGGACACCCCGTGGCTGACGGAGGTCGTCGACCCGAGGTCGCTGAGGATAGCGCTTAGGTGAGCCTAGTGCGCTCGGAGTGGCGCGTCGCCCTGCTGTCGCACTGCCTGCTCAACCCAGGGCTGAGGGCCCGGGGGCTGGGCTCGCCTCAGGAGGCCCTGCCGCACCTGTCGCGCCTGCTGGCGGAGCTGATGGGCAGGGGGTACTGCGTGCTCCAGCTGCCGTGTCCCGAGGCCGCCTTCCTCTCGGTGAGGAGGGAGCCAGCCACGAGGGCCGAGTACGAGCGGGCTGGGCTGAGGCGTAAGGCGGTCGAGCTAGCTGAGTCAGTCGCCAGGCTGGTGGCGTCCATGGCCAGCGCTGGCGCCGAGGTCTCGCTGCTGATAGGCGTCGCTGGCTCGCCCTCCTGCGGCGTGCGCACCACGCACGTCACCTCAGCCTCAGTGAGGGAGCCGGGCGCTGGCGTGTTCGTGGAGGAGCTCCTCAGCAGGTCGGAGCTGAGGGGAGTTAAGGCGCTTGAGTGGGACTTCAGGAACCCTGAGGGCAGCCTCGCCAGGGTGCTAGCGTCGCTGTGACATCCTTTGCCGACGCGCCACAGGCGAGAGCACTCCTTGCCTGGTGGCCAACCTTCATATGGCGCCGCGCCGCATGGCATTGCGATGGAGGGCGCAAAGCTGCTCCCGATAGTGGGCGTGCCCTACGCGCTGGCGGCCATGTCGCTGCTGCTCATATCGCTGCCACTGCCGCTGATAAGCGCGGAGTTCGGGCTGCCCGGCCCGCTAGCTGGCTTCCTCGGGGGCTCCGTCTTCATAGGGATGCTCCTGGGGGCCGTCACGTTCGGCCCACTGGCCGATAGGATCGGCAGGAAGCTGTCGCTGGAGGCGGCCCTGGCCACCCTCGGCACCTCAACGGCGCTCTGCTCGCTGGCCGCAGACTGGGCTCAGTTGGTGGCCTTCAGGGTGCTCGCGGGCGTCGGGATAGGCTCGACGATACCGCTGTGCTTCGTGTACCTGGCTGAGTTCACCGAGCCCTCCACGAGGGGGAGAACCCTGGTGCTGCTGGACTCGTTCTGGGCCTACGGCTGGATAGCTGCCACCATCCTCGGCTACTTAGTCATCCCAGCTTACGGGTGGAGGGCCTACTTCGCCGCAAGTGCCGCCCCCGTGCTGGCGCTGGTGCCCGCGCTGCACGCTGTCCTGAGGGAGACCCCGATGTACTCGGAGAGGGCAGCTCGGGGGAGGCGCAGCGTGCTCGACTCGCTGAAGGCTCTGTGGGCGAGGGGCATGAGGAGGGTCACTGCGTCGACCTGGCTCATGTGGTTCTCGATAGTCTTCGGCTACTACTCGTTCTTCCTCTGGATAGTGAGCTACATGAGGAGGATGGGCTACCCCCTGCCCCAGGCCTACTGGTACAGCATGGTGACCTCGTTCGCGCAGATACCGGGCTACTTCGCAGCCGCCTACCTAGTCGACAGGTGGGGGCGCAGGCCCACGCTGACATCCTTCTCGCTGGCCACCGCCGCCTCGCTTGTGATGTTCTCGCTGTCGAGGAGCCCCACTGAGCTGGTCCTGTGGCTGTCCATGGTGTGCTTCTTCTGCCTCGGAGCGTGGGGCGTCGTGATGTGCTACACTGCCGAGCCCTACCCGACGCCTCTCAGGGGCACTGGCTACGGGTTCGCGAGCGGCTTCGGGAGGCTAGCTGGCATAGTGGGCCCGACGGCCGTCGGCCTCATGCTGTCATGCCTGGGCGTAGCCGCAACGGTGCAGGCCGTCTCCCTGCTGTTCGTGATCCTAGCGGCTGACATGCTGCTGCTCGGGGTCGAGACCAAGGGCAGAGAGCTTGAGTGAGCGCCTCAAGCTAACACTTAAGTTGGGGAGGGCGCTGGGTACTGGTGGGGGCAGCTCGGTGAGGAAGCTGAGGTACCCGAGGAACAGCGACATAGCCGAGGCCATTGTGAGGGCTCTCTCAGAGAACCCCCTCATGCACCCTTCCGAGCTCTACGATGAGGTGCTCGAGAGGCTCAAGGCCGAGAGGTTCTACGTCGGGCTAGTGACCCCCAAGCGCGTCTGGAGGGTGTACGAGGAGATGGTGAGGAGGGGCGAGATCTACGACGTCCTCGACGTCGTCAGGGGCGGGGCTCAGCCCTCGCCTGAGGGGTAAGCCCTCGCATAGTAGTCCGCCATCACCTTCTCGTACTCCCTGTCCTCCCTGATCCTGCGGACGATCTCCGCGACCGCCTCCACTAGAGCCTCGAAGAGCACCCTGCCCTTGTCGGCTGAGGCCTTAGTGGGATCGCCCACGAAGCCCTCAAGGGCGTAGCACACCCAGTCAGCCATCGCGTCGACGTGCTCGAGCACCCTGCGCGGCCCTAGCCTAGCCTCACACCTCACTCGCTCGAGCTTGACGAGGTCGGGGCGGACGTAGAGCACTATGCTCGTCTCGATCTCACCAGCGTGTCCGTAGACACCAGTCTCCCTTACTCTGTCAATGATCGCAGCTATGGGGGCTAGTGGGTCAATGAGCACATACAGCAAATAGCGCTTCCTCTTCCTCATCATCTCCCTGACGAAGAGCCTAAGGACCCTGGCGTTGCCCCCATGCCCGTTGAGGACAAGTATTCTCTTGAAGCCGTTTCTATAAACCTCATCGCAGACCTCCTCTAGCAGCCTCATGAGGGTATCGCCGGAGAGCGTCACCGCTCCCGCAAAGTGCTGATTCTCAGGGACGTAGGCGTACGCGATGGGTGGTAGCACCACGGCCTTCTCACGCTTCGCGACCTCGAGGGCTACTCTGTGAGCCACCATGTAGTCGGTGCCTAACGGCAGATGCGGGCCGTGGACCTCTAGGCTGCCAAGCGGGATTATCGCGACGGCACCTTCCTCAGCTAACCTCCTCAGCTCCTCGTAGGTAAGCTCCTCCCAGCGCGTCGCCCTCGGCATGCTCTAAGTGTGCTATCAGGCGAAGATAAGGTCTTGCCCGTCACGGCATGAGACTTAGTGCATACCTGATCAATAATCCCTCGCGCTGCTCCTACGCCTGACCGTGACTCCTCAGCCGCGCGCAGCTCTAGGCCTGCCCCCTCACTCTAAGCGGCTTCTTGGCCAGCCAGTTGAACTAAAAGGGCGCAGGAAGCGCGGGCAGTACTGGTCATGGTGCGGGGGGTGGGATTCGAACCCACGCAGGCCTTCGCCACGGGAGCTCCCATCTAGCCCTACTCTCGGGCTAGATCCTAAGTCCCGCCCCTTTGTCCTGGCTCGGGCACCCCCGCGCCCACTTGTAAGGTTTGGGGGCCACCATATAAACTTTAGTTGGCTGCAGGGCGCTGCTCAGCCCTGAGTCGCGCTCGCTAGTAGCGCACCTCGGTGCCCAGCCTCTCGCCCAGCGCAGCCCTGACGATGTTGCTGGGCGGCTCGCCGCAGATGAACCTGGTGGGCACCTTGGACCTCCGCATCACCATCAGCGCGACGGGGTCCACTACCTTGTAGAGGCCAGCCGCGCCGGGTGCCGAGCCGAACATCTCCTCGAGCTGGGATATGTGGACGCTGTCCAGCTTCTTGGCGCTGGGGTCCACCTTCGGGTCGCCAGTGTAGATGCCGTCGACATCCATGGTCACCAGGAGGAGGTCGGCCCCGACGCCCTCAGCCACCAGGGCGGCGACGGCGGTGGTCGACTGCCCGGGGTGGAAGCCGCCGCAGACGACGACCCTGTCGGTCAGCGACGCGAGCCTCAGCAGCTCGTCCAGCGAGCGCGGCACCTGCTTGGCCGCGTCGTCGCTCAGCGCGCTGATGAGAAGCATCGCGTGCAGCCGCGAGACCCAGATGCCGATCTCATCGCAGAGCCACTCCCCAGCCCCCAGCCTCCTGGCGGCAGCTATGTACTCCCTGGAGGCCTGCCCCCCGCCCACGACCGCGTAGACCCTGTGCCCCAGCCCCCTCAGCTCCCTCAGGGCCTCGGCGACCCCCTCAACATAGTCGGCATCGACCAGCGAGCCAGCCCTCGACACTAGGTGCCCGCTGACCTTGACTACCAGCCTCATGGGTGCCCCAGCTACTGAGTGGTGGGGCTGGTAAAAAAAGCTAGCCGCTGGTCGAAACCGTTAAATCCCCCCTTAAGCTCCTCTCTAGGGGGTGGGTTGCTGATGGAATGAAGGCGGCCCACAGGGACAGCCTGGAGAGGTTCAAGCTAGCGAGGCTCATCGAGGAGCTGAAGGGCAAGAGGGGGCGGGGGACTGAGCTGATATCCCTCTACATCCCCGCTGGCCGGCAGATCTCGGACGTCATGGGGATGCTGAAGGCCGAGAGGTCCACAGCCACGAACATCAAGGACAGGACGACCAGGCACCACGTGCTCGACGCCCTGACGGTGGTCATGCAGAGGCTCAAGCTCTTTAGGACGACGCCGCCCAACGGCCTGGTGGTATTCGCTGGCTACGTGGACACCGGCGTCCCCGGCAGGGAGGAGATGGAGATACACATCATCGAGCCCCCCGAGAGGCTCAACGCGTACCTGTACAGGTGCGACTCTAGGTTCCACACCGAGATAATCGAGGAGATGCTGGCTGCCAAGGACGCCTACGCCCTGATAGTGATAGACAGGAGCGAGGCCGCCATCGCCCTGCTGAGGGGGAGGAGCCTGGAGATAGTGGACGAGCTGACCTCCGGAGTGCCTGGGAAGCACAGGGCTGGCGGCCAGTCGGCGAGGAGGTTCGAGAGGATAATAGAGCAGCTAGCCCACGAGTTCTACAAGAGAGTAGGCGAGCACGCCAACAAGATACTCCTCAACGTGCCCGACCTGAAGGGCATCATAGTGGGGGGGCCTGGGCCCACCAAGGAGGAGTTCGTCAAGGGCGACTACCTCCACTACACGCTGCGCGACAAGGTCATAGCAGTGGTGGACATAGGCTACAGCGGCGAGGCTGGCGTCTACGAGCTCGTCAGGAGGAGCGCCGACATCCTGAAGGACGTCGAGTACTTCAGGGAGAAGAGGGTGGTGCAGGAGTTCCTCGAGCACGTGGCCAAGGACACGGGCCTGGCGACTTACGGCGTGAGGGAGGTTGAGGACGCGCTCATCAAGGGGGCCGTCGACACGCTCCTCCTCTCCGAGGCCTTCGAGGGCTCGAGGGTCACCGCCGCGTGCAGTGAGTGCGGGCACAGGTTCACCAGGTGGCTCGTCGGCCCAGCGGCGAGGGAGGGCCAGCTCAAGTGCCCGAGGTGCGGCTCAGTGAGCGTGGAGGTCGTCGAGAGGGTGGACGCCGCGGAGTACCTGGTGAGCTTAGCTGAGAGCACGGGGAGCAGGGTCGAGGTAATCTCCACTGGGACTGAGGAGGGGGAGGAGCTGAGGAGGTCGTTCGGCGGGGTCGCCGCCATACTCAGGTTCAGGCTATAGCGATGAGGGTGAGGAGGAAGGACCTAGAGAGAGCCCTCGAGGGCGTGCCCCCCTACCCGAGGCCCAGGCTAGCGTACGAGCAGTACGTCACGCCCTCCTGGCTCGCCGCCGATATCCTGTGGGTCGCTGAGACGAGGTACGGGGACATCTGCGGCATGAGGGTGGCCGACCTGGGCGCTGGCACTGGCAGGCTGGCGCTGGGCGCCGCGCTGCTCGGGGCCGAGCGCGTGCTCGCGATCGACGTGGACTTCGAGGCGCTCAGCGCCGCCAAGTCACACCTGACGCGAGAGTTCCCCCACCTGGAGGCCGTGGACCTGCTCTGCGCTGACGTGGCCTCGCTGGGCCTGAGGCGGGGGCTCAGGCTGGACACAGTGGTTCAGAACCCGCCCTTCGGCGTCCACAGGAGGGGGCGGGACGTCCTGTTCCTGAGGAGGGCGGTCGAGCTAGCAGGCGTGGTCTACTCCGTGCACAAGTCGAGCACCAGGGACTACCTCGTGAGCCTGCTGGAGGGGGAGCTGGGCTGCAGGGTTACGATCCTGATGACCGTCGACCTCCCCCTCCCGCCGACGTACGAGTTCCACGAGAGGAGGCTGCACCTGGTCCGGGTCGACGTGCTCCGCGTTGAGGTCAGCTAACCCTCACCTGCGCCTTACCATCTCCAGGATGCTCCTCAGTACGGCTGGCGGGTAGTCGCCCAGCCCCACCACCTTGACCTTAGCCCTCGGCCATATGACGTCAGCCTCCCTGCACACCTCGTACGTCACCTCTATCGCTGGCTCGTTAGAGCTGGCTGCCGCCGTCACGCTTAGCCCCTCGCCCGGAAACAGGACGCGCGACGTCGCGACCTCGTTGCCGTCCACGACGACCTTGAGGACCCTAACTGGCTCATTGGAGGAGTTCACCAGCTTGAATGACGCCTTGCCGTCGCTGAGGCTCAGCTCCCTGACCCTGAGGTGCAAGCTCTCGCCCATGTGGAGGCCGTGGAGCTTCAGCTGGGGGGTCGGGGGCCCCTGGGGCCTCGCGCCCCTGAACTTAGCCACTAGCCTAATTATGAAGTCGATGTCGTAGACGGCTATGTAGTTGTTCGAGTACTCCCTCAGCACCCCCTGGTACCTGCGGACCTGCCCGTCTATGTCCTGCACCTCTACCGTTACCAGCCTACCTATGCTGTTCTCTAGGAGCGCGTCATATATCGCCCCTATGCTGCTCACGATCTTCTTCTCCACGCTCTCCACGCCCGCCTTGAGCTCAGGGGTGAGGGTGGTTATGAACGTCCCAGTAGTCTTGCTGATAGCTGCGCTTAACTTGTCCTTGACGTACGCGAGGCCGTTGTACACCCTCCTCTTGAACCTGGCGAAGATGCCGGGGTGGTAGAGCCTCCTAAGCTCCTTCCACCTCTCCTCGAGCTCTTCCTTGCTCAGCGTGTGCTTGAAGATGAGTATGGCGCTCAAGTTTCCCAGCTCCTGAGAGAACACCTTGCGCGACACTAGCGACGGCGGGGCCCAGGGATTGATCCTGACGTTATCGAGGCTGAAGTCCTTGGGCAGTACACCCTTCCTCTTGAAGTCCTCGAGTAGCTCCTCAGCCTCCTCTATGAACTTCCTGTCGCCGGTCTCGCGGTAGTTCTCGACGAGGAACGCGAGGAGAGACGCCGGGTTCTCTATCCCCTCAGGCGGGAACACGACCTCAAAGCCCCCTCCGCCCCTGGGGGGCACCCTGATCTTGCCGTAGAAGCCTTCACTGCCCATGAAGACGAACGCGTACTTGCCGTCGAAGATCTTGATGACGCGGTCGCGCGAGAAGAGCTCGGCGATGCCGTAGATTATTGAGAGGATGACGCCTACCACCGCTAAGTAGATCATCGTGTAGAGGAACGCGCTTATCTCGCTGAGGCTCACCCCAGCCATGGTTAACCCCTACCCTAAGGGCTATATTAAGGGTGGCGCGCCCTCCTGGCTACGCGGGCCCAGCTAGGCGTGCTCCCCAGCCTCCAGAGCTCGCGCCTAGCTCTCAGTACGCGGACGTGCCGCATGCCAGGCACGCGGCGCCTCAGCTTATAGGCTCTCCTCACCCTTAGGCACCGGCTGGCAGTGGGCGCGGGCCCTTATATCTGCTCGCCGCTCGCTAACGCCCGCCCCTCGACCACCACCCTGATCAGGGCCACCTCTGGGGGGCACATGAACCTGACGGGGAGGCCGCTCGTGCCCAGCCCCCTGCTAACGTACATCCAGGTGCCGTTGACCCTAAAGAGGCCGTAGCTATACCTCCTGTACTTAGCGCTCACTGGCAGGAAGGGCGGGCCGATGAGGGGCAGCACCACCTGCCCCCCGTGGGTGTGCCCGCACAGGACCAGGGTGACGCCGGCCCCAACAGCCCTATCCACAACCTCAGGCGAGTGGGCGAGCAGCACTACGAGCCCGCTCGCTCCGCGCGGCACAGCTCTGTCGACGTCGTCGCGCATGGTGTGGGGGTCGTCGACGCCAGCTAAGACGAATTCGGTGCCGTTGTACTCCAATACGACGTACTCGTTCACTAGGACCTTGGCCCCCGCTTCCTCCAACTCGCGCTTGAAGCGCTCCAGGTCGACCCCGCTCCAGTGGTCCCAGTTCCCGAACACGACGTAGACCCCTAGCCTGCCCCTAAGCCTCCTGACGAACTCGACGGCCAAGCTCGCGCACCCCCTCCTGTCTATCAAGTCCCCAGTCACGACAACTAGGTCGGCCCCTGCCTCGTTCACGGCCCTTATCACGGCCTCTTCGCGCGCTCCAAGCCCCCTGAGGTGGAGGTCAGAGAGGTGGGCTATCGTGAGCCCTGACAGCCTCGGATCCACGCCGGACACGACGACCTCAACCCTGACGACCTTGAACGTGTTGGGCTCTACGAGCAGGGCGTCGACTAGCGCACAGCCCAGGGCCACGAGTAGAATAGCTCCGAGCAACCTGCTGGCTCTCATGATCAGACCCACCCCTAGGCGCACCGCGGCTCTAGGAGAGTTAGAGGCCGCTGGGCGTCTATATACATGATGGCTGCAGCTAGGACGCCGACGGGCAAGCCGCTAGCTAGCCGAGACAGTCGGCGCTCAGCAGCTCAGAGAGTCCGCTGAAGACCGATTAACTTAGTGCGCTGCCGAGCTGCCTCAGGCCGGTGGCGGCCGCGTTGATCCGCCTTCAGGCGCTTGGCGAGCCAGGCCACTCTGGCACCGAGTCTCCTGCAGGCCTCCAGAGCCTCAGCGCTGGGAAGGCCCACCAGCATGACCCAGCAGTGGTGCTCGCGAGGGTCGCTCTGAATCACCATCCCGTGGGTCAACATTGCCTTGACTACGCTGAGCACCGTCGTCTCGCAGCCACCTCCAGAGGCCCAGCACGAGCTTAAGGCGCCCCCTAACCTTCCCCTCGAGCTGCCCGTGCACCCTCACGCCATCGTCGATCAGCCTCTTCACCTCAGCTGCCATCTGGCCGTAGTAGGTGGGCGAGCCCGCGACTATGGCGTCGTCAGCGACTGCCCTAGCCATCCTCTCAGTGTTGCCAGCCTTCGATTAGTAGGCCACCAGCACCCCGACCTCAGGCACGTGGCCAGTTAGCTCCCTAGGGAATTTAAGCGTCACGCGCCGCCACGGGGCTTTGCCCCCTGCCCAGCCTCGAGTGAGGGGGCGCTGAAGCGGCCCTAGGCTGCCTGAGGACGACCAAATTCCTCAGCCCCCTCCTCCTCTTGACTACGAGCCCCCTAGCCTCGAGCTTGTCCAGTATCACGCTGACAGTGCTCCTCGACATGCCACTCCTCCTCACTATGTCGCTCTGGAACGCCACGCCGCCCATCCTGACTAAGAGGTCGTAGACCCTCCTCTCGCCCTCGCTTAGCTCGCTGAGTGAGGCCCCGCTAATCGCGGCCCTGAGAGCGAGGGGGGCGGGCTTGGCTGGCAGCACTAGGAGCACCCCGCTAAGCGTCATCAGGGCGGTGGACAGCACTATGACGACCACGTCGCTCAGGGAGTACACGTTGGTCACCTCCCTCACGTACACCTCGCCCTCCCCGTGGACCACCACCTGGACGCTCGTGGGGCTGAGGACCTTGACGACCAGCAGGAGCGTAGAGATGACGTAGATTAGGGCTAAGATGAGCTTGTAGATGGCCGCGCCCCGCGGCGGAGCCACACTCAACCACCCACAGAGGGGTCGCTATCACTAGTGCCACGCCGCGGCTAATAAAAGTAGTTTCGAACCAGTTCGGAATCTGCCGCCAGGCGCAGTCCCGAACCGCTCCTCAGCAAGCCTATTAGGCGCGAGGGGGGAGTGTCGCCACGTGTGGAGGGGAGATGGCGCGATAACGGGCAGGAGGCTGGCGCTCCTACTCGCCCTGGCGGTCGCGCTCCCGGCAGCGCTAGCCACGCTCCCGCTCGCTCGCCGCGCCGGTCAGGGCTGCGTCAGCGCGCCCAGCGCAGCGCTGGAGGAGGCGCTGCTCATCAAGGTGGTCTTCCCCGCCAAGCTGCTGATGGGGTCCTACAGGGTGGTCGCGGAGGGCCGAGCAGAGGGCTGCGTCACCCAGAGCCTCGGCACGATACTCCTGCCGTCAGGCAGGGCCGTCAAGCTGGGCTACGTCGAGTGGTGCGGCGACCGCGTCACCGTGGTCATAGGCGACGCCGTGGTGGCGAGGGACGTCAAGCTCAGCGAGCTCAGGGAGAGGGCCCGCGAGTTCAGCGGAGCTGTCGACGGCTGCACCGTCAGGGTCGTGATCGCGGTGGCTGGGATCCCGCCGGTCAGGGGGGTGGAGGGCTTCCCCAAGGCAGCCCCGCCCGAGCTGCGCCAGGAGTTGAGGAGGCGGGCCCTCGCTGCAGTGGACGAGTGCCCACTAACCAAGTGGCTCGCCTCTAGGGGGCTCGAGCTGAGGGTCCTGAGCGTGAAGGGCCACCCGACCTTGGCCACCAACCGCGTGGTGAAGCTGGTGTTGAGGGTCGCGTCGGTGGAGGGAGTGGTCACCACCTCGAAGGGCTCTGTGACCCTGCGCTACGTGGTCGACCTGGGCAAGAGCTGGGAGTTCGTGGTCAACGGCACCGCCGTCCCCGAGGGCTTCGTCATCCCGCCGCCCGAGGACGAGCTGAGGGGCAGCGTGGTCTACTTCTACGTCGTTAGCGTGAGCGACGTGTACATGCACTCGTACTGCGGAGGCCCGCGCCAGTCAGTCAGCGTGGGGGCGGGAGCGTGGGGGGGCGCTGGGCCAGGAGGCGCCCCCGAGCCAAGCGGCCAGCTCAGAGAGCGTGCGCTGAGGGCGCTGAGGGAGAACGAGCTGACCAGGGGGCTGCTCGACGGCGGGCTCAAGGTATTTAAGATCGTAGCCGACGAGCTGGGGGGAGCGCTGTGGGTGAGGATCCACGCTGAGTTCAGGGGCGTCAGGTTAGCCATCGACCTAGTGGAGAGCGGCGGCGAGCTGCGCGTCCACGAAATCACCGTCTGGTGCGCGCGAGGCTGAGGAACCATCAGGCACATCCTCTTTTTCTCGCTCCACGGATAGCGGCACCGAGCCGCGCCAGGCTCTTGCTCCACGTGGAACAGCCGCTAAAGGCTCGAGGGCTGTCGCCCCTAAACTGCCTTGGGGAGCCGTTGACGCTACTAGCTGGCCGTGCGTGGGACCTGCTAGCTGCGGCGCCATGGCCCCCAGCCAGCCACAGCGGGGCACGCTGTGGCTGCGAGGGTTCAGCGAACTTGAAGGTCGCCTCGCCCAAGCTAGGAGAGGTCACGCCCTGAGGCAGCTCTCCCATGATGCCCTTCGCCATGCACGTGAAACAGTTGTCCGTGTTGAGCTCGAACGACACCTCCCTCCTCTGCTCGCCCCCGTAGACCCGCGTCTGAGGCGCCTCGAGCGGTATGTGAGCGTACACCGTGCCAGCGCCTGGCTCACAGAAGAGAGTGTTAGGCGGGGCACCTGCTATCGTGACGTTGACGTCTACGAGCTCGCTGCTTGGCGAGATTCGCTCGCTAACGACGACCTCGACTCTCGTGTAGTCAGCCACGGCCATGTATATGGGGGTCACCGGGGTTCGAGAGGTTCAGCAGCGTGGTGCTGACGGACGCCTGCCCCAGCGCCTACTAAGACCACCTTGCACACACTCTGCCTCGCAGGCCCTGAGAGCAAAGTGCTTTGCGCCTTCAGAGCGCACCGGGCACCGGCTCAGCAGGAAGGGCCACTTCCGAGGCCACCAGGTGGTCGCTAGCGCAGGGCGGTTGCGAGGCGGTGGCATCTTGGGGCACTGACAGCCGAGGCGGGCCGTCGCTGGCGGTGGCGCAGCGATGCTGGGCTAGCTCGCAGAGGCAGCTTCGGCGTTACACGCTCCGCCTCACCCTGAACGACTGGGGCACGCGCTCCTCGATGATGGCTGGTGGGGGGAGCTTGAGGCCGACTTCGACTGTGACCAGCTTAGCGTAGAAGAACTGCACTGAGAGGGAGTAGCGCGTGAGCAGCCAGCATATGCCGCCAACCGCGTGGTAGGCTCCACTCGCTACTGGCTCCAGGCTTAGGCTCCTGATCCCCGCAATCCCGCCAGAGCTCGGGAAGCTCACCACGAAGTGCCCACGCGGGGCCGTGCGCAGTGCTATTCTAACTAGAGCTAGCTCGTCGCTTAGCGCTTGGAAGCTCGCAGCAGCGCTCACCTCTCTCAGGTACACCACCAGCATCCTCTTGAACGCTACCTTGGTCAGGTTAGCGAAGCGCAGCCTGAAGGCCCTCACGCTCCCCGGGACTGTTACCTCGTACGTGCGATCGTAGCTGCGGTAGCCCAGGCCCAGCACCCCCTGGGGTGCCCCCACCAGCCTAGCCCCTTCATTGACCTCTAGCTCACACACTGTGGAGTGGACGCTGTAGTCTGGCACGTCCTCCACGCTCAGCCTGACGAGCACCTCACGGGCCCCGCCCGACCCGCACACCTCAGCCGAGCCCCCCTCAGAGAACCTGCTGAGCACTCGGTAGGCTCTCACGCGGGGCTCGGGGCGCATCGCTGAGGTGCCGCCCCCCTCCAGCAGGACCTCGACTGTGAAGTCGCGCTCAGAGTACGCCTTGAGCGCCGTGCCATCTAGCGTGACGTACACGTCGAAGGTGCCAGCGACGCCCTCCACACTGAGTATCCCCCTGGCCACCCCGTAGCGGCCGAGGTCCACGGTGGTGTAGCTGAGCCTGCCGATGGGCGGAGCGGGCCTGGGAACCCCGACCTTGATGATGAACAGCCTATCGCTCAGTGGGCGAAGCTCGCCCCTGGCCAGCACCTCGCTCGCGTAAGCGACCCACACCCGCGTCCTGAGCGACCTGTACCGCCTAGTCAGCTTCAGCTCTATGTCCCTGAGCGAGAAGGCCTCGAAGAGCAGCTCGCGGCTCGAGAAGCCGACTAGCATGCAGCGCTTAGGCACGCTGGCTAAGTCGCGGGGCGAGAACTCCTTGTCGCTGAGCTCCACCCTGACGCCGGTGAAGTAGTGGCTCCACCCGCCAACCTCGCTAGGCAACTTGACCCTTATCCGAAGCGTGCTGGAGCCGTTGACCCACCAAACCTCATACTCGCCCGACTCTAAGTGCTTAATGGCAACCACCTCGCACCAGAGCGCGACCTCCCTCACGGCGCTCCAGCGCGGTGTAGCGCTCCTCAGGACGCTCGTTGGCAGGTGGGCGAGCGCTGAGAGAGCCAGCACCACTACTGCCGTGGCACACAGTTTCATGGAGCCGCCCTCCAAGACCTATTGCGAATTCTGAGCCATAAGTCTTTTACCATCATTTCAATTTCTATCACAACTCACGATTTTTATAGCTATGAATACAAAAATGAGTTAGGCAAAGGTTAAATCAGGTTAAAGGTCGTGGGAGTGATGCGAGCTAAGTCGCGATGGCGGCTCTGCTCTCGTCAGTGTGCCCCGGAGAGGGCCTCTTAAGGAGGGTCTTCAAAATGGTCAGCCTCAGCGACTTAAAGGCACTCGTCAGAAGATGATGTTAGAGGCTCAGCTGAAGCAGGCTCTTAGTACTTCTTCCCGAAGAGCATCTTCCCCACGCATTCCTCTGGCAGGAAGTTGCTCCCGACGACCTTCCCTAGCGTCGAGACCCCCCTCTCCTCCTCGACGGCCTCGCACTCGCCTCTGTCGAAGTCCAGGTCCAGCAGCAGGGCCCTCTTCCTCAGGGCCTCGGAGACCTTAGTGACGGCCCTCTCCCACAGCGCCTCCCTAACGAGCTCCATCCTCCGCTCGACCTCCTCAGCGGCTGAGCTGAGGGGCACCGTCGCCTTCTCGAAGCTCACCCTGTCGACGAGCGTGAGCGTGCCGCTCGCGAGCTCGCGCCTCCCGACCTCCACCCTCACGGGCACTCCCCTCTGCTCCCAGTAGTAGAACTTCCACCCCGGCGTCCTCTGCGTGTCGTCGTCCACGTGCACCCTGTAGCCGCTGAGCGCGCTAGCCACGGCCCCCCTGGCCCCCTCGACCAGCTCCGCCTCGGGGGGTATCGCGACGACCACCACCTGGATCGGGGCCACGTCGGGGTGCAGGACGAGCCCCCTGTTGTCCCCGTGGAGCCACACGAGGGCCGCTATCATCCTGTCTATCCCTATGCCGTAGCACAGCTGCCAGGCGTACTTGACCTCCTCGTCCACGTCCTGGAACCTCACCTTGAACGCCCTCGCGAACTTCTGGCCTAGGTTTATGACCGAGGCCAGCTCGAGCACCTTGCCGTCCGGGAGCACGGTGATGAAGTCGTAGTTCTCCACGGCTCCGGGGAAGAGGTCCCAGGGCGGGGACTTGACTATGACGTAGGGTATCCTGAGGTGGTCGTAGATGCCCCTGTAGAGCTCGACGGCCTCATCGAATATCCTCCTGGCCTCCCCCTCGCTCCTGCAGAACGCGTGCGCCTCGTTGAACAGCGTGACCTCCCTCAGCCTCAGGAGGGGGGCCGTGGCCCTCGTCTCGATCCTGTACACGTTGACGGTCTGGTAGACCTTCAGCGGGAGCTGCCTGTAGCTGCTTATGAGCTGGGCGAAGACGTGGTATATGGGGACCTCGCTGGTCGGCCTCAGGACCAGCGGCTCCTCCAGCTCCTCGCCCGAGAGCTTCCTAGACGCCAGGAGCGCCTCGGGCATGAAGCCCTCGAAGAAGTCCACCTCCCTCTTGAAGAGGCTGAGGGGGATTAGTGAGGGGAAGACTATCGGCTCGTGCCCGCTGGCCTCGAGGCGCTCGTGGACGAACCTCTCGAGGTTGCGGGCGAGCTTGGCGCCGTAGGGCAGGTAGGGGTAGACCCCCTTCACGGGGTACCTCGTGTAGACTATCTCGGTCTCGACGATTATCCTCTCGAACCAGTCCTTGCCGACGTTGATGTCGACCTTGGCGTACTCCTGCCTGGCAATGATCCCACCTGACACATCTGAGGGCCTCGCCGATATATAAGTTGCATCGGGGCGGCTCGCGAGCGCCCCCACATCTTATAACCCCCTCGGCGCAGATTAACGTGGGATGAGCGGCTCGACCACTACTGAGTCGTGATGAGTAGTCCCACTGGCGACCGCCTACTTACCCCGGTGAGCTGAGCATGGCGGCTATGGCCTCACCGAGGCCGTCGAGGGACCTCACGACGGCATCTGGCCTTAGCTCGACGGCCTCCAGGGCCTCCTCGACGTCCACATCCTCGCTCCTGACCACCCAGACAGCCCTCATGCCCAGCCTCTTCGCCCCCAAGACGTCGGCCTCCAGGGAGTCGCCGACCATGACCGCCTCCCTTGCGCTCACCCCTAGAAGCCTGAGGGCCTTGAGGAATATCAGCGGGTGCGGCTTCTTCCACATGACCCTGTAGGAGGCCACGAGCGCATCGAAGTACCTCCTGAGCCTCAGCCTATCCACGATGTAGTCGAACCCAACGCCGGCGTTCGACACTATGGCCATTCTGAAGCCAGCGGCCCTGAGGCCCTCCAAAACCCCCTCGACCTCCGGGTAGAGCCTCACACCCTTAGTCCTAGTGCCGTAGTACGCCTCCAGGCACCCGCTGACCAGGGGTAGCGTCGGCCTCACGCCAAGCCTCTCGAGGGTGAGCCAGTAGGCGTAGACCATGTCGAGCTCCAGGTGCTGGCCAGCGATGCGCCGACCGAGCTCCTCGCGAACCTCCAGGTGCACCTCCGCCAGCTCCTCCGCGCTCACGTCGTGGCCCACGGCCCTGAGGTACTTAGCCACGGCTCGGTAGGCCTCCTCCGTGCCCCTCCCTCCGAGCGAGTCGTAGGCGAGCGTCCCCCCCAAGTCCAGCAGGACGGCCCTCAGCACAGCCCCTCCCAGGGAGTACCGCCCTCCCAGCCATATTAGCGTTAGCTGCCAGCGGGGCGGAAGCTAAATTTGCCGCGCTGCCCACGAATTAGTGGTGGTCGGGTGAGGTACAAGGTCCTCGGCAAGACGGGGCTCAAGGTCTCAGTGGTGGGCTTCGGAGCCATAAAGCTCCCCGAGCTCTCGCTAGAGGAGGCTAGCGAGCTCCTCAACAGGGCCCTCGACCTGGGCGTCAACTTCATAGACACGGCCAGGGCCTACGGCGACAGCGAGGAGAAGATAGGGGCGGCGCTGAGGGGCAGGAGGGACGAGTTCTACATAGCGACCAAGACGCACGAGAGGGACAGCGACGGCGCCTACAGGGACGTGCTCAGGAGCCTCAAGTGCCTCCAGACCGACTACATAGACTTGTACCAGCTGCACACGGTCAGCAGCAAGGGGGAGTACGAGAGGGTCATGGGGAGCGGGGGCGCCCTAGAAGGCCTGAAGAGGGCTAGGCGCGAGGGCCTCGTAGGCCACATAGGGATAACCATACACCGAGACCTGGACGTCATGAGGATGGCCATAGAGAGCGGCGAGTTCGAGACGATAATGCTCGCCTACAACCCCCTCGACCCCGAGGGCGTTGAGAGGGAGGGCATACTCAGGCTCGCAAAGGAGCACGGGATGGGAGTCATAGCGATGAAGCCGCTGTCCGGCGGCCAGCTGGTGACCCCGGAGACGGAGCTCGGCAAGCGCGCTGGCGGCGACCCAGTGGCCATAGGCTCGCTCAGGTACGTGCTGTCCAACGAGTGCGTGGACACCGTGATACCGGGGATGAGGAGGCTGTGGGAGCTCGAGGACAACGTCTCGGTGGCCGACATGCCGCCGATGAGCGAGGAGGAGAAGGCGGAGCTGTTCAGGCTGATAGGGAGGTTGGGCAAGTCCTTCAGGTACGGGCAGGTCTGCCTGAGGTGCGGCTACTGCCTGCCCTGCCCCAGGGGCATCCCGATACCTGACGTCTTCAGGGCTTACGACATATACACGGGGTACCCCGAGGAGGTCAGGGACCTGGGGCTGAGGCTCTACGAGTCGCTGGAGGTGAAGCCGGACGCCTGCGTCGAGTGCAGGCGCTGCGCCTCAAGGTGCCCGGCTGGCATAGACATACCAGCGAGGCTGAGGGAGGTCGCTAGGGTCATGGAGGAGGCGCTGCGGAGGGCTGGCCCCTAGCGCCTCGCGCCACCCTCCTGAACACGTACCTGCCCCTGCGGCGGTCAACGCTGACGTCCCACCTCTCACTGAGCCTCCTCCTCAGCTCGCTGACCGCGCCCGCGTCGTAGACCACCTCCCCCTCGCTGAGGGCTATGAGCAGCGTGACGTCGCCCTGGTCCAGGGCCCTGAGCGCCTCCTCGACCGTGTACAGGCGGTAGTCGATCAGGGGGTGGCTGAAGGTCTTGTAGAGCTCCTCGAGGGGCAGCTCGGGCACCTCCCTGACTATGACCACGACGTCGAGGTCGCTCCACGGCTTGTAGTCGCCCCTGACCCTGGAGCCGAAGGCCACCACGCCCGCTAAGTCCACCCTCTTGCGCAGCTTGTTCACGTACTCCTCGAGCAGCCTCCTAGCGGGCCTGCCCAGCTCGTCAGCGCCCAAGTCTCGGTCGCAGTCCCCTAGCGCCTCCTCGGCCAGCTTGACGAGGCGCCTGACCGCCCTGAGGGCTCTCTCGTAGTTGGACGGGTCGGCGTAGAACTCAGGGGGCACCCTGTACCTGACCCTGGCGTCGGGGTACCTGGCGGCTGAGTAGTGGATGGTGAGGCTGGCTAGCAGGTCGCGCTCCTCCTCAGTCAGCCTCCTCAGCGCTGCGTACTCGCTCGCAGCCTCCCTTAGCAGGTCGTCTATCCTGTGGGTGCGGAGGAACACTCCCCTCTTCATCAGCAGGGCCTTGAGCAGCTTCTCGACGGCCTGGTGGAGGAAGAAGAACGCGGCCTTGAAGTCGCCTAGGCTGGCGTTCCTCTCAGCCCTCTCGAGGTCCTCGATTCCCTCCCTGAACCACTCGGCGTGGCCAGCTAGCATCCGCCCTCACCAAGCTATGGCCGCCCTCGCTAATATGCCATTCTAAGGCGCCCGCCGCTTCGTCGCCGCTCAGTCCAGCTCGACTCTGTAGAGGTACAGGGGGGACCTCAGGATGAGGTCGGGGCTGTCCCCCCTCTCCCCGTACCTGGCCATCACTAAGACCAAGTCGCCCGTCTCCCTGTCCTGGTAGCAGCTGAAGTTCGATAGCTGGACGGCTGGCGAGTCCCCAGGCCGCCTGTCGTCGATGACGACCATCGTCTCCCCCTTGACCGCTATCTCCTCCTCGTCGAGCTCGGCTATCTGGAGCGGGTACCTAGGCCTGTTGCCCACCGGGTTCCTGTCCAGCATGTTCGCGACCCAGTACACCTTGCCCGTCTTCTCGCTGCGGAACGCGTAGGAGCAGGATGAGGGGGAGTAGAGGGGCTCGCCGTCGGTGTACCTCAGGGGCTGCGGCTCGCTCCACGTGTACCCGCCGTCCTCGGAGACGCTGAACCACTTGTACCCAGGCCTGTCGGGGAAGGCTCCGTTGTCCCCCCTCATTATCATCAGCACCCTCCCGTCCCTCAGCTCCACCACGGTGGGCTCGCAGAGCCTGCAGGAGACGCTGGGGTCTATGGTGATGACCTCGCTCAGCTCCCACTCAAGCGAGCTGCCGCGCCACCTGCCTATCAGCACGGCGCTCTCGTAGAACGGGCTGAAGTAGTGCGGGAAGGGGAACCACACGCGCCCGCCGCGCACGGCCTTGAGCTGGCAGGGCACCAGCACGAGGCCCCTGCTCGTCCTTATTGGCGAGGACCGCGATATCATGAGCGCCCCCCTCTCGAACGCCGAGGGCTGCTTCTCCAGCACCTCCTCGCTGACCGACACGGGCTCGCCCCAGTCTCGCTCGCTCCTGTCGTAAACCTGGCACTGCACGTCCCACAGCGCCAGGATGGGGTTGTCGCCCGGGTACCTGCCTACTCCGTAGAGCCTTACGAGCCTGTCCTCGACGGGGTCTAGGAAGTACGTGAACCCGCCGTACCTCACCACGCAGTCGCCCTCCCTGCGGCTCACGAACTGGAGCCTCGGCTCGAGCCACGTCCTCCCGTTGTCGGGGCTGACCCTCTCGCAGAAGTAGTCGTAGGTGTCGCTCTTGATGGCAACGCCGTAGCACTGAATGAGCTCGAGGCCGCTGGACGACGTGTAGGATATGTCGCCGTTGACTATGCCGCCGCGTGGGTCCTCGGGGACCATCAGCTCTCCGCGCACCTTGACCCTCAACTCACCACCGCTCTAGCCATGCGCCTGCCGCCACAAGTGGTTTTTGGCGAAAAGCGTTAAAGGGGCGGCCCCAGCATAGGAAGTGATGCGGGCGGCGCTGAGGTCCCTGCTGGCCCCGCGGCCAGGGGCCCTAGCGCTGTTCGCAGTCCTAGCCTTCATATGCGTGGGCGGGGCCATCCAGACCTACGCCTTCATCGACTTCCCAGGAGTCCCGAAGCCGCCGCTATACGACGCGCTGAGGTCCCTGTCGCTGTGGCCAGCCTGGGTCCTCCTAGCAGCCCCCGCCCACCTGCTCGGCTACGCCCTGGGCCTGCGGCACCTCCTGAGACTATTTCCCACCATAGGCTGCGTCAAGCTACCAGTGGTGAGCGTAGCCTACTCCTACCTGCTGTCCTGCTGGGCCACTCGCTCGTGGAGCAGGTACCTGAGGGGGACCAAGCTAGGTGGGGCAGCAGTGGTAGCTGGGCTGGCCGCTGGCTCGATTCTGGCGGGGCCAGCCAGGGCCCTCGCTCCAGGCACTCTCGAAGGTTCGCCCAGGGCCTTATCGGCCCTAGTGTTCATGTCCTTGGTGACCGCCACGTACTCGGTGTCGCTGTGCGGCTTAGCTGCCGCGGCTAGGTCGCTCCTACCCAGCTTGGCGCGACGGGAGCAGCTGGACGAGACTGGAAGGGTGGCCTCAGGCGGGTAAGTTCTCTTCACACGTCCGCAAGGCCAGGTGTCATCACAGCCTGCTCACCTTTAGAAGAGAGCCGTTAGAAAAATTATCGCGTTGCCCTGGCGGAGCTTTGAAAACCGTCCGTTGTACAGAAGCCACGTAGGCTTGGTGGCGATATATGCATAAGCTTACCCTTTGTTAAGTCATTTAAGGAAGCCTATGAGGAATGCAATGTAGCTATAATTGATAAAGCAGTGCGTCAATGGCACTACATTTAGGGGAACGAGGATATCGCCGCGAGCGACTCCCGGAAGAAGAGGGTCCCTCCGTCCCTGGCGAGCTTCACCACCGACTCCCCATGGCCACCCCTGCCCTCGGCGGCGGCCCCGCCTCACTGCTCCCTCAGCCTCGGGTTTAGTAGCTTGTCAAGGGAGCTCGCGAAGATAGCTAAGCTGACTTGGAGGAGAACTATGGCGAAAGCTGGGGCCAGCAGGCCTGCGTACGTGGCCGTGAATATCATTCCCAGCTGCGCCATGGCCATGTTTAGCATCACGCCCCAGTTCACGGCGCTGTACGGCACTATGCCCAGCATGTAGAGGCCAACCTGAGCGTATATGGCGTTACCCACGGAGAGCACCGTTGATATCGCTATGTAGGGGAGCAGGTTGGGGAGCAACTCGTTCAGAAGTATGTGCCGCTTACTCAGGCCCAGGCACCTAGCCACCTCCACGAACTCCTCCCCCTTCAGGGATAGGACCTGAGCCCTTATGGCCCTAGAGAGCCCCGCCCAGCTGTTCACGCTGAGTATTAACGCCATGGTGAGGGGGTTAACCGGGATCCCCCTGAACACGGTGCAGGCCAGAACCACCATGAGGGGGACTGATGGTATCGTTAGCATGACGTCAGCTATGCTCATCAGCGCTAGGTCGACGAAGCCCCCGACGTAGCCAGCCACCAGCCCTATCGCCGTACCCACCGAGACGGTGATTATGGCAGCTAGGGTTGCGGTTAGCAGGACGTCCCTGGAGCCGTGCACCAACATGGCCAGAATGTCTCTGCCGAAGTAGTCAGTCCCCAGGGGGTGCTCTAGAGACGGGGGTAGCAGCGACTCGCTCAAGTTGGTTCTCGTTAAGTCGAAGGGGATTATCAGAGGGCCTACGGTCGCCATCAAGGCATACGCCACTATGATGGCTAAGCTGGCAAGCCCGCTCTTGGTGGAGGCTACCACGCTCAGGCCGTAGCGGATCCTCTCCACCACCCACCTCACGCGCATGCTACCTCACCCTGACTCTGGGGTCTAGGAGCGAGTAAATTATGTCTCCAATGGAGTTGGCCACTATCACGCTGATGGTGATTAGTAGGAAGCAGCCCTGGAGCACGGGGTAGTCGGCGGTGCCCAAAGCGTGAGTTATGTACCACCCTATCCCGGGGTACGTGAAGATGCTCTCTATGAACACCGACCCCCCAAAGATGTACCCGACGCTTATGATGAACAGACTTAGGGGTGCCAGCAGGGCGTTCCTAGCTACGTACGTGATGGCTATCCTCCTATCCCTCAGGCCTCTGGCCTCAGCGGCCATTACGTAGTCCTCGCCTAAGACCCTGATCGTTGACGCCCTCATGTTGAGGGCCCACACGCCGAAGCTTGTTATGAAGTATGCCAGGAATGGGAGCGTGGAGTGCCACAGGACGTTTGAAATGAACTCCCACGTGAAGCCCGGCGTCAGCCCTATGTCGTACGCGCCCTTCCTTGGGAATATCTTATACACGAATGCTAGGTAGTAGAGGAGGAGGATTCCGACTATGTAGTTCGGAGTCGCCTGCAGCCCCATGCTGAGGATCGTTAAGGCTCGGTCCAGCTTGCTGCCCTCTCTGTAGCCTATGAAGCCGCCTATTAAGACGCCGAAGATGAAGCTAGCGGTTAGAGCCAGCGATAGCAGGAAGACAGTCCACGGCAAGCCGTACATTATTATGGTCGCTACTGGAACGCCCATGTACTCATAGGACGTGCCCAAGTCCCCCCTGAGCAAGTTGAGTAAGTACTCGATGTACTGCTCGTGCAGCGGCTTAGAGAAGTCTATCCCGAGTAGCGAGGCTACCATTTGCCGGGCCTCATACTCGGGAATTCCCTGCATCATGTATTGCAAGACGAGCCTGTCCACTATGTTCCCGGGCATCAAGCGCACCAGGAAGAAGGTGATCGTTGACACAGCGTAGATTAGCAGAATGGCCCTCAGGATCTTTCTCAAGATCCAGCTCATGTTTATGGGATAGGGGTGTTGGAGAGAAAAATTTTTCTCGACTCAGACCCCTTGAAGCTGTATTGCCACCTCACTTTGCCCCTGTCCTTATCACCTTTAACGCGATCACCGCTACCATGGCTATTATTATCACCTCAAGCACTATCGTGGCGTAGAGCAGCGAGGTCATTCCTCGCACGACGCCCTCGAGCTCCTCCACGGATTTGGAGAGCTTCTCCACGGCCCCCTTAGTGCTCTCTATCGCCGCCTCGAGCTCCTTGGGCAGAGGCGGCGTGTACGACGCTAGCCCCTGAGCCACCAACCTATCAGCGTCCTCGGTGGGCAGTAGCGCCGAGTCGCCAGGCTTGAACGGCCCGTACTTCTTCGCGTCAACTCCGTAGAAGGCCTCGACCTCCTTCGTGAACCAGACCCTTATGTACCTTATGAGCGCCTTCGGCTTTATCAGCCCAACCGTAATGCCCCAGTAAACCGCACCGTCGTCCGTGGTGACCCAGTCCCACCACGGGTCGTCGGGGCTCGGCCACGCAACGGTCTCCACGTTGAAGCAGAAGGTGGCTGGCTTCTCCCTGAGAGGCAGGACATTGAGGTAGTTATTAATTATCCACGCGCATACGGTCGTGTACTTCACTATCTCGTCCCTGGTGAGAGCAGAGCCAATCTTCGCGACGGCCTCGCTGAAATTGTACTTACCCCACGGCGTATCGAACACCTTGTTCCTCAGCCCCACGGGGTCTCCCTCTGGGGTAGCGGCCCACCTGTTGAAGCAGTCGAAGGGTCTCGGCAGGAAGTGCGTCCAGAACCATATGAACATGTCGTAGTCGCCTCTGCGCACCCTATCACACATCGTGCCCCACTCCCTGAGTATGGTGAGCTTTATCTCTATGCCCACCTTAGCTAGCTCTGACTTAAGGAACTCAGCGCCGAGAGCCCAGTCGGTCCAGCAAGGTGCTACTAGCTCGAAGGAGAGCCTAGTCCCGTTCGGCGTCACCCAGATGCCATCCGGCCCCCTCTTGAAGCCCAGCTCCTCGAATATCTTTATGGCCTTGTTTGGGTCGTACTCGTACTTCTTGAAGTACTTAGCCAGCACGTCCTCGGGTATCCAGTCGTAGAGGCTGTTGGGCTTAAGCCTGCAGAGGGGAACTGGGTACTCGAGCGGGAATGCCGTCTCAACGCTCGGGGAGCAGGCTATACAGTACGCCGTGCGGTTTATGGCGTAGGCTATGGCTCTCCTAACCTCCACCAGGGATAACGGGTACCTCTTGGTGTTGAAGTACAGAGCGTGGCCGTGCCTCCAAGACCTGCCCTTCAGGGGCGGCTTGCCAAAGACCCATATGCTTGGTATTTCCTTTATTTGCTCATAGACCGCCTTAGTGAGGTCTGGGGTGACGTAATCGAAGGCTAAGCTGAGTATCGCCGCGAACTCGGGGGGGCCTGCTAAGTTGACGAAGAAGAACTCGTCAAAGTGGACCTTGTCTATGCCCCTCCAGTAGGTCGCCCTCTTCCTGTACAGCGTGCCCTCAGCCGTGCACGCCGCGAACTCGAAGGGCCCAGTGCCCACGTACTTCTCAGGCCTATACTTGCGGAACTCCTCCTCAAGCTTCTTTAGCTCCTCAGTCTTGCCAGCCTTGAGGTACTCTATTACCTTCTCGGCCCACTCTCCATACTGAGAGTCGGACACTATCGGCCTGGTAAGCACGTAGAAGGGCATGAGCGGCCAGGGCTCCTTCGCGTAGAAGACCACGGTGTAGTCGTCGGGGGCCTCGACTCTGTCCAGGTACTTCCAGTGCCACCAGTGAACTAGGTAGCCGCAGTACCAGGTGGTGACAACGTCCTTGCTCGTGAAGGGCGTCCCGTCGCTAAAGGTGACGCCCTTCCTCAACTTGACGGTTAGCACCTTGCAGTCCTCAGACAACGTCCAGCTGACGCCCAACACTGGGATGTACGTGTCATTCCCTCTGTGGTAGACGAATAGAGGCTCGAAGACTAAGATGCTGGCGCCACCAGCGGCTCCTGAGACGAACCAGTTAAAGTGCACCGGCGGCCTCCGAGTCGGCTGGACGTACCTGAACCTGTACTTGACCTCAGGCTTGGCACTAACCTGAGGAGCGGGGGACGTTGGCAGGAACGACGCCACAAGTATGCTCACGCACGCGAGGGCCAGCAGGAGGGAGGTGGCTCCTCTCACCATTCTCACCTCCGCGACCCTTGACTCCTTAAGTCATGAACATGATATAAGGTTTTGCCCGGTAACGTCTTGCTGGCCTCGATAAAGTTATTAATGCATGATTATAAAGATAAGTAACTAGGCGCATAATTTATAAGTATACTTCGACTCCAATAGGTGTCTTATCTAATGATTACATCTGTTACCTTAAGGAATGACATATGTACTTTTTCCTATAGCCTAATCAACGGACATCATTAGCATACTTTAATCAACCCTTCACATGACTCTCAGTCGGGTAAGTTATCTTCACCTCTCTGCAAGGCCAGGCTTCATCATTAACATGGCACTGACTCTGGGCATAGATCTTTACCCCTCAAAGTTTTAAATTAAGCTGTTAAAAAGTTCGTCCCTCAACCCAGGTGAGGAGGCGGCGGTGGAGGAGGCGGCACAGCAGAGGGCGCCTTGCGTCTCCTTACGAGCACGAGGGCTACTACTGCCACTACGGCAACGACAGCGATGACACCTATTATAACCACTGGCGGCATGGGGGGCGGCGAGACCTTGAAGGAGGCCGTGGCGCTGCTGCCCTTCATGTCCTTGTTGCCATCCCAGCTGACCTTGACGCTCCAGGCCCCGTCCCTGTCGACCTTCACGGTGTCAGAGAAGTACCCGCTCTTATCCACGCTCACGGTGTGCGTCATCTTCTCGCCGTCGGGCTTGGTGTACTCTATGCGCACCGTGATGCCTGAGAAGTCGTACTCGACGGGCAGCGGCGACTCGTGAATCAGCTCTATCTTGCCGCTGACTGCGACCTCCTTGCCGTACTCAACCTCCTTGGTGGGCACGCTCACCGATATTGAGCTCTCGGCCCTCTCGCCCTCGGCCATCGCCCTCTGGGCCTCAGCTATGAGCTTCTTGGCGTACCAGTGGTACGGGAATATGTTGAGGAGCGCGTTGAACTCCCTTATCGCCGAGTCGTAGCACTTGGCGTAGAACAGGGCTAGGGCCTTCCTGTAGAGCTTGTCGGTCGCTCCCTCCTCGTTGGCGATGCCGTTCTCCTTCAGGAAGTCCCTAACTATGTTGCTCGGGATCAAGAAGTTGAAGCCAGCGACCTCTATCCTCTTCTCTGGGTCGACGCTGCCCATGTTCACCACTCCTATAACCTTTCCCTCCTTGTTGAGGGCGGGCCCGCCGCTGTTCCCGTGAGTAGTCGAAACGTCGGTCTGGAGAGCTGGCGTGTCAAACTTGGTCTTCCTCTTGGCACTTATTATGCCCTTGGTTATGGAGGGTATCAGCATGGTCTCCTCGCTCAGCATCTCGTGGAAGACGACGACTCCCGGGTACCCGACGGCATATACCTCGTCTCCGACTTTCACCTTATCTGAGTCGCTTAGCAGCAGGGTGGGCGTGTTCTCCAGGTCCACCTTGATTATAGCGATGTCCTTCTCGATGAACGGGCTCTTGACGACCACCCTGGCCTTTATGCCCTTGGCCTTTATGTCAGCGCCGACGGTCTCGCCGAGCATCACGTAGACGTCCAAGTTCGTCTTGGTGATCTTGCCGTAGTTGAACACGTAGTTGAATATCAACTCAATGTCGGACTTAGTTAGCTGGTAGCCCTGCCTCTGGAAGTACTCGACCAGCATCACGGCGGCCTTGTAGAGGAGGTAGTACCTCACTACTGAGTCCTGCATGGGATCGTTGTTGTCGAAGGCGAACACAACGTGCCCGCACGTCACTATGTAGCCGTGCGGGTTGACGAAAAAGCCTGTGCCGAAGCCGGCTATGGTGGCGGTGATTCTGTAGTCCGGCGTGTCGACCTCGCCAGTGACCTCGGCGTATATGAGCACCACCGCAGGGTAGGCAAGATCTGACAGCAACCTGACGTCGGTGACCTCCTGCTCTGAGGCCTTTGGCAGATTAGCAGCAAGGCTAAGGGCTATCAAAGCGCAGAAGAGGGCTGCTACTAGCCTCTTACTCATCAGAGCACCTCACTCTATGTACCGCCCGCAGTTGTAGCAGTACCAGCGCTTGTACTGCTCGATCCAAGTGGCTGGCTTGCCGCAGTAGGGGCAGACCTTAGCCTCTCCCTCCCCCGCCCCCTCAGCCTTGGCCGCGCCCTCCACGTACCTGCCGCAGTTATAGCAGTACCACCTCTTATATTGCTCGATCCAGGTAGCTGGCTTCCCACAGTAGGGGCAGATGACCCCCTCGCCAGCGGTCTGAGGGGCGGCCGGGGCGGCCGCAGCCGCCTGAGGGGCGGCAGCCTGGGGGGCCGCCTCAGCGGCTGGCGCAGCGGCCTCAGCTGCTGGCGCTGCTGCCGGGCCCGCTGGCATCTCGACGGCCTCCTTAAGTATTATTATGTCCTTGGCGGCGGCTACGTTGCTCCAGTCTATGCTCAGCTCGCCGCCATACTTGCTCTTCACCATCAAGTAGACCTTGGCCTCACCGACGGCGAAGCCAACGTCGTAGACCTCCCCTACTAGCTCTCCATCAGGGTTGTACACCTTCTTCCCGATTAACTGGCTCCTAGCTATACTCATTCTACCGCCTCAAGTTGGTGAGGGTTACCGTATACACGCTTATAAGCTTAACTAGACAGGGCAAGGATCAATGAATTTCGCTCGGAAATACAATAACAGATACTGGCATTAATTGAAACTAAATTATCTTTTAAATAAAGCGTCAGCGGGCACGACTTCATCATAGCTCATGACGCTCGTGTCTCATCACCCACCGCCTTGCAGTGTGAGCTGAGGCATAAATGTTGTGATCACCTCTTGGGCCTGAACCTGACCACCCTACCTACAGCCTTGACCGCAACTAGCCCCTCCTCGACCTCGCCCACGCCGTCAACCACAGCGCTGGCCTCTGAGAGCGCCAGTAGGGTGCCCGGCTGCCTGAGCCACACGACAGCCTCGTCCTCGAACAGCGCTACCCTATCCAGCCCCCTGACAGCCACGAACACGTCCCACAGGCCTATGGGCGTCAGCCAGCCAGCAGCGGGCACCATCAGGAACAGCTTGACCCCCATGGGCTCCACCTCGAAGGCGAGCTCGCCGCCTGAGTCTAGCTTGGCCCACTCGCGTGAGAAGTACTCCACGACGGCGTACGTCCCGCTTGGGAGCCTGGCGTCGCGCGGGGACACTGAGCCCCGCACCTCGACGTCGTCCTTGGTTATGTTGAAGGCGGCCACGACGCCGCACGTGCCGAGGCCGTCGACGCAGACGTGGGAGAACACCTTGAGCGGCACGGGCTCGTTGTAGGGGTCGCGCATGAGGCAGTCCTCAGTAGGCACGGCTGGACGGTCTGGCCTCGGGAGGTGCCCGTCGCTGAAGGCCAGCTTCTTGACGATGTCAGCGCGCACCTTGTCGGGCTCGTCAGTTATGTACACAGGGCCCCCGCTCACAGCCCTAGCGACTGCCTGCTGGAGGGCACCATAGGGGTCGTGGGTCTGGAACATGTCCCAGTCGGGCCACACGAGCTGGCTCATCCACAGCGCGTTGTACGCGTTGAAGTAGATGTGCAGCTTGTCGCGCGACCTGCTGTGCGGGACCACGTAGTCGTCGCAGTTCCTCGACACGCTCGACCTCAGCCAGCTGAAGCAGTTCTCGGGCTGCTGCGCCATGCAGTTGAGCACCTCTAGCGAGTTGACGTGCGCGGCCCCCTCGAGCCCGGCGTGGAGCTGGGCGGCGGCCTCGCCGATCCTCACTAGTCCTCTGTAGCTTGAGGCCACGAAGGACTGGTTGTCCACCTTGACGAAGTCGAAGCCAGCCCTCGAGAGGAACTCGTACCAGCGACTGAAGAGCTTGAACGCCTCGCTTGGCAGCGGCGCGAGCCTGCCCTCGCTGTCTCTCATCAGAAGCCCGTCCAGCTCCTTAGCCGCCTCGCCGTCGGGGTGGAAGCCCCTCCAGTAGCCGTTCATCGTGTGCCAGAGCCCGACGAACTTGATGCCCCTCCTCCTCAGCTCGGCCACTAGGCCTACCAGCCCCCTCGGGAACTTCCTTGGGTTAGCCTCGAACCCCTTAATGGCGGCGTCCTCTTCGTCCATCCAGCCGTCGTCGACCAGGAACATCTTAATGGGCAGCCCCAGCTCGCGGAACCTGTTAGCGGCCCAGAGAACTCTCTCCTCGCTCACGTTCCTCCAGAAGGCGTTCCACGAGCACCAGCCGAGGTAGTCGAGGGGCTCAGGGAACCTCTTCCGGGCCCTGAGGACGCTGGGCCTCCCGAGGGCAGCCACGCCCGCCTCAAAGGCCGCGCTGACCAGCGCGTAGGGGTCACTGCCGACGCCCAGGACGAGTGGCGTCACCCTCTGCCACGAGGAGCTGCAGAGCGCGTCCAGCACGACGCTGAATCGGCCCACCTCGCTGAAGCCCGTCAGCATGCCCCTGGCCCCGCCGTCGGGCAGGGGGAGCACCACCACGTACGAGTCGCCGGACTTCAGCAGGGCCATGAGCGCCTTGGAGTGGCGGGGCAGTCTGGCACCCTCCCTGAGGTGCACCGGGTGGCACCACGCGCTGTAGCTGAGCTCGTCGACCTCGGGGAAGCTGGGGTACTCGCACGGCTCCACGCCGCGACGCCACTCGTAGGGCCTCGTGAAGAGTACCAGGAGGCACCGCTCGAACCCCGTGGCTGCGCACGCGAGCTCGACCAGGTGCCCCGACTCAGAGCTCCCGCCCTCAGCCTCGCAGGTGACCGTGAGGACGCCGCCTACCCTCCCGACCTCGACGTAGCCTCGGCGCCCGCCAGCGAGCGCCACCTCGAACCTGCCGCCCGCTCGGCGGACCTCGACGGGCTCCCTTAGCTCGCCGCCGATTGCAAGCCTCGGCTCTACCTCGAGCCTGAAGCCGCCGCTCTCGAAGACTACCCTCGCGCCCTCAGCCCAGACCCTCATGAGTGCCATAGGTGGCGCCAGCATATAAAAGCGTTTGAGGAGAGGTTGTAGTGGGCGCCCATGCGCCTGGTGCACTCGCCCGACCTGCTCAGCTACAGGTTCAGGGAGTGGCACCCGCTGAGGCCCGAGAGGTACCTGCTGACCTACGAGCTCCTCAGGGCCTACGGCCTCCTCGGGGGCCCCATCCAAGCGATCGAGCCCAGGCGCTACGGCCCCGACGTGCTGCTGCTAGCTCACGACGAGGAGTA
The DNA here is from genome assembly GCA_964497915.1 of uncultured Thermoproteales archaeon. GTDB lineage: Archaea > Thermoproteota > Thermoprotei > Thermofilales > CAYSTQ01 > CAZCFI01. Next base: position 30,801 of record CAZCFI010000010.1, read on the forward strand.
CGTCGACTTCATCAAGAGCGCCAGCGAGCTGGGCGAGGGCTACCTGGACTACGGCGACACGCCAGCGTTCAAGGGGTGCTTCGAGGCGGCCCTCCTCCACGTGTCAGCCACCCTGACGGCGGCTGAGGAGGCGGCGAGGGGGGAGCCGTCCATGAACATGGCTGGCGGCTACCACCACGCCCGCAGGCTAAGCGCGGGGGGCTTCTGCATATTCAACGACCTTGTCATAGCCGTCAGGTACGCCATGGAGAGGGGCCTGGCCGCTAGAGTGGCGGTGGTTGACCTCGACGCCCACCACGGCGACGGGACTCAGGAGCTGCTGTACAGCGAGCCCGTGCTGAAGGTGGACCTCCACGAGGACGGCAGGTTCCTCTACCCCGGCACGGGCTTCACTGACGAGCTGGGGGAGGGCGAGGGGTACGGCTACATGGTGAACGTGCCGATGCCCCCGCACTCTGGGGACGTGGACTACGCGTACGCATTCGACGAGCTGGTGGTCCCCCTACTTGAGTGGTACAAGCCGGACTTCCTCGTGTGCCAGTGCGGGGTTGACGGGCACTACGCCGACCCGCTCACCCACCTCGAGCTGACGTCGGAGGGCTACGCCTACATGGCCAGGAGGCTCAGCGAGGCGTGCTCGAGGCTCTGCGGGGGCAGGTGCCTGCTGCTGGGAGGAGGCGGGTACAGCTTAGCGGCCGTCCCCAGGATGTGGCTCGTGATAGTCAGCGCCTTCGCCGGGCTTGAGCTGAGCGACGAGCTCCCCAGCGAGTGGCGCGAGCTGTTCCGCGAGGTCGTGGGGGCGGAGCCTCCCGAGAGGCTGAGCGACGAGGTCAGGCCCAGCGCCGAGCGAGAGCCGTCCTCGGCCGTGAGGGAGGTGGTGGAGGACCTCAAGGCAAAGCTCAGGGACGCGCACGGCCCCGTGCTCTGAGGCTAGGGGCTTTTAGCCTGCGTCGCACTAATTGAGCCATGGGGCGCGCGTACGTCACGGTGATAGGCTCCTCGGCAGGCGCGCCTGAGAGGGCCCTCAGGCTTGCCTACGAGGTGGGCCTCGAGCTGGGGCGGCGGGGTGCGGTCCTCGTCTGCGGCGGCAGGGGCGGCGTCATGGAGGCTGCCGCTAAGGGGGCCAAGGAGGCAGGCGCTCTGACAGTTGGCGTGCTGCCCGGCCTCAGCAGGGCAGAGGCGAACCCGTACGTAGACGTCGCCATACCCACTGGGATGGGGCACGCGAGGAACGCGATCAACGTCCTAGCGGGGGACGCGGTGATCGTCATCCACGGAGGCCCTGGCACGCTGTCTGAGGCGGGGCTAGCGCTGGCCTACGGGAGGCCCGTGGTGGCCCTGAGGGGCAGCGGAGGAGTGGCCGACCTGCTCGCCGGAAGAACGATAGGCGGCCGCCGCGTGCACTCAGCTGACAGCCCAGCGGAGGCCGTGGAGCTAGCTCTCAGGCTGGCTGGGGGGCACACATAAATACGAGTCCGCCCACTCACGCACGGTGCGCATGCTGCCGAGCGTCGAGCTAGTCAAGGCTATGCTGGATCGGACGGCCAGGGCTGGCAGGGAGCTCGTGTACGTGGCTTATGAGGACGGGAGCCACGCCGTCTTCGAGCTGGGGCCGCTCGGCGGGGCCTTCCCCGTAGACATGCCCTCAGTCAGGTTCGTGCTGCACACGCACCCGCTGCCGCGGTTCACGCCGTCAGTTGCCGACATCGTGACGGCCTACAGGATCAGCAGGGCCAGAGGCGCACCCACGCCGCTCTTCACGGCCTCAAGGGTCGGGGACAGGCTGGTGGTGTACGAGATAAAGGTGAGCCCCGACGCTGACATAGAGTCGCTCCTGAGGGAGCTGGGGCCCATAGAGGCAGCCGCTGCGGTGGACGCCGAGGCCGCCTCAAGGGCCCAGCACTGCAGGATGGTCTCTAGGCGCGACATCACCATAACTAGGTTCGTGCTGAGGCCCTGCTAGTACACCTCGTTAAACGCGGCCTCTAGGAGATCATAGGCCCTGAAGTACCTCTCGCTCAGCTCTAGGTACCTCTCGTGCAGGCTCGGCTCGGGCTCGTAGACGGCCCCGACCCTGACGACCTCCTCGACAGCCCTCCTCAGGTCCGCATAAGCCCCAGTGGCCACCCCAGCCAGGATCGCGCACCCGAGCGACGCCGCCTCGACGACGCGCGGCACCTTGACCCTCACTCCCATGACGTTGGCCTTTATGGCGTTCCACAGGCCGATCCTCGCCTCGCCGCCCACCATGGTGACCTCCTCCACCCTGACGCCGAGTCTCTCGAGCTCCCTCAGGACGCCTAGGTACTGGAAGGCCACGCCCTCCATCACGGCCCTGTAGAAGTGAGCCCTGGCGTGGCTGTGAAGCGCCCCCACGAACGCGCCCCTAGCCTTGGGGTTGGGCTTGGGCAGCCTAGCGCCCCACAGGTGCGGGTAGTACATCAGCCCGTCGGCCCCGGCCTCGACCTTGGAGGCCATCTCCTCGACCACGTCGTAGGGGCTGACCCCCCTGCTCCTAGCCGCCTCAACCTCCTCCCGGCCGAACAGCTCGAGGAACCACTTTAGGGACGCCCCGGTGGCGTTGATTACCCCCTCGTACTCCCACATCCCCGGGACCACGTGGAAGCAGCAGTCGAACCTGTAGCCGGGGTCCGGCCTCGGCTCGCTGATCGGAACCTCGAACGCAGAGCCCGTGCCAGTGCCGACGTTAACCACCCCCTCCCTCACGGCGCCAGCCCCCAGGGCCTCGCAGGGCCTGTCGCCCCCGCCAGCGGCCACGGGCGTCCCCGGCTTAAGCCCGGTGACCTCAGCGGCCTCCCTCGTGACCTCGCCGACCACCTCCCACGAGCCCACGATCCTGGGCAGCAGGTCGACGTCGATGCCTATGGCCTCGCAGAGCTCCTCCGACCACGCGCCCCTCCTAATGTCGAGCAGCATGGTCCTCGACGCCATGGTGTAGTCAGTCGCAACCTCGCCGGTGAGCCTGAAGATTATGTAGTCCTTGGCTGAGAGGAACTTGTAGGTCCTCCCGTAGACATTGGGGAGGTTCTCCTTGAGCCAGAGGATCTTGGGCGCCGAGAATATGAAGTCGCTGGGCAGCCCGGTCACCTCCAGTATCCTCTCCCTGCTGACCTTCTCTTCTATCTCGCGCTGCTGGGGCACGGCCCTCTCGTCGAGCCATATGATGCTCCTCCACAGGACGCTTCCCTCCTGGTCTATGGGCACCACGGCCTCCCTCTGCGAGTCCACCGAGAGCCCCACGACGTCCTCGCCTCTCACGCCGCCCTTCCTCAAGGCCTCCCTGATGGCCTGAGCCGCCGCTGACCACCACTCGAGGGGGTCCTGCTCAGCCCACCCGCTCCTGGGGTGGTGTATCGTGTGCCTAGCCACCCCCTCGGCCACCACCTCGCCGTCCAGTGTGAAGACTACCGCCTTGCACGACGACGTGCCAGAGTCGACCCCCAGCAAGTAAGGAGGCCTGCCGCTCACGCGCCCCCCAGCGAGACATGGTCGTCAAGCCTTATAAGCCCTCAGCTGGGAGAATACTTTCACGCCCCTCTCGCCGCCCAGCTTAAAGGCCACATTTCCACTGCATCCACTGGAGGAATGATAATTCCGATTTGAGGTGAACCGGCCTGAAGACTCCAGCGACATACAGGGGCAGGCTGTCCTACGTCCTGTCGGTCTGCATCAGGCTGTCGGCCCGCGAGGGCTACGTCACCCCGAGCGACTTGGCCGAGGAGCTGGGGGTCACCGTCAGGGCGGCGCGCGAGTACCTGTCGGACCTCACTAATATGGGGCTGGCGTTCTACGAGGGCGGCGGGAGGTACGTCCTCAACTCCGAGGCCCTGGCCCCCGTACTCAGCAGAGCGGAGGCGCTCAATGGGGGCGAGCTCAGGGTGGACGACTTCCTGCCCGACGTGCTGGCTAGGGCCTCGAGGGACGACGCATTCCTCAGGAAGGCCCTCAAGATACTGGACAAGCTAGGCGCGACGGTCAGCAGCAGGCTGGAGCTGAGGGACAGGCTGCTCGGGACCGAGCCCCCTGAGGGCTCGCCCTTCGTCGGCGACAGGCTGCTGGTGCCCAAGTCGTCCTACGCGCAGGAGCTGAGGGGATTAGCTAGCTCCAAGGCCCTAGGCGAGAGCTCTGGCTACCACCTGTCGAACTACCTGGCTGGCGGCTGCGTCCCCCTCACCGTGGCCTACGTAGCCTCGTGCGCCTTGGTGGCAGTGTTCGACGAGCTGGGAGACCTCGTAAGAAGCTGGGTGAGGAAGAAGCCGAGTGTGAGGAAGTTCTCAGGCCAGGAGCCATTCAGCGAGGACGAGCCCCTCTACGAGCTGTCGGTGGAGTACCCTGAGCTCCTCATGCTAGGCAGGAAGATGGCCTCAAGGCTCCTCAAGGAGTACTACAGGTTCCGGAACTGCGCCGAGGTGCTTGAGGAGGAAGAGGGGCTGGCGATAGCCGTCACGCGCGGCAGCCTGCTGCCCCACGGCTTCGTGCTGGCTAGGGAGTGCGACGTCCTGAGGAGGCTGATGCGCTCCGTGAGGGAGGCGTTCGACGAGGCCGTCAAGCGCTCGAGCGAGGAGGGAGTGGTGCTCGTGGGCATCTCCAAGTCCCCGAGGGACTACAGGTTCTTCAGCGCGGTCAGAGAGCTGCTGGGCCTGCGCATGCCGCCGATGTCAGACTACGCGTTCCTCCACTCCGTGATGAGGGACGGGGACGCCACGGCGCCGATGAGCCTCCCCAGGGAGAGGGGCAGAGTAGTGGAGAACTGGTACGAGTTCTACGTCAAGAGGGGGCCCTACCTGTACAAGCTGGAGTACGTGACCGACAGGGACCCGGTGGAGGTGCAGCGGGAGATACTGACGCTCCTGTACCCAGCCTTCCTCGTCGGCGGCTCGCTGCCGATGGTGGCTGAGGCCGAGAGGTACTGCAGGACGTACCTCGCGCGCATCAAGCAGAGGTTCGAGTCCGCGCTCAGGGCGGCGCTCAGGTGCCTGCCCGAGGAGCCGATGGGGGTGAGGAGGCTTGGGGGCTGACCGCAGCCTGAGGCCCGTGGGCGTCGTGATATCCAGGGCCAACTTCCCGCCGTCGCACCTCGCCTTCGAGTTCCAGGTGAGCAGGGAGGCGGAGCTTAAGGTCGGCGACTACGTCGAGGTGCCAAGCGACCGCGGTGGGATAGTGGGGAAGGTCTACGAGATCGTGGCGCACAGCAGCTACTTCTCTGACCCTGAGGTGGTCAGGGACCACGAGGTGTTCGGCATGGCCATGCCGA
>CAZCFI010000011.1:0-33960 GCA_964497915.1 uncultured Thermoproteales archaeon
GGGCTCGCTAACCCACAGGGAAGCGGTGGTGCCGCTACTGAGGACGCTAGGGGAGGTTGAGGGCCGCGAGGGGAGGGTGGTCTTGAGGGGCGAGGGAATCGCGCTTACCTTAGAGGCTGACGGGAGGTTCTCGCTCTCCACCGACGACGCGAGGAAGGGGCTCAAGCTGCTCGCTGGCGCGTGGCTAAGGGCCACGAGGTGCGTCAAGTGCGGGCTCTGCGAGCGGCTCTGCCCCACGTCGAGCGTGCGCGTGACCAGGGGTGGCGTCACCGTGAGCGAGAGCTGCGCTCACTGCGGCGCGTGCAACGAGCTGTGCCCCCTGGTCGAGTACGCGGCGAGCGACTACGCCGAGGCCGTGCTCTCACAGCTCGGTGAGGGAGGACTGGCAGACGGGGCACCTCCCCCCTAACTTCCTCTCGCAGATGGGACATACGAGCAGGTTGCACCTCTGGCACTTGTAGAAGTCGTCTCCCCTGTAGGCCGGCTTGCCGCACCTCACGCACCTGCCCACGAACAGCTTCTTAGGCACGTAGGCCATGGGGACCCTCCCTGGCGCGCTACTTCAACTAGTCCTTGCTCAATTTAAGGTTAACGGAGCGCCCTCTCTCAGGAGTGAGCACAAGCGATATTAGCAGCCGGGCATATTGTAGTTGGGCGCTCATGGCTGCTTAGCTCAAGGTGATGGCTGTGAGCGACGTTAGCAGCGCTAAGCTGATTGAGGAGTACAGGGGGCTCAGCCCAGCTGAGTTCTTCTACAGGAACAGGGAGATAGCTGGCTTCTCAAACCCCACTAGAGCCCTATACCAGACCGTCAGGGAGCTCGTCGAGAACGCGCTCGACGCTACCGAGCTATACGGCATAAGGCCCTCGATAGAGCTGAGAATATCCCTCGACGAGCAGGACCCCTCGAGGGTTACGGTGGAGGTCGAGGACAACGGCGTGGGGATACCTCGCGAGGTGGTCCCGTTCGTGTTTGGCAGGGTGTTCTACGGCTCGAAGTACACGCTGAAGCAGAGCAGAGGGGTCTTCGGCCTGGGCATAAAGATGGCCGTCCTCTACGCTCAGATAACAACCGGCAAGGCAATATATGTGAGGAGCTCAACGCCTGACGCCAAGGACGTCTACGAGTACGAGATAGCCATCGACATAAACAGGAACATGCCAGTGATCGTGAGCGAGCGCGTCTACAGGAAGCGGAGGAGGTGGCACGGGACCGTCGTGCGCCTCACCATAGAGGGCAACTGGCCCGGCGCTAAGAGGAGGGTCGAGGAGTACGTCAGGAGGACGGCGCTCATAGCCCCCTACGCTGAGATACGCCTCAAGGCCCCAGACTTGGAGCTACACTTCCCACGGAGCACGCGCTTGATGCCCGAGCCCCCCCGGGAGGGCAAGCCCCACCCCTATGGAGTCGACCTGGAGCTGCTGAAGTCCCTGCTCTCGTCGTCCGACAGGTCGGCCACCCTGAAGGAGTTCCTCGTGAGCACCTTCGACGGGATGGGGGAGAGCACGGTTTCGCGCTTCCTCAGGTGGGCGGGGCTGCCGGGCGATCTCCCCCTGAAGAAGCTGACGGTTGAGCAAGTCGAGGAGCTAGCCAGGAAGATGCGAGAGTACCCTGAGTGGAGGAGGCCGAGGTCGGTGACGCTCTCGCCACTTGGCGAGAGGCTGCTCCTCGAGGGCGTCAGGAAGATACTGAACCCAGAGTTCGCCTCTGCCGTGACGAGAAGGCCCTCGTCCTACTCGGGCCACCCTTTCATAATAGAGGTGGCGCTCGCCTACGGTGGCGACGTCCCAGTGGTTGAGAGGCCGATGCTGTACAGGTTTGCCAACAAGATACCGCTGCTCTACGACGAGGGAGCGGACGTGGCGAGGAAGGTCGTCGACAGCATAGACTGGAGCAACTACAAGGTCAAGTTCCCAGCCCCCCTAGCCATCGTGGTCCACCTGTGCTCGACGAAGGTGCCCTTCAAGGGCGTGGGGAAGGAGGCGATAGCGGACGTGCCTGAGATAGAGAGGGAGCTCACCAACGCCGTGAGAGAGGCCGCCAGGAGGCTAAGGAGGCACATCTCCAGGGTTGAGAGAATGCTGGAGGCCGCTAAGAGGAGGGTGGAGATAGGGAAGTACATCCCCGAGGTGGCTAGGGCCCTCTCCGATATAGTGGGGGGCGACAGCAGGGCATTTGAAGAGGCTCTGAGGGAAATGCTGGAGAGGAGAGTGATAGCCGTGGGCGAGGTGAGGGTGAGTTGAGGTCGCCCTCTGACAGGGCAGTCCTCAGGAAGCTTGAGAGAGTGGGCAGGAGGCTGGCCGAGCTCATAATGAGGGGCGAGGAGCCTTACCTCGACATACCCGTCAGGACGCTGGCCAACACCATATGGGATCCCGAGCTGAGGATGCTCAAGCTGGGGCCCAGGAAAGCCAGGCGTAAGTTCTTCGACTTGAACGAGTCTAAGAAGTTCATGCAGACCCTGCTCATGCTGTCGCTAATAGTCAAGGCCAGGAGGGAGGGGGACTACCCCACTATAAGGGATCTCTACTACATGGGGAAGCACACCATAGAGTACAGGGACCACCTCGGCAGGCTCAGGAGGGAGGAGACATGGGACGATCAGAGGGAGTCCAACTCTGTCATCCAGGACATAGAGGTGCTCACTGGGCTGCTCAGGGAGCACATGGGGATCATGCACGACGCCAAGGGGAAGATGGTAGGCAGAGTAGTGGTGCGCTCCAAGGGCTACCTCATAGACTGCTCCAGGATGGGGAGCGGCGCCTACGCGATACCGCCGAACCCAGACGCGCTGGAGATAGTCGAGGTCGACGCTGACTACGTCCTCGTGGTCGAGAAGGACGCAATATTCGAGAGACTCAACGAGGAGGAGTTCTGGAGGAGGGAGAACTGCATCCTGATCACCGGGAAGGGGCAGCCGGACAGGAGCACCAGGAGGATGGTGAGGAGGCTCTGGGAAGAGTTCAACCTGCCGGTCTACGTGCTAACGGACTGCGACAGCTACGGGTTCTACATATACTCAGTGTACAGGTGTGGGTCGATAAGCCTGAGCTACGAGAGCGTCAGGCTGGCCACGCCCGGCGCTAGGTTCCTGGGGCTGACGGTGACGGACATCGACAGGTACAAGATACCGAGGAACTTCATAATCAAGGCTACTGACAGGGATCTCAAGAGGGCGAGGGAGCTACTGTCCTACCCCTGGTTCTCCTCCAAGGCGTGGCAGAGGGAGCTCAAGCTCTTCCTGAGGAGGAAGGAGAAGGTCGAGATAGAGGCCCTCTCAGGCCACGGGTTCAAGTTCCTGTCCCACCGCTACATACCCGAGAAGATAGAGCGGGGCGAGTGGATAGAGTGAGCTAAGCCCCGACGCTGAGCCTCGCTTGGTACGTGAACTTGCCAGGAGGGGGAGGGCCGACGCCCCGCTTCTCCCGCTCCACGAACTCCTTGAGCTTGGGGACCATGTAGAGCTCCCTCACCCACTTCCTCCTGAAGTAAGCCCTCTTCTCCTTCGGGTTAGTGACATCCACTATCTCGTAAATCTTCGCCGTCTTCCCGGGCACGTAGCCTAGGACCCTGCCTATCCGCTGGATCATCTGCCTCGCCTCACCGCTCCCCTCGTAGATCACTGCCACCTCTGCGTCTGGCACAGTTATGCCCTCGTCCAGCACCGTCGTCGCCACTATGACGTTGACGTAGCCCCGCAGGAAGTCGTTGAAGGCGCGCCTCCTCCTGGAGCTAGGAGTGCTGCCCGTTATGAGCGCTGCCCTGAAGCCGCTCTTGATGAGGTGCGCGTAAACCCTCTCAGCTGTGCTGACGTACTGCGTGAACACTATCGTCTTCTCGCCCCTGTGCCTCTCCAACACGCTGACCAACTCCCTGAGCTTCTCCTCCTCCCCGCTGGCGAACCTGGCCTCGAAGACCTCTATGGGGGCGACTATCCTCAGCGAGAGGAGGGCCTCGTAGTCGAGGTTAATGACGAGGGGGCCGCACAGCGCGAAGAGGAGCTCCTCGTTGCCGTCCCTCCTCCTCGGCGTGGCCGAGAGAGCCATCCTGTAGAGAGCGTCGACCTCCTCGACCACCCTCTTGAAGGTCCTGGCGGGGACGTGGTGGCACTCGTCGCATATGAGTAGCTCGAACTTGTCCCTCACCAGGTCCACGTGCTTGACGCAGCTATTGTATATCGCCACGGTCACCGGCCTCACCTCCCTCCTTCCCTCGCCCAGGTACCCGACCTGGCCCCGGCTCAGCCCGAGGTACTTAGCTAGGTACGTCATCCAGGTGCTCGCCAGCTCGCGCGTCGTCACTAATATCAGCGTCGGCTTCCTGAGGTCGCATATGGCCCTCATGGCTATGAAGGACTTCCCCCCTCTGGTGAATATCGCTATGGTGCCCCGCCGCTTCTCAAGCCACAGCTTGTACGCGACCTTTTGGTGTGGCATGAGCTCGAACCTCGGCTCGATGTCGTAGGGGATGTCGGGCCTCTCCTGTATCTCGACTTCGACGTCGTAGCTGAGGGCTCTCAGCTCACTGACGACCCTGTCCAGCAGGCCCACGGGCATGGCGAACTCGGTCCCGCCCCCGGCGGCGCTTAGCAGCCTGAGCTTCCTCTCCTCCCTCACCGTCTCGACGAAGTTCCCCTCCTCGTCCAGCACCGCTCTCTCGATAAAGTACCTCAGGGTGCACGCCTCCGCGAGCCTCTCGGCGGCGACCTCGTCGGAGACGGGTAGGCGAACCACGAGGCGTCCGCCCTCGCGCGCTACGGTGCACCTGAGGAGCCTTGCCCTCAGCGCCTCCAGCTCAGCGCGCCCGGGGCGGTAGGCTATCCCGTGGGCTTCTAGGGCGTCGCACAAGTCGCCGAGCAGGACGGGGCTCCTGACCCTAAATGTCCTTCCCCCGACGTACCTCACGTACCTCCTGATGCTCTCGTAGACGTCGTTGGGCAGCCTCCTCCTAGCGACCATCACGAGGGCACCCTCGCTAAGGGCTATGAGGGCGTCGGCGAAGGCGTCTGACACCATGCGCGACAGCCTATCCCAGACCTCCCGAGGCATCGCGACGAATTTGGAGAGCTCGCGCAGCGCTGACATGGCCTCGCCAGCGCTGGAGAAGTTCCTCCTAATCACGACAGGGTCGACCGCCCACGCGCGCCTAGCCCTGTCAAACCTAGCCACCCTCCTAGCCAGCCTGACGTACTCAGCGAACTCCTCGTGGCTCAGGAAGCGGGAAGGCCTCAGCAGCACCTCTTCGGACATGCGCCCACGCGCTGGCGTGCTGTAGCCACTCTATCCACAATATTACGGTAACGCTTAAATCCATCGCCGAGTAGGGGGTATCGGCGATGAGGAGGAGCGCCTTGCTGACAGTGATGAGCAGGAGTACCTCTGAGCCCAACTCGCTCCAGCGAGCTGTCGGGGATGGCGCCTAGCCGGGCTGGGGTGCCCAGGATAAGGAAGGGGAGAGACCCCTTCACCCTCCTCACCCTGGGCTCGCTGGCGCTATGCTCAGGAGCCCTGCTAGCGCTGTACGCTGAAGGCGCGATCGAGGCCCGGGGGCTTGTCAGCGGCTTGGCCGTTACGAGCGGCGCAATTTTGGCGGCGTTTGGGGCGCTAAGGCTCCGCTACCCCTGGCTGGCGGTGAAGGGGAGGTGGCACCTCGCGCTCGGAGTAGCGCTCTCCCTCGCTGGTCTCGCCCTGCTCCTGGGCCCCCTAGCGGGGCTGGCCCTCTCGCTAATGGCGCTCGGGGCAGCCTCGCTGGCAGCGGGGCTCAGGCGGCTCAGGGCTAGAGGGCCTTAGCGATGGTGTCGAGCACTCTGCCCAGCAGCCTCTCGACTGAGACCCTGAGCCTAGTCGCCAGCGTGCTCCTCCCGTGCACCTTAAAAAGCCTCCCCTCCTCCACGCACTCCACCAGGTCGCCCAGCCGGTACCTGGGCAGCGCTGGCGTCGAGACCACTAGCGCGCCCACCTCGCCGCTCTCAAGCTCGTGGAGGGGCTTGACGCCACACCCCGTCTCGACCTCCAGCGGGTAGCAGTTGTAGAAGGGAGAGACGTACGGCTCCTCACCGGCCTGCATCGCGATGAGGGCCTCAGTGGCTCCGTACAGCTCAATCACGCTGGCCTGGTCCCCGTATGCCCTCAGCAGCGGCTCCTCGTAGAAGTCGTGGATGTACGGGACGCCGGTCGCCATGATGACCCTCACGTCCCACAGGTCCTTGGGCAGCAGCGAGTGCCTGCGCCTCAGGTGCCACGCGAAGAGCAGGAGGGCGGGGGCTGAGCCCACGGCGAGCCTCAAGTCGAGGTCCTTGAAGGACTCGTAGGTGGCCTCGAAGAGCCTGGCGTAGTCCCCGCGCGCCTCGGGCACTGGCTCCACCTGGGCCGCCTCCAGCAGCTCAGCCACTGGGATCCCAGTGAGGAGTGACCTTAGCACGAGCTCCAACAGCCCGGAGGTGTGGCAGAACTTCAGGGACGACTCGGCGTACACGCAGGTGGGAAACCTGACTATCAGGGGCTCGCTTAGGGCCCCAGACCCAAATCTCTCGCTGATGTGGGCTACGCCAGCCAGCATCACCTTCATCCTCAAGGTGAGGTCCGTGGGCGTGATGGGTATCAGCTTCGGCTCGCCGCTGGTACCGCTGGTGACGCCAACCGCGACCACCTCCTCGCCCAGAATGGTGCCGCGATCCCCACCCAGCTCCCTCGCGATGAGGGGCTCTAGCTCCCGGTAGGAGGTCACGGGAGAGCGCGACGCGTACTCGCCATACGAGAGGCTCGGGCTGAGGCCCCTCTCCCTGCCGTAGCGAGTCCTGGAGTAGAAGGGCAGCAGCTGCCTGAGGGCCCTAGCCTGGTGCTCGCCGGGGCTCCTTAGCGAGCTGAGCCACTCCTCGCGCTGGGCGCGCCCCAGCTCGGCTAGGCGGAGCATGCGGTGTGCGCCTTGCGGCACAGCTGACCCCCGAGCCGTGGTCCCAATAGGCCTCGCGAGCTTTATGTGTGTCGAGCTTGGCTAGCACCGCTCACCTTAAATGGCCTAGAGGGGGGAGTACCTATAGCCCCACCCAGCGCTGGGCGGCTGGCCATGGAGCTGCTCCTGGTAGACCCCCCGAAGCCGGGCTGGTGGCTCCTCAGGGACACGGTCATGCCCAACCTCGGCCTCGCCTACCTGGCCTCTTACGTCAGGAGGGAGCTAGGGGACGACGTCGACGTCGAGGTGCTGGACTGCGCGGCTAGCGGGCTGTCGTGGCGCGACCTAGAGTCTAAGCTCAGCAGCGGCAGTGCTGACGTGGTCGGCGTGAGCGCCATAACCTGCACGTTCAGCGCTGCGCGCAGGGTGTGCGAGATGGCTAAGGAGGCGGACCCCAGGGTGGTCACGGTGGTGGGCGGGCCTCACCCAACCTTCCTCCCCGGCGAGGTCCTCAGGGGCTGCCCCAGCGTCGACGTGGTGGTCCGGGGGGAGGGCGAGGCCACGCTAGCGGAGCTGCTCCGCAAGCTGATGGCTTATGGCTCGATCGGGCCGCTGCGGGGGATCTCGTACAGAGAGGGCGGCAGGGTGGTGCACTGCCCCCCAAGGGAGCTGATAGGGCCGCTGGACAAGGTGCCTCCCCCGGCCTGGGATCTCCTGCCCATGGACAGGTATAGGATGTCTGCGTGGGGCAGCAGGGTGATGGTGTACGTGAGCAGCAGGGGCTGCCCGTTCAGGTGCTCCTTCTGCAGCGAGTGGGTCTTCTGGAGAGGCGTGTGGAGAGCTCACTCAGCTGAGAGAGTTGTTAACGACTTGACGACCCTTAGCGAGGGGTACGGGAAGGACGTCATATGGTTCTGCGACGACACCTTTAACGTTGATAGGAGCAGAATAGCTAGGCTCTGTAGGCTGATCATCGAGCGAGATCTCAACGTCAAGTGGGGCGTGGAGGCCAGGGTCGACCTGCTCTTCAGGGATCTAGACATGCTCGACCTGATGGTCGAGGCTGGGCTCTTCTGGGTGCTGGTGGGCATAGAGTCCCAGTCCAAGGGGGACCTAGCGCTGATTCGCAAGGGCATAACTAGGGAGCAGGTGGAGAGGGTCGTTAAGGCCCTAAGGGACCGCGACGTCATAGTCCAAGGGATGTTCATAGTAGGCCTGCCCGACGACGACGAGGAGGCCATTCTCGAGAGAGCTAGGTACGCCGCGAGGCTCGGCCTGGACTTCGCCATCTTCACGCCCCTCACCCCGCTGCCCGGCACGGCCCTGTTCTACAGGGCCAGGAGGGAGGGGGCGCTGAGGATCCTAGACTACGACAAGTACGACTTCGCCCACGCCGTGCTGGACACCAAGCACCTCTCCTACGGGGAGGTCCAGAGGCTGGTCCTGAGGTGCTACAGGGAGTTCTACTCGAGCGCTCCGAGGGTGCTGAGGGGGCTGCTCTCTAGGAACGAATTCAGGAGGAGGGTCTACTGGCACTTCATCAAGCTGTTCTTAGGCATGGTTTGAGGCGCCGCTTCATGCAGCGCTTATATACGGAGGGAGCGATACGTGAGTGAGGTGCCTCGCATGTCTGAGGAGGCCAAGAAGGTCAGGGGCGTGCCCTTCTGGCCGATACTCGCTGGCGCGATGCTAGTGCTCATCGGGCTCTTCAGAGTGCTTGAGATACCCATGGAGAAGGTCTGGCCATACCTCCTCATAGCCCTCGGCGTGGCGATAATAGCGTACGCCCTCTTAGCCTGGGCCAAGGGCGAGGCCATCTTAGCTGAGAAGTACGAGTGAGTAGTGGTGCGGGGGGTGGGATTCGAACCCACGCAGGCCTTCGCCACCGGATCTCCCAAGCCCCAGCTCGTAAGGGGCCCTTGAGTCCGGCCCCTCTAGGAGGGGAAGCCCCTTTCCTGGCTCGGGCACCCCCGCTACATCGAGAAACTGCCGAGGGGCGCTAAAAACTTTTCCCAGCGGCTCGCGCTGCTAGCGCCGCTTCCTAGCCCTCACGGGGCGCAGCGTCAGCTTAGCGCCGCAGACGGGGCACTCCCTCAGCCCGCGCTCGTAGAACCTCCTGCAGGCTGGGCAGTAGGGGGCCCACGCGCGCGTCGACCTTATGCCTGAGGTCCTAAGGGATCTGCACTCAATGCCCAGCCTCCTGACCAGGTCCATGACCGCGTAGTCGTCGGTCACCACCGCCACGCTCTCACCGGACTCCTTGAGCTCCAGGGCTAGCGCCACGATGCTCACGTCAGCCTCAGAGAGCTTGGGGAGGGAGCCAACTTGCTCTGCCAGACGTGCGACCCTAGCCACGTACTCGCTAGACGGGCTCAGCACCTTGAGCTTACCCATCGCTATGGATACCTCAGCCCTAAGCCTGCTGTGCCCGTCCCTGAGCTCATCGATCACACTCGGGGTGGTCACCGCCACCTCTAGCGCTAGCAGGGCGTCGTGGTCTATGATGGCGTTAGCGTCGACGACCACCACCCTGCGCCTCACGGCCCTCAGCCCCAGGATAGCCTTTATTAGAACGTACTCGCTTATAATCCCGAGCTTTTGCGTGGTGAGATTGATGTCAACTAGGCCTGCGGAGGCGGGGTCCCTCAAGGTCGGCTCCTTCATAGTGCTGGACGGGGAGCCCTGCAAGATAGTGGAGGTCGAGAGGTCGAAGCCGGGGAAGCACGGGTCGGCGAAGGTCAGGATAGTAGCCATAGGATTCTTTGACAACGTGAAGAGGAGCTTCGTGGCACCGGTCAGCGCCAGGGTTGAGGTACCGATAATCAACAAGGGGTCAGCGCAGGTCATCTCGGTCACGCCGACGTCAGTGCAGCTGATGGACATGTCGACGTACGAGGTCTACGAGGTCAACCCGCCCGAGGAGGAGGAGCTGAGGTCCAAGCTGGCCCCCGGAGTGGAAGTTGAAGTCTGGGAGATAATGGGCCGGAGAAAGATAATGAGGGTTAGGTGAACCTAGCCCCCGACTCCCTGTGGGGCAGGGCTGGCACGACGAACAAGTAGTATTTTTGCCCGCCTCGGAGCTCCTCTATGATCCTCTCGACGATGAGCTTCTTGGGGTCTGGGATCTTGGCCCTAGCCTGTATGTCCTTGAACGACTCGAAGGGCTTCTTCTTCCTCTCCTCCAGGATGCGCCACAGGGTCTTCTTCCCTATCCCCCTCAGCAGCTCTAGCTCGTGCATCTTCTTTGTCAGCGGCTCCGCGTTGTTGAAGAAGTCGACGAAGAAGTCCTCCTTTGACTCGACGATCGTCTCCAGCACGGCTGGCAGCTCAGCCTTGGCGGTGGCTGTCAGCTCGTCGTAGGTGAGCCTCCTGACGACCCTAGTGACCCTGATCTTGTCGGCCACGTTCCTCCCGACGTAGACCCTCTCCCTGGGCGACAGCTGAATGCCCCTGAACGGCTCCAGCTCCAGCAGCATGAAGTACTCCTCTCCGATGGCCTGCGCCACCGGCCCCCTCCTCGCGGGGGCTCTCGGGGATGAGACGTAGTAGGGGTAGCCGAAGGGCAGGTAGTCTAGCACGTAGGCGTACTCCTCGTAGCACTTCTTGGGCACCGACCTCCTCAGTATGAATACTCTCGACAAGCAGGCCTCCCTCTCTCTTTCAGTATTTTACTAGTGAGAATTCTTTAAAAGATTTCGCGCGTCGCTCATGGAGCCTCGCCCCTGTACTTGTCGACGATCTCCAGGATCCTCGTCAGGAACTCTGGCGTCAGCTCCACCTCCTCCCTCATGAGTATGGTCCTCAGCTCCTCAGCGCTCTCAGGCATTATGTTCGCCACCTGGATCGCCGCCTCCTCTGAAATGCCGCACCCCACCAGCTCGCTGACGAGCTTAGCGGCCGCCTCGTGGTCTATCTTCGCGAACTTGCGAGCGTACTCTAGCGTGGTCTGCTCTATCGTCGTCAGCTCCTCCCTCTCGCCCTTCTCCTCGAGTATCCTCTTAACCTCAGCCAGCGTGACACTCCTCTCCTTGAGCACCTTGACCACGCGCTCTCACCTCGCCGCCCGGTACAAATTTTTAAGCACGTAGATATTTTAATTAGCGCCCCACCGCGATAAATGAGCGGGCGGTGCAGCGGCATGAGGCACTCCCACGGCTACCGCAGTAGGTGTAGGAAGCTGCTCCGCAAGAAGCCCAGGGAGAGGGGGCTGACAGGGATAAGCAGGCTGCTCCAGGAGTACAGGGTGGGCGACAAGGTCCACATCGACATAATGCCCAACTTCATCAGGACGGCGCCCCACAGGCGCTATCAGGGCAAGGTGGGCACGGTCATCGGCAGGAGGGGCAGGGCGTACCTAGTAGAGGTGTACGTCGGCAGGAAGCGGAAGATCATAATAACCACGCCCCACCACCTCAAGCCGTTCAGGGGCGGCGCCCAGGCCTGAGGATGAGCGCGTCCTTCGCTGATGCGTGATGAGGAGCATTCCAGCTGAGGGGCGCCAATATAGCGGAGGGGGCAGCAGTGGGCTGCTCCTCAGAGCGCTCTTCTACATAACTGCTGCCTTCACAGGGACCATGGCCTTCAGGCTGACGCTGCCAGCCGTCGCCTTCTACGCTAGGGGCGAGCTGAGGGCCCCGCTGGCAGCCATATCGGCGCTATTCGTCGCTTTCGTGACCCTCAGAGCCGCCTCGTCCGTCCTAGCGGGCTACGCGGTCGAGAGGGTGAGGCAGCTAATCTACCTGCCGCCCGCGTGCATGGCCCTTAACTCCGCCGTGACGCTGGCCTTCCAGGCGGCGAGCAGCGTGGAGCACTGCCTAGCGCTCAGGGCGGCTCAGGGGGCGCTCAACGGGCTCAGCTGGCCCCTGATCCAGCTATCGCTGGCCCTGTCAGTGCCCGAGAGGCTCAGGGGGAGGGTGATGTCGATATACTTCGCGTCGGGGTCGCTCGCGATAATGGCGGGCAATTTCGTCTACGCCTTCATCAGCGAGGAGCCCTTAGGCGAGCAACTCGAGCTCCCCGCCGCGCTGTTCCTGGTGACGGCTCTAGCGCTGGCAGCCGCGATTAGGTCCTCTGGACCGCTAGTGGGAGAGGCCTTGAGGAGGGGGGCGGCGCGCGCTAAGCGCGACGGCTGGGCGCTGCTCGTGGTCGCCAGCTCGCTGGTCATGGCCCTGTCCACGTGCTACACGATGGGCGAGCTCTCGTACGTGTTCGTCTCAGAGTCCCTCAGGGTCAGCGAGGCCCTCAGCGCCGTGATACTGGGGGCGACGGGCGGCGTCGGGCTCGGCGTCAGCTACCTCCTCTCGTGGGTCGCCGACAGAGTGTCCGACAGGCTAGCGGTGACGGTGTCAGTAGCTATGTCGTCGGTGGCCGCTGCCCTCGTGGCAGCCAGAGAGCCGTGGCTGCTAGTCGCGGGCCTAGCCCTGGCAGCGTCGTCGATCAAGAGCTTCGTGCCGCTGTCGAGGAAGGTGGCGGCTAGCGCAGCCAGGCCGTCGTTAGCCATGGGGCTGGTGAACGCCCTGTCGAACGTGGGCACCTCGCTAGGCCAGCTGACCCTCGGCGCCATCTGCCGGGGCGATCTGAGGGCTGGCTGGGGCGGGGTGTCTGCATTTCTCCTGCTGTCCTCCGGCGCCACCGCCGCGCTGGCCGCCGCCCTGTGGCTGTGGGGGCGGGGAGCCAAGGTATATATGGCGCGGGGGGCCTCAGAGTACCATGGTCGTCACCAACTATATAGGGAGAGGGGTTAAGCTGGGCAGGAACGTGAGGATATGGCACTTCGTCTACATAGGCGACAACGCGGAGATAGGTGACAACACGATCATAGGGTCGCTCTGTCACATCGACTACAACGTCAAGATAGGGCGCAACTGCAAGATAGAGGGCATGGTCTACATACCGCCCCTGACGGTCATAGAGGACGACGTGTTCATAGGGCCTTGCGTCGTGTTCACCAACGACCCCTACCCGCCCAGCGAGAGGATGGTGGGGGTGACGGTCAGGAGGGGGGCCGTGATAGGCGCTGGGGCGGTGATAAGGGCTGGCGTCACCATAGGCGAGGAGGCGGTTGTGGGGATGGGCTCCGTCGTGACCAAGGACGTGCCGCCGAGGTCGGTGGCCTACGGCTGCCCAGCCAGGGTCGTCATGACGAGGGAGGAGTACGAGAGGAGGAGGGGGGAGTGGCTCGAGCGCGGCGAGGAGTTCCTGCGGGAGAAGCTAAGGAGGAAGACTTGAGGGCCGCTTAGCGGCCTGCCCGTAGATCTCTAGCAGAACTCTCATTCTTTTTAGAAGTGGGCCCAGAGGGGCTAAGTCTCCAATCCCGCCTCCTCCAGCGGGGGCTCTCAGTCGGTGAGGAGGGCTCCGCGGCTCCAGCGCGGAGGTTTAAGCCCTGGGGCACTGCTTAGCGTGGTGAGCCCGGCACGCTGGGTACCGGGGCTAGCCCCGACTAAGGGAGTGGGGGGCGCAGTGCTCATCCTAGTTGGGGAGGGGGAAAATCCCCGCAGGTACGGAGCATGTTAGGCGGGGCGTCACGAGAGGAAGTGGAGGAGGCGCTAGCCGAAGCGGAGTGGGGGCCCCGTGAGGGACTAGACTAGTACTGCAGACTCGGACATGCTCGCCCAACTACTCTTAAGAGGGGGGTCGGGCCTCTGGGGTAGGGGAGCCCCTAGTACTGTCGACGATTGGAGCCGTCAACGTGCGCTCACCTCGAGGTGGGCAATGGCTACGACACCTAATTTCGAGAGCAGGTGGTGCTGCGATCTACAAGCTGATTCACATATTCTTCTGTGCGACTCCACGAGTGCGTCAAATTTTGAATTGGTGGACCTTGGAGCTCCTCCGTGTGCTTAGGGAGAGGCTGAGGACGCGCCTTTTCGTCCACGGGCGCGAGGTGGCTATGGGAGGGGTAGCGGCTGGGATGCTGTTGAGTGAGGAGGAAGTTGCTGGGGAGTAGTTGAAGAGGGCCTAGCGAACTTGGGGGTGCATGAGGAGCTTTACAAGCCAACCCTTGCCCCTAAGGTTGATCCTGCTGTAGCATTTGTAGATGATCGAGGGGTCCTCGCTCACGCCATTTATCCAAGCCTCCATAGCGTCTATCGCCCTCGAGGCTAGGCTGACCATTACCCTCGATAGCAGCGGGTTCCTCCCCTTTAGTAGCTTGTTGACCAACCTCCTAGAGTTGCGGACGCTCAGCCTCCAGCCAGCCACAATGCACTCGATGGCCTCCTCAGGTAGCTTCGACAGATCCGTGAAGCTCGCCTCCCCCCTCCTCTCCATCAGTGAGCCGCCCATCGGGACGAGGAGCAGGGGGAACGTCCACCCGATGAAGCCCTCACTCCTCAGCCTATCTATCAGCTCGGTGGTCGCTACGTAATCGTCCGCCGTCGCGTCCGGGAATCCCACGATGTAGGTGTAGCACGGGTACCAGTACGCGTCGTTGAACAACTTTGAGGCCTCGATCACTACGTCAGCCCACTCCTCCGGCCCCCAAGGGTACGCCTTCCCCCTGAAGTACTTGCCGACTAGCTTGGGGCTCGCTGCCTCGATACCCACCTGGGGGAACAATGGCTCCTCGTCGCTGAGCCCTTCGATCTCCGAGATGTACTTGACTACGCCCTTAAGGGCCAGGGCTGAGGCGCAAGAAACGTGCGTGAACCCGACCTTCCCTGAAGCCCCGTACCTCCTCGCTAGATCCACCGCTGACCTGAAGAGCCTCTTAACGGCCTCGGGGTTCAGCTGGAGGCCGCGGGCGCCGTAGAGCAAGACGTCCTCCGTGACGAAGCTTATGGCCCTTATGCCGCTCCTGAGGTTTAGCTCCGCCTCCTTCATGACGTCGCCCAGGGGAATCGACCTGAACCTCCAGGCCGCTGGGTTGCAGAAGCTGCACCCCCTGGGGCACCCCCTCGTTATTTGGATAAGCCCGTTCCTGCTCGGGGTCACTATCAGCGGGATCCTCTCTACTGGGGTTGGTTCCCCGCTCACGCGCCTCGGGACTTCTTCACCGTTGAGGATCCTCCTGACGATGGCCGGGAACGTTACCTCGCACTCGCCGTCGTACAGCACGTCTATCCCGTATTTATCCTCGTATCCCCTCAGCTGCCAGCTGCCGGGGCCGCCGACGACGACCTTGAACCTGTACCTCCACTTCAGCGAGATTATCTCGCGCATCAGTCTCTCGAACTCGAGCTCCGTGCATGTCTTCCCCCCTCCGGCCAGCGCCCTCAGCGTCCACGAGACCGGCGCCAAGCCCTTCGGGTCGAGCACATGCACCCCGACGACCTCCGTGTCCTCGCCGACGACCCTCCTTATCGCGTGCGGAGGAGCGATAACTACATCCTCCCTGCTGAAGCCAGAGGCGAGTAGTGATGCCTCTACCTTGCACAAGGCGTAGGGGGCGAACTTCGCCCTCAAGCCGTCGACCGGCACCTTGGGCGCGAGCAGGTGGTACTCCACAACCTCGGGCACGAGCCTATAGGGTAGGCATAGGCCGAACCCGAGGAAGTCCCAGCCGTGGTAGTCGGTAAACAACGCCCTATCCGCTGTTAAGACTATCCTTACCACCCCCTAACACCTCCCGCAGGTCACAGAGCCCTCTACCCCATTATCTTAGAAGTCCGGATGTTGCCGTTATCATTTTCCCCGACCCGCCAGGCAGAACTAAGAGGAGCCTGAGCTCACGGATCGCGAGCGCGGGTGATCGCTCCCCTTACCTCGCCCGGGCTTCCAACTCCCTAAGTGAAATTAAGCGCCCACCCGCACCCCCACTCTCTGTACTCGAGGATTCTCCTGAGACGTTAGGCGTACTCCCGGCCTCTCCCTGAGGGGCTTCTCCTCGACGTCGGCCATCAGGGTGTCGTTGCGTGAGGGGATCATTAAGCGCTTCTAACGCCCCGACTTAAACACATGAAGAGGAAGGGCACCTTTTAATAAAAAGTGAGCTTATAACGCATCAAGGCCACGCCGTGGGGCTAAATGCCAACCTCAGGGATGCCCGATTGAGAGGTAGAGGGAGGACGATAGCTTATGAACCTCGGCTTCAGGAGCGGCCCCAGAGGTATCACGCAGCCGCTTTGGCCTTAGTCCCGGACTTGCTGCTCACATGGAGCTTCTGTTGCCTCGTGTAGAACTTCTTGGGCTGGCCGATACAGTGACCCGGGAGGGGCCCGATCTCCGTGAGAACAGGCGCCGATACAGCTCAGGGTCAGGGACGGGGACTTCGCGGAGGAGTTCGCAAAGGCGCTCACCGAGCTGACCGGCAGGAGCTACGAGGCCGGCGAGGACGAAGATGGCCTCTACGCCGTGACCGTTGGCGGATCGGCGCTGAGGTACGTCGTTAGGAGCGGCCTGTGGAAGGCGGTCGGCCTAGCTTGGCCCAGGGAATTCCTACAAGGGCTGTTAGACGGGGACGGGGGAGCGGGCGTCGCCGTGGAGATGAGGCCGGAGTTCAAGGTCATGGTGACCTGGACAGTAATAGCTTAAGCCTGCTGGGCCTCGCCAGGCGGCTGCTCGGCGGGCTTGGCATAAGGCGCTCGTGGCTGCCCCAGAGGAAGGACAGAAAGGGGGAATGTTGTCGGGATCTGCGGCAGGGAGCGCGTGCTTAGGAGGGACTGCTGGGAGCTGTGGATACGGAGGCGCGAGAGCGCGGAGAGGTTTACGTCTCTCATCAACTTTAGGGTCAAGAAGAGGAGGAGGCTGGAGGACGCCCTCAGGATATTGGGGCGCGGGAGTAGCAGGGAGTGAGTCAGCGCTTGGCCGAGGCTCTACGAGAAGGGAGGCGGCAGGTGGGTTCCCCAGCACCCCAGGCCGCCTCCGCTCGGCTTGGGTGCTCCAGGCACAGGCCTCACCCCTGATGGAGCTGCCTCTTTCAGTGAAAGAGCGTGATTTTATACTATAGCTTTATAAGCTTTATACTATAGCTAAGGAACGCATTCATGGAATTTCACATGAGGTTTTTGTCTTTTTGAGAAAGTGGGCCCGGAGGGATTTGAACCCCCGACCTTCCGGTCTGGAGCCGGACGCCCTACCTGGCTAGGCTACGGGCCCTCAGTAGTGGAGAGAGCCAGGGAGTATAAAAGCTTTTCATAAGCCGCTCAGACACTGTTTTAACCCCCACCTCCTGCTGTCTATCAGTGATGAGTTACTCCCGAGCCGAGCGGTGAGGACATCTGGGGTGCCTGACCCCCCTGACCCTCCACTTGAAGTACGTAAGTGTACTCCACCTCCCCGTGCCCGAGCGGCGTGACCAGGGCTAGCTTGGCCTTGCCCCAGAACTCCCTTATGTCGCGCGCCCCGACGTAGCCCAGCGAGGCCCTGAGCGCGGCCACGAGCTCCCTGAAGACGTCCGCTAACTTGCCTCGGTAAGGCACCAACCCCTCGACGCCCTCCTCGACATCCTTGGTCGAGATGCTGTACCTGCCGAAGGCCCTCATCTCCTCCCTGGCAGCTCTAGTCCCCATGCCTCTGTACCGCTTGTACAGCTGCCCGCCGACTCTCACCACAGCTCCTTCAGCCTCCTCGGTTCCAGCGAAAAGGTAGCCCGACATGGCGGCCGAGGCCCCGACAGCCAGCGCTTTCGCTACGTCGCCCGGCGACTTCATGCCGCCGTCAGCTATCACGGGCACGTCAGCGCCGTGCTCCCTCAGCGCGTCGGCGACCGACGCTACCGCGTACAGGGTCGGTGCGGCCACTCCAGTCACCCTAGCCGTGATGCAGATGCTGCCGCTGGCCATACCGACTCTGACCGCCGAGACGTCCTCTATCCTCGTGATCACGTCGACCGCTGCCTCGTAGGTCCCTATGTTCCCGACGACCACGTCCGCTGAGACCTCCCTGACTAGCCTCCTGGTCGCCTCAATGACGTTCCTGGTGTGGAAGTGCGCGACGTCGGTGACCAATATGTCCGCGTACCTGTCCAGGGCCCTAGCCCTCTCAAGGTCGTAGGGCGATATGGCCGCGGCCGCTAGCAACCTCCCGTCGCTGCCCAGGGACGCTGCGCCGCCCTCTGGCACCTCGGCCTCCTTGACCCTCCTGACTTCCTCGACCTGCCTCTCGACGGGCATATTCCTGTGGATCACACCGAGGCCGCCGAGTCTTGCCATCTCGATGGCCATCCTGCTGCCAGTCACGGTGTCCATTGGGGACGAGACCAGGGGGGCCTTCAGCTCAAAGTTCCCCGTGACCCTCGTCGTCAGGTCTACCTCCCCGGGCTCCACCTCCGAGTACCCCGGCAGGATAATGACGTCGCGGAACGTCAGCGCGACCTCGGCCTTGAGTAGCTTCTCTCTAAACGTGGGCCTCACCTCTTTGCAATGTTTATTTCAAGGTATTATTTACTTGTGGGTCGGTAAAATATTTAAATTTAAATCGAACGTTTCAAATAACAAAGGTGGTGCTCTTGGACCGCTGCGAGGAAGTGCTGCTCAGGGACGGCCTACTGCTCTCCTTCTCCTCGGGAGGCGTCGTTGTGCGGCGCGGATCTGTCTTAGTACGCGACGGAGTGATAGAGGCCGTTGGTGAATACTCCGAGCTCAGGGCGGGCGCCAGGGACCCGCAGGTCGTGGACTGTAGGGGTAAGGTGATAGCACCAGGCTTCGTCAACGCCCACACGCACCTAGCCATGACGCTACTTAGGGGCGTCGCGGATGAGTACAGCACCCTCGACTGGCTCGGGGTCGTGTGGCCCATAGAGAGGAGGCTGAGGAGGGAGGACGTGTACTACGGCGCGCTGCTGGGCGCTGTGGAGTCGGTGCTGTCGGGAACCACGTGCGTTGCCGACCACTACTTCCATGAGGAGGAAGCAGTGAGAGCCGCTAGGGCTGTCGGGCTGCGGGTCGTGGCCTCGGAGAGTATGCTCGACGTCGATGGCCTCTGTGACAGCAGGGAGGGCATGCGAAGGACGCTCGAGCTCTGGAAGAAGTATGCGCGCGACCCCATGGTAAGGGTCGCATTTGCACCTCATTCCGTGTACTCAGTTAGGAAGGATGTGCTCGAGGAGGTCGCGGGGCTTGCCGAGGAGCTCGGCGTGGACGTGCACATACACGCCTCAGAGTCGGCGGAGGAGGTCGAGGAGTCCCTGAGGAGATACGGTGCCACCCCGATAGAGTATTTAGCTAAGCTGGGCTTGACGTCAAGGAGGCTACTAGTGGCCCACGCCAACGTGCTGACCGATGGCGACGTGGAGGTGATCAGGAGGAGAGGGGTTCGCGTCGTTCACGTCCCGACAACAGCGATGAAGCACGGGCTCGGGCTCTGCCCCGTCGCGAGACTCAGGGAGAGAGGAGTGATTGTCGGGCTGGGAACGGACGGCCCCTGTAGCAATAACAACTTGGACATGATTGAGGAGATGCGGACAGCCGTGCTGGCTCAGAGGCTTTTCTCTAGGAACCCCAAGGCGCTCAGCGCGCAGGAGGCCCTCAGGATGGCGACCCTGGAGAGCGCTAGGGCCCTGGGGCTGCGGTGCGTGGGCAATCTAGCTGCGGGGTACAGGGCCGACCTGATAGTCATAAACGCCAGGGGCATTAGGCTGGCCCCGCTCCACAACGTGCCCTCTCACATTGTGTTCTCGATGAGCCACTCTGACATAGAGCTGGTGATGGTGGAGGGCAGGATCGTGGCTGAGAGGGGGAGGGCGCTGCTAGTGGATGCCGAGGAGGTGGTGAGGAGAGTCCAGAGGGCATTTGAGGACTTAATGGAGAGGTGCGGCCTCGAGCCTTCTCTCGACTCGGAGCCCGGCAGGGCGAGAGAGCAGCTCGTCCCAGCTTAAGCTGCCAGCGACCAAGTCGTTCGTGTTGCTAGCGCCAGCTGTCCACTTGGCCCCCAGAGCCTTTAGAGGACGTCGCCGAGAGCTTGACGCCGAGACGGTGTTAGCGCGCGAAGATGGAGGACTTAAGATCCGTGCTGAGATCCTCTAGGCTACGTCTAGAAAACCTCGAGCTTACCAACGTAACTTTGAGGGAGGAGGGATTGTCCTAAGGAGCGCATTGGGAGGGAGCTAACCCCTTCCTCTTCTTACGCACTATCTCCACTAGCACCTCGCCGTGGCGATCACGTCCGGCGAGGCGGTCACCCTCAAGTCATTTTTAGGCCACGGCCCTCATAACCTTCGGCGCAGGGGTGAGCTGAGTGGTCGCCCTAGACCTCCACATGCACCCAGCCCTGATGGTGGAGGCGGTTGAGAGGGGGGAGGGGCTGCTGAGGGCCACTAGGAGGGTGCTCAAGATAGGGGCGAGACCCCAGCTGATAGAGGTGCTCTCCTCCCAGACAGAGGTTGCTGACATCGAGCGCATGGTTCTGCCAGCGTCAGACTGCACGACGAGGGCTGGCGGCAAGCTGTCCTCCAACGAGACTGTCTCGTGGCTGGCCTCTAGGTCCGGAGTGAGGTTTTTAGGCCTCGCCAGCGTAGACCTAAATCCGGACGAGAGAGCAGCCTCTGAGCTAGAGACAGGCGTGAGAGGCTTAAGGCTCCGAGGGCTCAAGGTGTCGCCTCCGATGCGGGGCTTTGACCCGTCGTTGCCGAAGCTGAGACTGGCGATCCTCAAGACGCAGGGTCTAAGGATCCCTGCCGTGATTCATGTTGGCTTCTCGTACGCTGGTGGGTGCAAGCTCGCCAAGTGCAGTCCCCTAGCGCTCGAGAAGAGGGTCGCGGAGTTCCCTGAGCTCACCTTCATCCTAGTGCACTTCGGGTGGCCCTGGGTGTGGGGGGCGGTGACGCTGGCCGTGAAGTACCCCAACGTTTACTTAAACCCATTAAACGTCTACACAGAGAGCCCCGAGGAGCACCTGAGGTGCCTGCTCACTGAGGCAGTGCCGCGCAGGACCGTAGAGGGGCTCCCGCCAGACAGGATATTTTTAGGCTCAGACTACCCGCGCATAGAGCCGGACAGGGTGGCCAGGGCCGTCAAGGGGCTCCCCTTAGACCCTGAGGTCAAGAGAGCTACGCCGTTCGAGAGAGCGGCAGCGCTGCTAAGAATCTCCTGACGCCTGCACCTCAATCCTCTTGGGCGGGGTGGCGACATGAGCGAAGACTTCGTCATACCCGTCCACGCTCAGGGGTTCTTCGCGGTGTGCAGCGACGGCACAGTCCACCAAGTCGTGACCTTCGACTACTACGACCCAGACCAGTACTACGCAGAGCTTGAGGAAGAGGGCAGGCTGGAGGAGGAGCTCGAGGCGATGGCCGCTAGGATGCAGTCGTTCCTCGACGAGGAGGTCGTCAGGATAAATGGTAGGAGGGTGAGGCCCACCGTTGAGATGGTCGATCTGGTGTACCGTGGCAGCAGAGCAAGGCCGTCAGTCACCTTCGCCATAATGTTTGGGGGCAGGCTGGTACCTGGGCTGAATAGGTACGAGAACGAGTACGAGGGCGAGGTCGTCGAGTACGACTACGAGGTCTACTGGTCGCTCCCGCCAGGGGCCAGGGTCGTCGAGGTGGAGCTAGACGGGGTGGTAGACGTCATCGACGGCAGGATCGTAGTGGCTAGGGTGGCTAGAGGGGAGAGAGTGAGGGGCAGAGAAGTTATCGTATTTGAGCTGTAACTCTGCCCCTCACTCGACCGGGACCCTCACCCTCCTCGGCCTAACTCCCCCCTTCTCAGCCTCAGCTGCCCTCTCCTTGTACTCGAGGAACTTGTAGAGGACGTAGAGGGTCCATATCGGCATCGCGTCAAGACCTGGAATGAGGTCAGCCACAGCTATCAGGAAGGACACGACGTCTAGCCCTACGGCTAGTGAGATGGCAGTTGCTAAGATTACGTCGAAGATCGTCTCGTAGGGCTGCGCCACAAGTCCTAGCACGTCGACGGCGTCGTTTAGCGCTGCCAGGGCGAATAGGGGGAGGAAGCGGAGCTCGCTCCTCATCAGCTCACCACTAGCGGCGGGCTCCCGGCACCGGGGTTTCCCAGGGCCTCGCGGACCCCAGTACTCCCCACGGCGGACGGTGGTTTAACTTCCGCGATCTGACGAGAGCGGGTGGGACCCACCGCCTGTGGCCGGGATGCCCGCCGACTAGTTTCTTCCTCCTGCTGCTCTATAAAACTTTCTCCAACCCCCTAGACCCCTTCACTTCCACTGGAGGGTACTACAAGACCTCAAGCTGCACTGACCTCAGACTCCTTAATTACTCTTGCTTTCTCCTCTATATGCTCCACTGGAACCAGAGGGGTCTGGCTGTCAGCGCAGTCTGCGATGCCATCTTCATGTTGAGTGTTGAGCGCCATGGCGATAGACTTCGCTCCCACGATTTGCAGGAGCCTGATTCAACAGCGTGTAGACCCCTCTGGTTCCAGTGGAGACCAAATGCCGAATGTATTTTATGTCTTTCTAATATTTCAACTTATAATTCATTTTCTTTTAATGATTGTCTTTGGAAAAAATTTTCTTTTTATATTATTCAGGTCTCTAAGCAAGCTCAACAGTTACGCAAGTTGCGAGTTATCTTTATCTCAGCGCTCCCCAGTAGCTAGGGCGTGGTTGAATGTCCCCTAGGGTCAGGATAGAGGAGCGGCTCCCCGACGGGGATAGGATAACAATAACGATTGAGGGCCCTAACGTCTCTGAGGAGAAGGTAATCCACCTCCTAAACGTCGTCAAGGCCTTATCCTCCTCTGCTGCGCCCCTGAAGCGTGAGGACAGGCTGAGCGACCTGATATGGGAGGTCATCTTCACCAGGTTCGGGAGCGGGACGTGGTTCACCAGCAGGGAGCTGTACGAGGCCCTGAGGGAGGAGGGCCTCGAGGTCGACTACCGCGCCGTCGCCACCTACCTCCTCAGGTTCTACAGGAGGGGGATGCTGCTGAGGTCAGGGAGTAGGCCTTCTCTCAGGTACAGGATCAGGATTCCTCATGCTAGCTCCACTTGACTAGGTACTTAGCAATTATGTCGCTCTTAGTGATAATTCCCACGACCTCTCCTCTCTCCATGACTAAAACCGCGGGCACCCCCTGTAGGAGGAGGCTGACCACTCTCTCGACGTCCTCTGAGGGCCCAACTATTGGGAGTACGTCGTCCATGACCTCTGAGACCTTGATCCTCCGCGCTTCCCCTCTACGTGTGAGGAGCGCGTTGACCAGGTCCTTCTCGAAGACCGTCCCGACAGGCTTCCCCCTACTGTCGACGACGGGTATCTGAGATATACCCTTCTCCCACATGAGCCGGGCGGCCTTCTCGACGCAGTCGTCCTCTCGGAGGACTATGACGGGGCTGTGCATGACCTCCCGCGCCTTAACGCCTCTTCCCACGGATTCTTCGAGCACTTTAAGTATCTTCCTTAGGGTTGAGAGCCGAGGGTCAACGGTTCCGCTCTCTATCCTGGCTATGAGAGACTGGCTGACCCCAGCTCTCCTCGCTAGCTCCTTCTGGGTGAGGCCAGCTCTCTTCCTAAGGTACTTGATGTACTCGGGCGTGGGGAGGGTCGACATCCTTTCATGTGATAGAGCGAGCCCGGCCCTTTAATCAGTTGCGCACTCCCCACTAAAGGGGTGCATATGCACCCCTTTAGTGGTTGAGGGCCTCAAGAAACCTCTCATACTCCCTGACAACCTCGCCCCTCCTCACGCCCACGTCTACCACCTCCCATGGCAGCTCGGCCTCTAGGGAGTACCCTAAGGCCGGCCTCGCGTCCTTCCTCAGGAGCTCCTTGACCACTAGCAGCGCCCTCCTCTTGCTCATCCTCCCTTCGGCTGAGGCGCTGGCGAGGGCCTCTCCGACCTCAGGCCCTCCTCTAGCCACGGCGACCTCCAGCAGCCCCTCACGCCACCCGAGACCTGAGAGCCTGACCCCCCTCCCCGCTCCTCTCCTCACCAGGTCAACCTTCCTCCTATAATCGGTCTCTCCGACGTACGGTGCCCACTGGAGTGGCGTGTGGGGCTTTGGTATCAGCGGGTTGATCGCCACCGTCACGCGCGAGAAGCCTAGCTCCCTCACCCCCCTCGCCAGCCTCCCTATGGCGGCTGCCTCGCTCTCTCTCTCGCCCGGCACTCCCACCATGAAGTATAGCTTCAGCCTGCTGAACCCCAGCTCTCTCAGCTCCCTGCCTAACTTAATAACCTCCTCAGGATATACGCCCTTCCCGAGAGCGTCCGCGAGCCTCTCAGAGGCGACCTCAGGGGCCACCGTCACGCTCACCTGCCCCGAGTCGCGCAGCAGCTCGAGCGCCCGCGCAGGGGCCCTATCGACCCTCAGCGACGGGATTGTGAACCTCACCCCGCGGGCCAGCAGAGACTCTAGTATCTCGGTGAGCTCTGGGTGGTCGGAGGCGGCGAACGATATCACGGAGACCCTGTCAGTCGCGGTCCTCTCGAGCCCCTCCTCCAGTATCTCAAGGAGCCTGGGCAGTCTCCTCATCCTCATGGGTCTGTAGATCTGCCTAGCCAGGCAGAACCTGCACTTGTAGCTGCATCCGCGGCTCACCTCCAGCAGAAACGCGGGGCCGAACGCCACCCGCAGTCTCTCCGGGCGGAACTGAGCCGTCGGGTAGTAGCTCCTGTTAAGGTCTCTCACGAACGCCCTCCTGACCCTGCCGCAGCTCAGCCCCGGCACGTAGACGTGCGGCAAATCAGCTAGCGGGTCCAGGCTGCGCGCCTCAGAGGCCTCCTTGAGCGCGTCTAGCAGCTCGTCGGAGACGTCCTCGACCTCGCCGATGAACAGGCAGTCGAACACCCTCTCCAGAGGGCGCGGGTTCTCGGTCACCACGGGCCCCCCAGCTATCAGTATCGGATGCTCGCCAGGCCTCCGGTCGCGCGCTAGGGGCGGGATCCCAGCGGCTCGCAGCATGTTGACGAGCCCCACCAGCTCGGCCTCATAGTGGATGGAGAAGGCTAGCACGTCGAACTCCCTTAGGCTCCGCTGGCTCTCAAGGCTGAGCGCCCCACCCAGGACGTTGACGAATGCCCTCTCACACAGTACGTCCTCCCTCTCGTTCCACAGGCTGTAGAGGATTTGCAGAGCTAGGTTCAGAAAGCCCACCTCGTAGGGGCTAGGGCTGCAGAGGCACAGCCTGAGGTCGGCCCTTTTCCAGTTCTTGACCACTACGTTCCTCTCCAGGATCACTTTAGGCCTTGCCATCGCGCCCCGCCCCCCTCACCAGCTTAACCAGGGGGCCACGCGCCCCCCTCTGTTCACTGAGGGCCTTCAGGAAGAAGACGTCGTCCTCACACGCGTACAGCGCGTCAACCACGAGCCACGCTCGCGAGCCTAGCGCGTCGAACAGCTCCTCAAGGAGCACCTCGCGGTATCCTAGCCTCCTGAAGAAGGCCCTCGAGGCCACGTTGCTGCGCACGGTCGAGGCCATGGAGTAGGAGCACCTCCTCCTCACAAACCACCTAACGGCCTCGGCCTCGAGGGCTCTGCCCACGCCCCTCCTCCTGAACCCCGGCTTGACCCCTATGTAGTATATGACGCCGACGCGCGACCCAAGGACCTCAGTGACGTAAACCTCCGCGAACCCCACCAAGGCCCTGCGCACCTCTGCGACTAGTGTCCTCGTGTGTCTCAAGCCAAGCGTCGCGTAGTAGGCGTCGTAGCCCTGGAACACCTCCCGCACCAGCTTGACCACCTCACTCATCTCAGGAGGGCGCGCCCTACGTACCGATAAGCCACGCATCCTTCGCTAGAGTGAGGGGTGTAAATAATAAATACTGAGTTAGAGAAATGGAATTTCAGCAAGGTGCCCATATGGCGGTCATCGGGCTCAACTACGCGGAAATGCTCGAATATAGGGCTGAGGACTTCGAGGAGGTCATGCCGAGGGTCAGGGAGTCCCTCATGCCCAGGCCTGGCAGGGACTACAAGGTGTTCCTAGGCCCCGAGCCGGAGCTGCGGGAGGGGGAGTCGCTGATCGAGTACACGCTGTCCCTGTGCCCTCAGTGTCTCTCTCTGGTGAGGGCGGTCGTCTTTGAGAGGGAGGGGAAGGTCCTCATAAGGAAGAGGTGCCCTGACCACGGGGAGTTCGAGGAGGTCTACTGGAGCGACGCGAGACTCTACCGCAAGTTCAGGAGGTGGCAGTACGACGGCAGGGGTGTGAGCAAGCCAGTGCTGCCAGCTAACTTCTTCTGCCCATTCAACTGCGGCCTGTGCGTGAGGCATAAGTCCCACCCCTCCCTAGTAAACCTAGTGGCGACCAATAGGTGCGACCTCTCCTGCTGGTACTGTTTCTTCTTCGCCGAGCGGGTTGGCTACGTCTACGAGCCCACGCTGGAGCACATAAGGTACATGATGAGAGTCGCTAGATCCCTCCGCCCAGTGCCAGCCAAGGCCCTGCAGATAACCGGGGGAGAGCCCCTCCTGAGGGACGACATAGTGGACCTGGTGAGGCTAGCCAAGGAGGAGGGCTTCACGCACGTCCAGGTCAACACTGACGGGATAAGGCTGGCCTTCGAGCCCGAATTAGCTGCTGAGCTGAGGGGGGCCGGGACTAACGTCCTGTACCTGAGCTTCGATGGCGTCAGCCCTTCAACGAACCCTAAGAACCACTGGGAGATACCTTACATCCTGGAGAGCTGCAGGAAGGCTAGGATGGGCGTCGTCCTCGTGCCGACTGTGATCAGGGGCTATAACGACCACGAGCTGGGTGACATAATAAGGTTCGCCCTCAAGCACATGGACGTGGTCAGGGGCGTCAACTTCCAACCAGTGTCCATCACGGGGAGGGTGCCGAGGGCGGAGAGGGAGGCCCTCAGGATTACCATACCCGACGCCATAATCAGGATCGAGGAGCAGACCGAGGGGCAGATATCGCGCGACGACTGGTATCCAGTGCCTTCCGTCGTCCCGATATCGCACTTCGTCGAGGCGATGACAAAGAGACCGCAGGTGGCTTTCACCACCCACTTTGCGTGTGGAGCCGCCACCTACGTCTTCAAGGATGGCGACAAGATAGTGCCGATCACCAGGTTTATCGACGTGGAGCAGCTCTTCGAGAGGATAGAGGAGCTGGGTCAGGCTCTCTCTAGGGGCGCTAACAAGTACGTGACCCTCCTCAGGCTCCTCAGGGCCCTGGACTCCTGCATCGACTGGAGCAAGATCCCCTCCTGCCTCGGGGGCAGGAGGAGGGTGGTGAGACTCCTCTTCAACATCTTCGCGCGCCACAACTACGAGGCCCTGGGTGAGTTCCACTACAAGACCCTATTCCTCGGGATGATGCACTTTATGGATCTCTACAATCACGACATCTCCAGGGTTCAGCGGTGCTGCATCCACTACGTTACGCCGGACGGCAGGCTGATGCCGTTCTGCACCTTCAACGTCATCCCAGAGCTCTACAGGGACAGGATCCAGCGGGCCTTCGGGATACCCATCAAGAAGTGGGAGGAGCTGACGGGCAAGAGGCTGGTCGACTGCAAGTACCGGAGGAACGTTAGGAAGCTAGTCGAGGGCGACGCCTACAGGAGGTGCTACGAGGGCTTTGTGGACCTCAGTGCCATCTCAGTGGAGGAGCACGTGGCCATCTCGAGGAAGTTCGGAGTCCCAACCTTCTGAGGGGGCGCCGTATGGCGGGGCTGAAGTTCAACTCGTATGAGGCGCAGTTCGAGCTGACGCTGCCGAGGCGCGAGGAGGTCAGGGTGAGGGTCGTCGAGGTGCGCGGCTTGTCCTCTGGGGGCAGAGAGGTTCAGTTGCCGCCGCCCTCGGAGGCGCCAGTCGACGTCGCTGACTATCTGGAGTTTGAGAACCGCCTGGTCAGAGTGCTCTTCCTAACCCTGTCCGACGTCTTCCACGGCCGGCTGGTAATCAGGAAGCTGGTCTACGACGTACCTGAGGGCGTACTGGCGCTGGTGGAGCGGGTGGAGGTCTCTAGAAGGAGCTCAGGCGGCGAGACCATCACTCTGTACGAGCTTGAGTACAGGGTGGGCGCTGGCGTGGAGCTGGCGTCGGTGTCTGAGCTAAGTCACACTTCAACCTGATCCAGGATGGATCTTATATCCCTGAGGACACCCTTGAGCCTCTCGACCTCGCTCGTGAGCTCCTTAACCCTCCTCTCGTACTGAGCCCTGAGCCTCTCAGCCTCAGCGACTCTCTCCTCGTACTGCTTGCGCAGCTCCCCCAGCCTGGACTCGCAGATCTTCTCTAGCTCTGACTCTGGGAGGAACCTGTCGATCACGGGCTCGCTGAATATGATCTTATTAGACTCCCTATCATATCGAGCCTTGACGACGATCCTAATGAGGTCGCCCTTGCCGTAGCCTCTCTCCTCTACGATGATCTTGTAGAGGTGCCTGTTCAGCTCGCTCACGTCCCTTATTATGACGTCCTTGGGGGCCACATTCCTGAGCGCTACTAGGGCAACTCTCCTGAGCTTGTCGGCGTACCTAGCGGCCGGTATGACGCCCGACCTGATCTCTATTACCTCCCCACCCTCCTCACTCATACTACCACTGTGTAAGATTACACTGAGCCGTGAAAATAATCTTTATGGTAAAATGGGAAGGTGCTAGTCCACTTTTACGCAGAGCTGAGCGCCACTGAGCCCTTCGGAGAGCTCGCGGACTCCTCCCTCTGGGCACTCGATCAGGAAGACCAGGCATGACCCGAGCCTGAGGCTGCTGCACCACTCAGGGTTCGTCTGCTCAAGGTCAGTGATCACTACGTCGATGAGCTTGACGAGGACTGCCTGCCCACCATCTGGGGCGGCTGCGGGCTCAGCCACCGCGGCGGCCTTGAGTGACGTGCCCTGCACCATCGACGAGCGCATTACTGACGCAAGCTCCCTGAGGGCGCGGTCCGCCGAGCTACTATTAACCACGAGCACACTCCCGTTCACGCGCGCTAGCTGGCGGGCGACGCTGAGAATGGCCAAGACTCTGAGGGGGTGCACCACCCTGATGATTGCTTTTCTCTTGATTCCTGCGCCGCAGTCGTGCGATATTCTGTACGCTATGTGAACCTCAGCTACAGCTCGCTCCGACCACCCCCTCACTCTAACGCTCAGAGCGAGGTCGGCAATTCTCAGCCCCTCCCCGCTGAGTGCTCGCGACAGCGCCTCCGCCTTCACTTCCTCGAGCACGCGTCTCTCGAGCAGTGATAGATTGAGCTCACTCGCCGTGGAGCTCCGTAGCGTCTCGTCGATGGCGGCGAGGGCTAGCTTCGACACTCCTCTCTCCAGGCTGAAGCCAGCGAGACCACAAACCTTGGCCATGGCGACCCTGACGACCATGTTGTTATATGCTACGGCGCATGTCACTGCGTCGGACACTGCTGTGATCACCAGCGCCGCGAAGCCCACGAATGCCATGGTCATGGTGAAGTAAGTCTTAACCACGGCCCCTCACCAGCACCTCCACCACGTAGGGGGTTCGCCGCGCCACAACTAGCACCCGCGCCAGGACGGCTCCCTCCCTCCCTACGAGCAGCAGAGTCTCACCGCTGAGGCTAGTAACCCTGAGTCCGATGACGCCCCGCGGCGCGAGCAGTGCGAGGAGCTCGCTGAGCTTTCCCCTCGCCTCAGCCACCCTACCGCGCTCGAGGAGCTCCGCTGCTCTCTCCAGGGACCCGCCCTGGAGCTCCTCCCTCACTGCGTCTACGATAGACCTTACAGCTCTCAGCCCCTTAGCCGAGGCTCTCACGGACGACGCGAGGTCAATAGACGCCACTAGGTATAAGGTCAGCGCGGCTACGGAGAGAGCCGCAAGTGCGTCCCACGCTAGCGAGGACAACTCTCAGACACCCCGCGCGGCCTCAACTAGCTGGGTTAGCTGCTCCACTAGCTTGGCGCACGCGAGGAGCGCCAGGCATAGGCTCAGCGCCAGCAAGACGATCCCCAGTGCCGTGAGGAGCACGCTACCCCTCTCCATGCCCCCTCACCACTATCTCTCCTTCGTGCTTGGCTAAGACCCAGGTGCCCCTGGGAGGCCGAGTAGCGTTGACCAGGCCCATGGCGGCGAGTGCTCTGTGCTCACCTACCACCCAGCCGCCCTCAGGTAGCTCGCGCTCGACCAAGGCGATCAGCTCTCGCCCGAGCTGGAGCACGCACTCACTCACCTTGCCTCTCACCGATAGCCACGCCTCCCTGAGCGCAGCGACGAGCGATAGGGTAAGTAAAACCCAGATTAGGATCGAGAAGGAGAGCTTGACCGCCTCCACGTCAGACACCCAGCACCAGCATTTTCAGCTGGCCGTGGCAGCCCCTCAGCTCAACGACGGCAGACAGCCCGCCCTCAGGGGCACTTATATTATCGAGTAAATATAGGTAGTCGAGCATTGTCAAGAGCGACACTCTCACCTCACTCACAGCCTTCTCAACGGCTACCTCCAGGCTAGTCAAGCCACTAAGTAATATTGCAGCGTCGAGGGCCAGCGCCACGGCATACTCCACGCTCCTTTTCATCGCTAGGCAATTTCGCATAGCTATTTAAGGGGCCCGGATGCTAGCAGAGACCAGAGCATTAATGCTAGGGTCAGTGCCAGGTAGAAGGTAGCTAGGGTCTGCGTGGCGCGCGCCAAGGCACCTCTGCTCCCATAGAGTAGCCTGAAGAACGCGACTGAGGACGAGAAGAGTAGGGCTGAGTTAAGGTAGGTTGAGCACAGGATTCTCAGAGCGTCCGGCGGTGGGAGCACGTAAGCGCTACAGAGCGTCAGTAACGCTAATGACGCCAATACAGCTGTGGACACGGCCCTAGCCCTGAACTCGATGGTTCTAAGCTCAGCCTCCACCTCGCTCACTATCCTGCTCTTGACTCTAACGGCCCTGACCAGCCCCTCTAAAACCTGAGCCGACTTGCCCCCTCCCCTCGAGCAAGCCCAGATCGCTGACGCGAGCCCGTAGTCACGCGCTTTGGCTACAGCTCTCGAGAGGGGGGCACCGCTCCTAACGGCCCTCGCCACACCGTCGGCGCCGCCGACTGCAACGCCCTCAGCTGCTGCCTCCACGAGAGCTCTCTCGATGCTGCCGTGGATCGCCAGCCCCCTGCTGAGTCTCAAGTACAGGGACTCCAGCTCGGAGTACCGCCGCCTGAGGCCGACCTTAACTCGCGGGACCAGCCTCCAGGCCAGCAGAGCAGCCGCAGAGTAGACAGCCAAGCGCCACCACCCACCGAGGCACACGAAGGCTAAGGAGGCCGCCAGTGGTAGGGCCAGGCTGATCACCACCGTCGCTAGGGCCCGGGGGTGAGCCCGCTTGGTCGCGAGCCAGCAGGCCAGCTCGATGGCTAATGCGAATGTGGCCACTGTGACCATTACGTCTAACAAGTGGGGCCTGCGAAATAGGGTGCTGAGGCTTAGGACCACCGGCGACAGAAATGCTGCAGCCATGATCATTGTCAGCTTGTCGATGAACTTCCTCAGAGTTAGCCTAGCTGAGCTCACAGCACTCTCAGCCATGTGGTCAGGAACCCCCCTGAGCGCGCGCACGGTCGACCTACTCGAGAGGGCAGCTAAGGCCATGACCTCGCGCACCTCACCCTCTAAGTAGCCTAGGGCGCGAGCCAGCGCCGCCTCCCTCTCGCCGCCCCTGAGGGAGGCTAGCGCCGCCAAGCTAGCCAGCCTGACGCTTGGGTCGTGTAGCAGG
The DNA here is from genome assembly GCA_964497915.1 of uncultured Thermoproteales archaeon. Classification (GTDB taxonomy): domain Archaea; phylum Thermoproteota; class Thermoprotei; order Thermofilales; family CAYSTQ01; genus CAZCFI01. The sequence goes on from CAZCFI010000011.1 coordinate 31,377, forward strand.
AGCATGCTCTTAAGCGCTCTCTCCAAGTCGCCCTCGCTCAGCTCGAGGGCGAAGACTAGGTCGAGGGCTGTCTCAGCCCTCCTAACCTCCTCCGCGATTCGTCCCGCTAGACCGCCCTCTGAGTCGCCCACCTCGGGGCACCTCCCGCCCCCTCGCCTCTCACTCGCCTGCGCACTACCCTCTCGAACAGCGAGGCCACGTCGGCGGCTCTCACAATGCCTCTCTCGGTCATGAACTCCAGCGCCCTCCTGTAGGTCTCACATTCCCCGATCAAGTCGCCCATTGTGAGCCCCTCCTCCTCGCACACGCGCCTCAGGAACTCGGAGGACTCGAGGCGGCTGATGTCAGGCCTGCTGGGGTACGAGTACAGCACCAGCTCGCTGCCTGCTGACAGCATCTCAGCGACCCGAACCACCCTCCTGAACTCCCTAACGCTCACGTACCTACGCATCACCACCACCAGGTCGTATGTGTTGAAGACCAGCTCCGGCCGGAACCCGTAGTCGCACGTGAGCCTCCTGACGAACTGCTCGAGCGTTGGGGCGTGGCACGTCTGGAGGCACCTGAGCCCGGAGACCATAGCGCTCAGCGCGGCCTCGAAGTGGTCCCTGCTCTGCAGCTCGCCCAGTATGACGTAGTCCGGCTTCCTGTGGAGCAGCTTAAGCACCTCGTGCTTCTTCAGCCTAGCCCTGTCAGCCACCTCCAGCGGCTCGACCCTGAGCCTCAGCTGGTGCTTGCCTAGGGCGTGGAGTCTCGCGGACTCGACCACGTCCTCCACGTAGACGCGGCGCAGGTGGTTCGGGAGGCACAGGTCTATGGCGTTCAGTAGTGTGGTCTTGCCGCTGCCTGGCTCGCCGACTATGACTATGTTGGCCCTGTGCGTGGCGTACAGGAGTATCAGCGCCGCGGCGTCAGCGGTGAGGGCGCCGAGCCTTATGAGCTCGGGTAGCGTCATGGGTTCCTCCCTGAACTTCCTGACGTCGAGCGCCGCTCCGTCAACGGCGAGCGGGGGCACGTCCACGGAGACCCTCAGCCTGAATCGCCCGATCTTCAGGTCTGCCTTCAGGGACGGGTTCTCCGGGTCCAGCGGGAGCCCGCTCTCGAGCTTCACGTGAGTGATGAAGGAGTCGACGTCCCACGCACTGACCCTTACGTTGCTGACGCACCTGCCGAACCTGTAGTGGTCTAGGTAGACGAGGGTCCCGGGCGCGTCGACGTAGAACTCGCATATGCCGCCGTCCAACAGGAATGGCGCGAGCTTAAGCAACCCCAGCGACCTGTAGGAGGCCACGGCGCAGACGTGCCTGACGAGCTTCCTCGGAACCTCCTGGAGGGACCGCGACACCACCGTAGCCGCCCTCTTCCTCCTGTGCCTGAGCAGTGGGTTTAGCGCCAGCCTGCCTTCAACGGTGATGTCAGCCGTCTCCCGCAGGACCCGCGACACAAACACCGACCCCAGTCTCACCATGAAGTGGTCAGAGGCATAGCTGACCCTGTACTCAAGCTCCTCGCAGCCCTCGCGCTCAACTACGGCTACTCTGAACGGGCCCAGTGAATACTCCTCGAGGGGCTCCGGCGGCTCGACTCCCTCCCTCCCACGAGCCCCCTCCCACGACTCAGACAGCGAGGCCTCCTTCACAGCTACCTTGAGCGACTTAGCCACGCCCCGCACGGCCCTGAGCAGGGCCTTCCTCGCTTCTCCCCTCACCGTAGCCCTTACCTCATGGCTAAGCTGGCTGAGCGCCCCAAGCGGGTCGGCTATGAATGTACCGCTCTCTAAGCTGAAGATCTCAGAGGAAGGGATCAGCTTGGCCTCGGGAATCAGGGCCAGGAGCTTCCTGAGCTCATATAGCTTTGAGGCAGGGCCTCGGGCCACGGCCCTCAGCGCCCTGCTGCCCACGCGCAGCGCAACACCCTCGCCCTCGAGGGCGAGTCCCCTAGCCCTGCCGAGACCAGGCGAGAGCGATGTCAGGTACGTGACTAGGGCGAGGGCCGCGCTGGCGTCGCCGAGCAACTCCTCATCTATTGCGACCTCGCCCAAGCGCTTTAGGGAGCGCGCTGCCTTCACGTAGAGCCTCATGGCTCAGCACTCCACTAGGGGCTTGAAGACGGCCCTGTAGCAGGCCCTTATCGCGCTCTCCGAGAAGCCTGACACCTCCGACAGCGCCCTCTGGGTGATGGCTCTAGGCCTCCGCTTGCCCGAGACCAGCACGGCAGCCGCGTAGGCCGCGGCGAGGGCTACTATGTACGGGTTCTTCCCAACCACCTGCCTCCTCTCAACGTTCGAGAGCAGAAGCATGGCCTTCCTGTACACTCTGAGCCTGAACTCGTCATCACTTAGGCTCTCGCCGGGGATCAGGCTCTCCAGTACGCCGTACACATACGCCCTCAAGTTTACGCGGGGGTTGTAGCCTATCAGCTTGCGTATGTGGAAGTGGGCCCTCAGGACGCCTGAGTAGCTGACCCTGTGGCCCAGCTTCCTGAAGCACGCTATTACGTCTCTTATCGGCACCGTGAGCTCGGCCTCCTTGAGCGCCACTATCAGGCTGGCGGCGACCAGCCTATAGTGGTTCGGCCGAACCAC
>CAZCFI010000012.1:0-33778 GCA_964497915.1 uncultured Thermoproteales archaeon
CCCGGCACCTACTTCTGCCCGCCGGAGCGTGGCCTGGCAAGAGACCCGCCGGCTGATGCTACCAGCTCCGCCAGCCCAGTCCCATGGCCCTTCGACTAGCGCCCTGGCTTGAGGGCGCACACTTAATTAGTCAATTGCAGATTATCAGCTATATGCAGACTGAGGGAGGCTGGCTGCCCGCCTGGCTCGGGGTCAGGTACCTCAAGCTCCTCAGAGCGTTCCACTGGAGGCCGTTCACCGTGGCCGAGGCGCGCGAGGCGCTAGGCGGGGACAAGCTCAGGGCTGGGCTGGTCCTGCACGAGCTGTGCAGGCGGGGCTGGGCGCTCAGGCTCGCCAGGGGCTGGTACGTGGTGCTGAGCCCGCACGCTCAGCTCGTGAGGGGGGCCTGGGAGAGGGAGGTCAGGCAGCCCGAGTACCTCCCGGTCATCATCGCCGCAGCCACCAGGTTCCTAGAGCTGCTGAGCGCCGACCTAGTCTCGGTGGCCGTGTACGGCTCGGTGGCGAGGGGCGAGGCGAGGGCCACCAGCGACCTGGACCTCCTCGTGGTCTCAGAGCGCCTCCCCAGCAGCTACCCAGCTAGGGCCAAGCTCGCGGTGGCGGCGCTGGGCCCGCTGAGGGACCTCAAGCTGTGGCTCTGGGAGAGCAGGGGCCTCTACTGCAACGTCGAGGCGCTCATGCTGACGCGAGCCGAGGCGTCCGCGACCCAGCCGATATACCTCGACATGCTCCACGCCTCCATCATAGTCTACGACAGGGGCGGCTTCCTGAGGGGCGTCTTAGCTGGGCTCTCCGAGAGGCTGTCGAGGATGGGGGCCGAGAGGGTGGCGCTGCCGAGTGGCGGGTGGTTCTGGAGGCTCAAGCCGAGGGTTGAGCGGGGGGAGGTGGTGGAGCTGTGAGGACGGACGCCCTCGCGCGCGACTACCTCGAGAGGGCTAGGAACAGGATCATAGACGCCGCGTCGGCGCTCGCCAGGGGGGCCTACCCGGAGGTCGTCAGGTACTCGCAGGAGTGCGTGGAGCTGTGCCTGAAGGCCGCCCTCAGGGTGGTCGGCGTCGAGTACCCCAAGGTGCACGACGTTGGCGACGTACTGGTGCTCCACGCCGACAGGTTCCCGGAGTGGCTCCGCTCCAGGCTAGACGAGCTCAGGAGGATATCGGCTGAGCTGGCGCAGGCCAGGGGGCCCAGCCTCTACGGCATAGAGGCGCTGGGCAAGCCCCCGAGCGAGCTGTTCGGCGAGGAGGACGCGAGGGAGGCGCTGGCGAGCGCCAGGCTGGTCTACGAGCTGTGCCTCAAGTTCTTCGAGGAGTTCTACGGCGAGGCTGCTGGCAACGGATAAATAGCCAAGGGGCCCGAGGGAGAGCATGGGCAGGCCTAAGGTGCTCGTGCTCACCCACTCGGCGGGGTTCAGGCACAGCTACATACCGACTGCCGTCGAGGTGCTGACCAAGCTCGGGGAGCGCACGGGGAGGTTCGAGGTCTTCGCCACCGACGAGTGCTCCGAGGTCACTAGGGAGAGGCTGAGGGAGTTCGACTGCCTCCTCTTCATGACGACGGGCGAGCTGCCGATGAGCGAGGACCAGAAGCTGGCGCTGATCGACTTCGTCAGGGACGGGGGGGCGTTCGTGGGCGTCCACAACGCCACCGACACCTTCTACGAGTTCCCGGAGTACGGCCGCATGATAGGCGGCTACTTCAACGGCCACCCGTGGACCCAGGAGGTCTACGTGATAGTCGAGGACAGGGAGCACCCGTCGACCAGGCACCTCCCCGAGAGGTTCAGGGTGATGGAGGAGGTGTACACGTTCAGGGACTGGAGCAGGGACAGGACCCACGTGCTGATCAGCCTGGACAACTCCTCGGTCGACCTCAGCAAGGGGACGAGGCCGGACCACGACTACGCGCTCGCCTGGTGCCACAGCTACGGGAGCGGCAGGGTCTTCTACACGGCCTTCGGCCACTTCACGGCCCTGTGGAGGGAGGAGTGGTTCCAGAGGCACCTGCTGGGTGGCATGCTCTGGGCCATGGGGCTCGAGGAGTGAGCTAACGCTTACACCTGGCCGCGCGAAATCTCGGCGCAGTGGTGACGGCATGGCTTAGGTGACTCGCGCGAGATGACCGGGCGGTCAGGTGCTGACAACTCGCGGCCCGTTCTAGCGCTAGCACGAGGGGAAGCGATAAGTAAGCATGCCGCGACTTCACGGGCGTGAGGTGGGCTCACCTAGTGGCAGCGCTCGTGGTGGTAGCGCTAGCCAGCTGCCCCGCGCTCCTAGCCAACCCAATACCGGTGCCGACGCTGATAATGGACAGGGAGTACATCACGGTATACCTGAGGGTGACGAGGAGCGGGCTACTGGTCACCGTGGAGGGCACCTACCCGTTCGAGAACGTGGGCCACAGCTCAGCCACGATGTACTTCCCAGTCCCGCCTGAGGCCCTGAGGGGCGGGCGCGTGGAGGTCTACTGCGACGGAACCGAGGTGAGGTGGAGCGTGAGCGGCGAGACCTACAAGACGGCCGTAGGGAAGTTTCCGGTGATCGTGTGGAGGCTCGACGGCCTCAAGAAGAACTTCACGATCGTCGTCCGCTACAGCTACTCGCTGCCCAGCCCCCCGTACAGGGTGCTCTACGCGATGGCGACTGGCAGGTTCCTCAACGGCACCTATGCGAAGCAGTGCGTGGCTGAGGTCAGGTTCGTGGTGATGGGGGCGACCGAGTCCTGGGCAGCTAGGGTGTCCTTCGTGCCGCCCCCTGAGGAGGGCTTTGGGGTCGGCTACGACACCCAGTTAGAGGTGCCTCTCGCCCAGCTGAGCTCAGTGGTGCTCAGGAGGGCTAGCAGGCCGTTCAGGGGGCTCGACCGCGACCTCCTGATAGAGGTGCTGGCGGGCTCTGGGGGTCAGCACGGAGGACGGCAGCCACAGCACGCCTGGGTCCCATACTTCCCGAGGAGGGGCGAGTTCAGCGTCGACATTAACGCCTCAGCCCCCGGCAAGCTCAGGGCCGTGGTGAGGTTCGTCTTCAGGCACTCGGGCTTCAGGGCTATGGTGACTGAGAAGAGGGTCGAGGGGGACACGATAGTCCTCGGGCTCTCGGTCGAGGAGTGGACTGGGCCAGCTCTGCAGGTGATAACGCCGGTCGCGCTGGAGGAGGAGTACGAGCTGAGGCCCGGCGAGTACACGTTCGTGCTCAAGATCAACGGGGTGGAGTACCTGAGGCGCGGCGTCGAGGTGCGGGGGGGCCAGCTGGTAGCGTGGGGGGCGGTGGCAGCGGTCCTAGTGGCTGCGGCGCTGGCTGCCGCAGCGCTGCTACTGCTGCTCACGAGGCGCTGAGCTAGAGCACCCTCCTGAAGAACTCGAGGGCCTCCCTGGCCCTGACCTCCGGGGGTATCGGCCTGAAGTCCTCCAGCGACAGGTAGCCCCTGTACCCAATGCCCCTAAGCAGCTCCACGACTTTGACCCAGTCCACGATTCCGTCGTCGAGCGGCGAGGGGACGACCCTTCCCGGCCTGTACGGGTCCCACTTGTAGTTCTTTACGTGGACGTGCTTTATGTACTCCCTGACCAAGTCCACCTGAAGCTCGAGGGGGAGCCAGCCCTCAACCACCGAGTTCCCGGGGTCGAAGAGCACCCCCATCCTGTCGGGGTCTAGCCCCCTGAGGAGGTCCTTGAGGAGGCCCGTTGAGTGCGCCATGTCGCCGCCGCCGTGCTGCTCTATCGCTGGCACCGACTCAATGCCCTCCTTCCTGAGCCTGTTGATCAACTCGCTCGCCTGCTCCCTAAATAGCCTCCTGATGGCCTCGTAGCCTAGCTTGGGGTCGTAGCCAGCAACCTTGATCCTGAAGACGGGGGCGCCCGCTGCGTCCGCTAGCCTAGCCACGTTAACTATCTTGTCCAGCTCGGCCCTCGCCCTGTCCCACGGGTAGCCGAGCTTGGCGTAGGAGGCCAGGCAGCACACCTCGAGGCCGTAGTCCTCAGCCAGCTTAGCCACCCTCTTAGCCTCCTCGACGCTCGCGAGGGGCGAGATGTGGCAGCCGTCCTCGTGCACCCTGACCTCCACGGCCTCATAGCCTATCTCGCGCATCGCGCTGAAGAAGCCCTCGAGCGAGTACTCGTGGAATATCAGCGAGTACACCGAGGGCTTCATGGGAATCACGTAGCCTCTAACAGCCCTCAAACTTTTATCCTTTGCCGGCAGGCTATATAGCCCACTTCTCAGCGACTCCAGTTAGGGGCGGCGCGCCAGTGGTGCGCATGGTCACCTTCAGGTGCTTAAAGCGGGGGCTCTGCTGCATCAAGTACTGGGTGCCCGTGACCCACCTGGACCTCCTCAGGCTGGAGATGTATGGGGACATCGACCCCGAGGAGGTCGTGTGCCTTAGGGACGCGAGGCTGTCGAGGGCCCACAGCAGGATACCGAAGCTGCTGTTCAGGGGCAGGGAGCGCTACCTAGCGCTCCGCACGAGGCTCGGCGGGGGCTGCGTGTTCCTCCTTGACTCAGGTAAGTGCAGCGTGCACCCCTTCAAGCCGCTCGTCTGCCGCTTCTACCCCTTCGTGTACTCCGTGAGACCCGACGGGAGCATAGAGATAAGCGTCAGCGAGTCGGCGGCTAAGGAGTGCCCGGGGCTCGTGCTCGACGGGGGGCCCATCGACGAGAGGATAAGGGCCTCGCTCGCCAGGCTAGCCAGGGTCAGGCTGAGGGAGCTCGAGCTGTACAGGAGGGCTGCCGCGGAGTGGAGCGGGGAGCTCGACCACAGCAGGGCCAGGCTCAGCGAGCTGGTGGAGTTCCTCATGGAGAGGGCGAGGAGGGACTTCCTAGCCCTCAGAGCTGAGGGGCTCTGGGTCAAGTAGCGGGAACTGATAAGTAGCGAGAGGGCCCAAGGGAGTTCTGGTGGTGGCGTGCCGCGTAGGGGGCTGAAGCTGGGGGTGGTCTGGTCCCTGACCTCCCACTTCCCCACCTTCGCCTGCTACCTCAACGAGCTCACCGACGAGTGCCTCAAGTTCTTCTCCAAGTTCACCGACCGCCCGGAGCGGCTTGAGGGGGCGAGGATAGCCTATGCGTGGAGCGAGGACAGGGAGGAGCTGGAGAGGATAGCGGAGGCTCACCGCATAGAGGTCGTGGACGACATTAGCGACATGGTGGGGAGGGTGGACGGGGCCCTCGTGCTGACCAGGTACCCGGACAGGAACCTCGAGTACGCCAGGCCCTTCCTCGAGGCTGGCGTCCCGACGTTCATCGACAAGCCCCTCGCCCCAGACGTCGAGACCGCCTACGAGATAGTGAGACTGTCCAGGGAGCGCGGCACCCCGATAATGTCGACATCCGCCCTGAGGTACGCGGCTGAGCTCGACGAGTTGAGGAGCTTCATGAGTGGGAGGGAGCTGTGGGGCGGCTCCGTGGTGGCCCCAGGCGACTTCAGGGTCGAGAACGCGCTCTACGGGATCCACGTCGTGGAGGCGCTCTCTTCCCTCATCGGCCGGGGCGTGGACAGGGTTCGCGGCAGGGAGGTCGAGGGGCCCAGGGGCACCCACGTCCTCGTGGAGGTTGTGTACAAGAGCGGAGTCGCCTTCAGCGTGCACATGGGCAGCCCGTGCTATAAGTGGGTCATCACGCTGGCCTGCGAGGGGGCCTCGGCCACGGCAGTGATTGAGAACTCGTACGAGTTCTACAGGAGGACGATATCGAAGATACTCGAGATGTTCAGGACTGGCGCCGAGCCCGTAGACGTCCGCGACACCCTTGAGGTCGTCCGCACGTGCTACGCCGTCCAGAGGTCGATAGACGAGGGGCGGGAGGTCGTGCTGGACGAGGAGTTCCCAATCCCCGAGGACCTGAGGGGCTTGAGGCCTATGGGGCAGCGCCGGGGTCAAGGTTAAAACTAGGTCGGCCAATTAACTACCGGTGAGGGGGCTTGGTTAAGGTCAGGGTCAAGCTGGTTAAGTGGTCGGACGTCGTCGGCTGGTGCAAGGAGCTGGCGAGGATCGTGAAGGAGAGCGGCTACAAGCCCGACATCATCGTGGCGGTGGCCAGGGGAGGGTACGCGCCCGCGAGGCTCCTGTGCGACTTGCTCGACATCCACGACTTAGTCAGCATTCAGGTGCTCCACTGGGGCAGAGCGGCTGAGATAACGGCCAAGGCCCACGTCAAGTACCCCCTCGAGATAGACCTGTCCGGCAAGAGGGTGCTGCTGGTGGACGACATCTGCGACACGGGCGAGTCGCTGATAGTCGCGAGGGACTACATACTGGAGAAGTGCAAGCCCGCCGACCTCAAGATAGCCGTCATGCAGTGGATCTCGCCGGTGGCCAAGATGAAGCCGGACTTCTACGTTGAGGACGTGAAGGAGTGGGTGTGGTACCAGTACCCGTGGTGCCGCACTGAGGACACTACCAACTTCCTGGAGAAGATGCTCAAGGAGGAGGGCAAGGCGAGGGCCGAGTGGACGCTTGACGAGATCAAGGAGAAGTTCCGTGAGTGGTACGGCATTCAGGTTGACGACGAGTACTACCTACTAGCCCTGGACAAGCTGGCGGAGGAGGGGCTCGTCGAGAAGGTCGAGAGGGAGGGCAAGGTCGTCTATAGGGTCAAGGCCAGTCAGTGAACGTCGAGTAGCGCTCCCAGCCGCTCTCGTAGAGCTCGAAGAGCTGCTTGTTTACCCTCAGTATCACGAGCGGCTTCCTCGACTTGACCACCTTCTCCACGCTGGTTAGCGTGTCGTTCAGCAGCGTCACCGGGCTCCTCTCGACGAAGCTAAGCACCCTCTCGTCGTCGCGCAGCGAGGTGACGTACTTATAGAGCACGCCCCTTATCAGGCTCTCCGAGACTAGGTCGGTGAAGCAGACCTCGCCGTGGCTCACGAGAGAGCCTATCACGAGCTCCTTCAGCTCCCTCCGCCTAGGGAGCCTGCTCCATATGCCCTTGGTGGCCGCGAAGGCCCTCTGCCCTCTGCTCAGCTCCTCGTCGTCGCGCCACGCGAGCCTCACCCTCTGCCTCCACTTGACGACCCAGTAGTCGAGCCAGTCCTCGAGGAGGGAGCGCAGCGCCGCTGGGTTCTCATCTAGGTAGCTGCTCATGATGACCTGTACCTTGTAGTCCGAGTCGGGGTCGCCCAGCACCCGCTCCCTCACCTTGAGGTAGTTCTTGAAGTCCCTCAAGGCTACGCTCGCCATGAACTTGCTCTCGAGCTTGCTGATACCGCTCATTAAGCTAGACAGGAGCCTGGAGATCCAGTTCCCGACGACTATGTCGTCATACTTGAAGTAGAGTAGGTCCCTGCCGCCCCTGAGAAGCATCAGGTTATGACCCCCAACTTACCTACCGCCCGTCCATATATTAGTATTGTGGCTCACCGCCGCCCCACCGCCACGTACACCAGCTCCTCGGCCTCCTCGTCGAAGACCCTCCTCACGACCCCCCTCCTCTCCAGGCTGACCAGCGCCCTGTAGAGCGCGGCCGGTGGCACGCCAGCCTCCTTGGACCACTGGTAGATCGCCGACTTCCTCACCCTCCCCCTCGAGATTATCAGCTCAGCGACCCTCGACTCAACGTCGGGCTGGGGCGCCCCGCCGGGCTTGGGCTCAGGCTCCTTAGGCCTCTCGGGCGGGGGCTCTGGCGAGAAGAAGGACGTTATGTCCACGCTACCCTGGCTGCGCTTCCTCTTGCGCACCGAGGTCCCCCTCTGCTAAGCTCGCGCCCCTCGATTTATCCGTATTGCTCAACAGCCCCCTCACCAGCTTGGCCTCCAGCGCCCTCAGCCTCACGACGTCGCCGCTCACTGGCCTGATGATGTCCGGTCTGACGTACGTCACGTCCCTGTACCTCCTGAGCACGCCGAAGACCTCGATGGCGCTCCCCCTGTCGACGCCGTCGAGCATGTCGAGCTTCTCGCTCCACACCTTGACCACCAGCTCCCCGCTGCCGTCAGTGAGCACCAGCTCCACCCTGTTCTTGTACTCGTACACTCTGTCGACGAAGCCAGCCAGCCTGACTCTGTCCATTCTGAAGGGGCCGACCTCTAAGAACGCCCTGCCGCCCTCAGCCTCCCTCAGCCACGACTTTACGTCCCTGATGGACACCTTGACGTACGCCAGTATCCTCTGGGAGCCCATGCGCTCACGCCTTGTCAGCACGATGACACGGAGCAAAGCTAAATTTAAGGGTATTGTTAAGGTATCTGGGTGGCAGTGTGAGCTGGGTCAAGCCCAAGAGGGCTGCCAAGATAGCGGTGATCGGGGGCTCGGGGCTCTACGACCCGGCGTTCTTCGACGAAGAGCCCGAGGAGATCAAGGTATACACGCCGTACGGCCTCCCCTCAGGCTTCGTAATGGTGGGCACCATCAAGGGGAGGGGCGTCGCCTTCCTAGCCCGCCACGGGAGGAGGCACGTGCTCCCGCCCCACAGAGTGAACTTCAGGGCCAACATCTGGGCCTTGAAGGAGCTCGGCGTCGAGAGGGTCATAGCGGTGTCAGCCGTCGGCAGCCTCAGGGAGGACTACAGGCCGGGCGACTTCGTGTGCCCCGACCAGTTCATCGACATGACTAAGACCAGGCACTACACGTTCTTCGAGGGGCCAACGGTAGCTCACGTGTCCATGGCTGACCCCTTCTGCCCGGAGCTGAGGTCGCTCATCGTCGAGACTGCTAGGAAGATGGGGCTGAGGATGCACGAGCGGGGCACGTACATATGCATCGAGGGGCCGCGCTTCTCGACTCGTGCTGAGTCGATGCTGTGGAGGAGCTGGGGCTGCGACATAATAGGGATGACGCTCGTCCCCGAGATCAACCTGGCCAGGGAGGCCGAGATGTGCTACGCGACGATAGCCATGGTGACGGACTACGACGTGTGGGCCGAGAGGCCCGTGACGGCCGAGGAGGTGATAAGAGTCATGCAGGAGAACGTGGAGAAAGCGAAGAGGCTCCTCTACGAGCTCATACCCAAGGTGCCCGAGGAGAGGGGCTGCAAGTGCGGCGAGTCCCTCAAGACAGCCCTCCTCTAGGCCGTCCCTGAGGGGTGAGCGCGTGGAGTACGCGGTCAAGGACCTGTCGCTCGCTGAGAGGGGCGAGCTGAGGATCCAGTGGGCCGAGAGGAGCATGCCGGTCCTGCGACTCCTGCGAGAGGAATTCGAGAGGGGCAAGCCGCTCTCCGGCGTGAGGATCGGGATGTCCATGCACGTCACGGCCGAGACTGCGGTGCTGGTCGAGGCCCTGAGGGCTGGCGGGGCCGAGGTCTACCTGGCGCCCTGCAACCCCCTCTCCACCCAGGACGACGTCGCAGCAGCCCTAGCCAAGAGGGGCGTCCACGTCTACGCGTGGAGGGGCATGGGGAGGAGGGAGTACTACTGGGCCATCAGCAAGGCCATAGAGGCGGAGCCCGTGGTGACCATGGACGACGGGGCCGACCTCATCTCGACGCTGCACGCCCTCTACTACGGGGAGGAGAGCTTCGGCGCCCAAGTTGCTAGGGAGGAGCTAGGCGGCTTCGACCCGTCGCTCGTTGAGCGGATAGCGGGTGGGACTGAGGAGACGACGACCGGAGTGCTGAGGCTGAGGGCCATGGCGAGGGAGGGGAGGCTCCTCTACCCGGTCATAGCCGTCAACGAGTCCAGGACCAAGTACCTCTTCGACAACAGGTACGGGACTGGGCAGAGCGCTCTAGACGGGATAATGAGGGCTACCAACGTGCTGATGGCTGGGAAGTGCGTGGTGGTGGCTGGCTACGGCTGGGTGGGGCGTGGCATAGCCATGCGAGCCAGGGGCCTGGGCGCCAGGGTGATCGTCACGGAGGTGGACCCGGTGAGGGCACTCGAGGCAATATACGACGGCTTCGAGGTCATGCCCATGAGGGAGGCTGCCAAGGTCGGGGACATCTTCATAACAGCCACAGGCGACGTCAGCGTGATAAGGAGGGAGCACATGGAGCTGATGAAGGACGGCGCCATCCTGGCTAACGCTGGCCACTTCAACGTGGAGATAGCGATCAAGGACTTGGAGTCCATGGCGGTCTCCAAGAGGAAGATCAGGGAGCACGTGGAGGAGTACCAGCTCAAGGACGGGCGCAGGCTCTACCTGCTCGCTGAGGGCAGGCTGGTCAACCTCGTCGCCGCAGAGGGGCACCCCAGCGAGGTGATGGACATGAGCTTCTCCAACCAGGCCCTCGCCGTCAAGTACTTGGTTGAGAATAGGGGCAAGTTGGAGAGGAGGGTCTACACGCTCCCAGAGGAGCTAGACCTGATGATAGCCAGGCTTAAGCTCAGGAGCCTGGGAGTCGAGATAGACGAGCTGACCGAGGAGCAGAGGCGGTACTTGGAGTCCTGGACCCTGGGAACCTGAGGCCTCGCAAGGCGGGATAGGTATTTATTTTGCGACCTGGCAAATAGGGTGTTGAGAGGGGGTGAGCTTGGAAAAGTGGCTGGTATGCTCCGCTTGGCCTTATGTCAACGCCGTACCTCACCTGGGGAACATAATAGGCTCAGTGCTCTCCGCCGACGTGGCGGCCAGGTACTTCAGGATGAAGGGCGCTAAGGTGCTCTTCGTGAGCGGGTCGGACGAGCACGGGACGCCGATAGAGGTCGAGGCCGTCAAGAGGGGCATGGAGCCTAGGCAGCTCACCGACATGAACCACGCCAAGGTCTCTGAGCTCTTCAGAAGGTGGAGGATCTCCTTCGACAACTACACGAGAACTGAGAGCCCAGTCCACAAGGAGTTCGTTAGGAGGTTCTACATGAGGCTCTACGAGAGGGGCTACATCTTCGAGCAGGAGGTGGAGATGCCGTACTGCCCGAGGTGCGAGAGGTTCCTGCCGGACAGGTTCATCCGGGGGACGTGCCCCTACTGCGGCTTCCCAGACGCGAAGGGCGACCAGTGCGACCAGTGCGGGCGCCTGCTCACGCCGCTGTCGCTCGTTGACCCGAGGTGCGCGATCTGTGGGGCTAAGCCAGTCATCAGGAGCTCCAGGCACTGGTTCTTCGACCTGCCGAAGCTGACCGACGAGCTAATGAGGTACATAGAGGGCAACGAGAACCTCCCCGACAACGCCCGCAACATGAGCCTCCAGATGCTCCGCGAAGGGCTTAAGCCCAGGTCGGTCACCAGGGACAACAAGTGGGGGATACCCGCCCCGTTCCCGGGCGCTGAGGGCAAGACGATATACGTGTGGATGGAGGCAGTGCTTGGCTACGTCTCCGCTGTGATAGAGTACTTCAAGGAGAGGGGGGAGGAGGACGGCTGGAAGGAGTTCTGGCTCGACGAGGGCACCAAGAGCGTCTACTTCATAGGCAAGGACAACATACCATTCCACACGATAATCTTCCCAGCTCTCCTAATGGCCTCGGGGGAGGGCTACGTGCTGCCGTGGACTGTGGCGTCCACTGAGTACCTCCTCTTCGAGGGGCAGAAGTTCTCGAAGAGCAGGGGGATAGGGATCTGGATAGATGAGGCCCTGGAGCTCCTGCCCGTCGACTACTGGAGGTTCGCCCTGCTAGCCACTAGGCCGGAGACCAAGGACACGAACTTCAGCTGGAAGATGATGCAGGAGGTCATCAACACCCAGCTCAACGACGCCATCGGGAACTTCATCCACAGGACGCTGACCTTCATCTACCGCAACTTCAGCGCGTCCATACCTGAGCCTGGGGAGCTGGACGACTACGACAGGGAGCTCGAGAAGGCGATAGGGGACACAGCTAGCGAGGCGGCTAAGCTGCTTGAAAGCTTCAGGCTCAAAATGGCCCTGTCCAAGGTCGTCGACCTGTCGAGGCTCGGCAATAAGTACCTGAACGACAAGGAGCCGTGGAGGGCTGTCAAGACAGATCCCAAGAGGGCGGGCACGACGCTGTACGTGGCAGCCCACGTGGCCAAGGCCCTAGGGGTCATGCTCTACCCGTTCATTCCCGACAGCTCGCTGAGGATACTGAGGATGCTGGGCTACGACGTCAAGGAGGAGGAGCTGAGGTGGGACTGGGCCCTGGAGCCGGTACCACCGGGCCAGAGGATACCTGAGCCTAAGCCCCTCTTCAGGAAGCTGAGCGACGAGGACGTGGCAGAGCTCCAGAGGAGGCTGCTCGAGCTAAGGACTAAGCGGGAGGGGGAGGGCCCTTAGGTCTATTGGGGTGCAGCCGACGACCCTCACGCGCACCCACTCGCCCAGCCTCAAGCCCTCGCGCACCGGGAGCACTGCGGGCCTGTAGTTCCTGAGCCTGGCCACGAGCGAGCCCCGCCTGTAGCCCTCGCTGGAGAGAAGGGCGTCCGCCACGCTGCCCAAATACCTCAGGTTCCTCACCATGGTGACCTTGGACGCCTCTGCCGCGAGCGCCCTGGTTCTAGCGCTCTTGACCGCCTCTGGCACCTGCCTCTGGTAAGCGGCCTTAGTGAAGGGCCTGATCGTGTACCTGGCGACGTGCACCTTGTCCGGCTGCACTTCCCACAGCCTCTCGAGCGTGTTCCTAAAGGCCTCCTCGTCCTCCCCGGGGAAGCCAGCTATGAGGTCGGTTGCCACAGTCACGTCGGGGACCTTCCGCCTGAACTCCTCCACTAGCCCCCTGAAGTCGTCGTACGCGTAGCCCCTCCCCATCAGCCTGAGCACGCGGTCGTCGAAGGACTGGGCTGGCACGTGGAGATACTTGTACACCCTCTCGTCCCTGAAGGCCTCGACCAGGCCGTCCACGAACTTCATCACCAGGCCGGGCTCCATCATGCCCACCCTCACCATGTAGTCGCCGTCGACCTCGCTCAGCAGCCGCTCGAGTAGCTCGACTATGTTCGTCCCGATGTCCAGGCCGTAGGAGGCCACGTCCTGGCCCGTGAGGTAGACCTCCTTAGCGCCCCTCGCGACGGCCTCGCGCACTCGCTCGACTATGCTGGCTGGGTCGTAGCTCTTCAGCCTGGGCCTCGCGACCCTCCCCACGCAGAATGCGCACCTGCCGACGCAGCCCGTCTGGATTGGCACCACGTACCTGGTGCCCCCCCTGAACTCGGGCAGAACTCTCCTTGGCGCGTCCGTCTCCAGTAAGCGCACCTCCCTCTCCGGACTCGCGACCACGTCGACTATCTCCTCAATGCGGTCGGGGGAGAGGAGGGAGGCGGTCGGGGCCACCTTTGATAGCCTCGCCGGCCTGACCCTAGCGAGGCAGCCAGCGATGACCAGCTTAGCCCCCCTGCGCCTCGTGATCCAGTGCAGCTCACCGGCCCTGCGCAGCATCCTCCTCTCGGTGTCCCACCTCACGGCACACGTATTGAGTATGACGACGTCGGCTAGCGCTGGGTCGCCGACCACCTCAGCGCCCTCGCGCTCCATCAACGTCCTCATCACGTCAGCCTCAGCCCTATTGAGCCAGCAGCCGTAAGACTCGATGCACACCCTCAAGCCGCTAAGGCGCCCCATCTCGCCCCAGGCTAGTGCTGTGGGATGAAATATATATTTGCCTCGTGAGCCCCCATAAATAGGACGGCATCTTGAGCGGGGTACCTACATGAGCAGGACCTTGGCGCTGGCAGCCTGCGCGGCCATAGCGGCGGCGTCGCTCGCGGCCGCGGCGGCTGGGCAACCGCCCCCTGAGCGGTTCACGGTCTCGGTCTTGGTCCGGGTGATGGAGGGCTACGTCCTCTGCGACTACAACGTCACTGCGCCCAACCCCGGGGAGTTCACGTGCCCCTTCCCCTACGCTAGCAGCGTGATCTACGTCGGGGGGCGCTCTGGGTGCAATGCCGCGCTAGAGGACGGCACCATTAGGGTTGAGGCGTGGGAGAGGAACGCGTCGTTCGTCATCGCCCTGCACCCCCCCATGGAAATCAAGCGGCGAGAGCTGCTCATGAGGGTGCCGGTCCTGCTCTCGTTCCGCGAGGGCCGCTCCGAGGCTAGAGTCACCGTCGAGCTCGGGACTACAGAGTTCGCCGCCAGCGCTAGGTACCCGATGCTGGTCCGCGGCTCCGCCGCCACCATGAACGTCACTGACGTAGGGCCGGGCTCTGTGACGGAGATAGAGCTCAGGATAGCCAAGACCTGGGGCTCCTGGTTGGTCGTCAGATCCCTCAGGCGGTTCGTCGATATAAGCGGCTACGAGGCAGCGACGGTGCGCGACGTCTACGAGATCGAGAACGTGGGCTTACGCAAGGAGGGGAGCGTGAGGATAAAGCTGCCGCCCAACGCCACCGTCCTGAGCGTCGAGGGCGGCGTGTTCAAGTACTCTGAGGGATTTGGGGTGGGCAAGTACTCCGTAGTGGTCGGTAGCAGCTACACTGAGGTCGTCGTGACGTTCGTGGCACCGCCAGCTCCTGGAGAGCGAGCTCAGCTCAAGGTGACCTACAGGGTGCCTCTGCTGCGGGTTGACTCTGAGTGCTCGGTGAGCGCGCTCTGGAACCCCGGCCTCGTGGTGCTCAACGGAACGGCTGAGGTCAGGATCCTGGGGGACGCCGCGTTCAAGCGCCCCGCGCCAGAGGCCACCTACAGGGCTGGCGAGTACCTGGTTGCCAGGTTCAGGGTCAAGCCGGAGGAGAGCCTGCCGGGGCTAGATTCTGTCATCGTGGAGCTCAGAGTGAACACGGCGGCGTCGCTGTGGTGCCGGGCTAGGCCTTATGTAATCGCAGCAGCCGCCCTGGCCATAGCGCTCTCCTCAGGGTTCCTGGTCAGGAGCAGGCTAGTGAGGGGAGCTGCCAGGAGGGGCAGGGCCCCTGAGCTAGCGAGGCTCATGGCCGAGTACGTGGAGAGCTTGGAGGAGGAGAGGGACGCCAGGCTTGAGCTGGCTAGGGGCAGAATCTCGCGCGGCGTCTACAGGCACAGGGTTGAGGTCTCCAGGGTCAGGAGGCGCAAGCTGAGGAGGGCCATGGAGGAGGCGGGAAGGGGCCTCGGGGCTGACGTGAGGAGCGCGCTCGATGAGTTCTTCAAGCTGGAGGGCGAGCTGAGGAGGCTGCTGCCGAGGCTCACCAGGGCCGGGGGCGAGGAGGCCCTGCCGCGGGTGAACGAGCTGATAGACAAGATGAGGGAGATAGCTGAGGGCCTCAGGTAGCAGTCACACTACGGCCCCCTGCTCCCGCAGTTTTTCCCTCAGCAGGCTAGCGCTGAGCTGCCTCGGGCTCACTCCAATCTCGGCGCAGAGCGCGGCTGCGACGCCAGCGGCCTGCCCCAGCCCGAAGCACGTTGGGATTATCCTCGTCGCCGCCAGGGCCTCGTGAGTGGCTGAGATGCACCTCCCGGTGACCAGCAGGCGCTCGGCGCCCAGCGGGACTAGGCACCTGTAGGGTATCTCGTAGTAGTCGCCAGGCGGCGGGTACTTAAGGACCGTCCCCTCCCCCAGGGGGCTGTGTATGTCCACGGGGTAGCACGCCCTGCACACTGCGTCCGGGAACTTCCTGGCCGAAAGCACGTCCTCCTCCGTCAGCACGTACTCGCCAATCACTCTCCTCGTCTCCCTAACGCCGACCTGAGGTCCCGACCTGACCACCAC
This sequence comes from uncultured Thermoproteales archaeon, assembly GCA_964497915.1. Taxonomy (GTDB): domain Archaea; phylum Thermoproteota; class Thermoprotei; order Thermofilales; family CAYSTQ01; genus CAZCFI01. Next base: position 15,430 of record CAZCFI010000012.1, read on the forward strand.
GGCCTCCCCGAACGCCTCGGGGAACCTCCTCCTGAGCCACGAGACGATGGCCATCACCTGCCTCCTGCCCTCGACCTCAGCCCTCGTTAAGTCGGCAGAGCTCGTCCCGTCGATTCTCGCGATCCTAGTGGCGTTAAAGAGTAAGAGTCCCCTCCCCAGCCCCCTGAACCAGATCAGGCCCTCCCTCGGGACGCTGAGCTCGCCTGACCTCCTGGCCCCGGCGAAGGCCCTGTTGACCTCTTCCAGGGGCGGCAGAGCCTCCTCCCTGACGTTGGCGAGCACGAACATGAGGGTCGCGGGCTGCGTCAGGCCGTCGGCGCTCCTCCCCTTCTCGAAGGGGCAGCCGGCAGCTGCAGCGACGTCCCCATCCCCCGTGGCGTCAACTGCGACCTCGCTGAGCGCTAGCTGGAGCCCGCCCTTGCCGCGGAGCACGACACCCATCACGTCCCTCCCCCTCTTCACGACGTCGACGAACGTGGCGTGGTAGAGCAGCTCAACGCCAGCCTCGAGGGCTAGCTCCTCCAGCACCACCTTCATCAGCTCCGGGTTGAAGACGCGCGTCTCGTCGTCGTAGCCGCCGAGCTCCCGAAGCCGGTCGATGACCTCGAGGAGCACGCCGCCCACTAGGGGCTGGCCCCTCAAATAAAAGTTCATCAGCACGCAAACTGAGGAGGCCGTCGCCGTGCCGCCGAGAAAGCCGTAGCGCTCGACCAGCAGGACCCTCGCGCCGCACCTAGCGGCCGCCACCGCAGCTGCCGTGCCGGACACGCCGCCACCTACGACCACAACGTCATAGCTGCCTCGGAGCTCCATGACCTTACTGGCTGCTACCGCATTGATAGCACTTGCTGGCAGGCTACTCGCTAAAGCCCAGCGAGTACAGGGTGCTGAGAGAAAGTTGTGAAGGAACCGCCTATTTAAATTGTCTCTTTTTTATAGAGCTGATACTCTCATGCTTTGGATTTATCTTATTCTAGCTTGAGGGCAAAGCTAAAGCCTGAGTTGTGCATTAATGTTCTCGGTGAGTTAGCATTATGAGATTGATCCCGGTTTTGAAGAGAGAGGCTGTAGTTCTTGCAACCCTGTACGATCTAGCCTGCCCTTTCAGCCCCCTCCACATTTTTCCTCACGTGTACTACTTGGAGCCTAATTTGGCTAAGTTACTCTATGCCAAGCACCTCTTGGATAGACGCGATGCCTGGGATGAAGTTTTCGAGGCCATACTAAGAGACGCTAGTAATGAGATCACTGAAATCCTTAGATCTGTAGAAGTGTACAGGTGGGAAAGCATCAGAGAGGTCATAGAGAAGGTTGCCAGAGGAGTTCTAGAGCTTCACGAAGAATTCGTGGAAAAGTTTATCTGCTATACGCAGAGGATTTTTGACTTTAACCAATACTTTGGCGAGGTCTACCTAGTTCTCGGTTTTAACCCGCTCCTGCGCACTTGTAACGGCAACGCGATGGGCAATATTAGGAGGTTTCCCGTGGTAGCTTGTTTCGTTAACGACCTCATCGAACACAAAGTTGCTCTCGACGTGATATACCACGAGATCCTACACAGGCTTATTCAGCTGAACGGGCTTGAGTTGAGTGATAAGATTCAGGAGGTATTGCTGGAGTTCATGTGCCCGGAGGGGTATTTATCGGAGCTTATAGGTCTCAGCAAGAGAAGGTTGGAGAGGCACCTGCCTTCTAAGTATGAGTGGTTCAAGAGGGAATACGAGCTCTTAGGGGACAGCATTGAGGAGTACTTTAAAAACAGAGTTTACGAGCGGATGACGATTATAGAGTACCTGGAGGATTCATTAAAAGTGCTCAGAAAAAGCGAAATGAGGGGCTCAATTCAACGCTATGAATGAAGATCTAAGGCTCACGATCCCGACCATTACTCCCAGCGACTTCCGCGCGGAGCTAACGGCGGTCTAACCACGTCTATCCCCTTCTCTGCGAAAACCGCATCGTTCTTAGCCGCCTCTATGAGGAGAGGCCTTGCGAAGCCCTGCTTTACCAGCGGCCAGCCAACGCTGGCCAGAAGCTCCGCGCTCGCTTAGCTTGACAAATGCGCCCGGCGGGCAGGGCGCTAAGCTACTGCAATCGTCCTTGAAGATTGCACGGAGTGGTTTCTCCCACGGAGGCTAGAGTCGCTGAGGCTTCTACCTTCCTCTGCCTCGGCGAGGTCACAGCCTCTCTCAGGCCCCGCCCCTCGCTTGGATAGACATCGCCATCCCTATGCACCACGAGGTGAATAGAGCGATCTCTTGGCAGAGCTCTTAGGTCGTCCATTATTAGCTGCACGACCACGCCCCTCATACCCCCTCCACAGAGGATCATCGTCGCTGCTCAAGATGCAGACAGTGGCCTTCACGTCGCCCTTAAACTTGGAGTGCTTCCTCCTCACCTCCGGTAATGTCGCCGCCCTCGTGAGCTTCAGGGTCGGGAGGGAGAGGGGGGTGCTCGAGGACGCCCTGAGGGTCCTGGGGGAGCGCGGGAGCGGCAGGGATAGGGTCAGGGAGTGGCTGAGGATGTACGAGGAGAGGGACGGCAGGTGGGTTCCCGCTCTCCGGGCCCCCGCCCGGCCAGGCGCCTAGCTGTCAGGGCTCTTTCAATAAAAGAGCATGAATCGGCACTGTAATTCTGAGAGGAGGGGGTTATACCTGAAATTTCACGTGGAACTTTTCTCTTTTTATAAAGGTGGACCGGGCGGGATTCGAACCCGCGACCTCCCGCACTTCAGGGGACCGCGCCCGCGGCCCCATGCCAAGCGGGCGCTCTTCCAGGCTGAGCTACCGGCCCTCAGGACAGTCTAGAATGGCCAGGAAGTATATAACGGTTTCGGGGCGTGGCGCTGGCAACGCATATGAGTCCGCTGGGCTAAGCCGCTACCATGAGTGAGCACCTCAGGCCGCTCGCCTACTATGAGTGGCTCTACGATAACCTGGAGAGGGAGCTGGAGTTCAGGGCCGAGAGCGTGGCCGAGTGGCTCGAGTGGAGGCTGGCGCTCAAGCGCAAGCTAGCGGAGCTGCTGGGCGGCTTCAGGTACCCGCGCCGCGACCTGAGCCCAGAGGTCCTCGAGGCTAAGGAGCGCGACGGGTACCTGATGGAGAAGGTCGTCTTCTGGTCGGACGAGCTCACCCAGGTCCCCGCATACGTGCTGGTCCCAGAGGGCCTGAGGGGCAGGGCGCCAGCCGTCGTGGCGCTCCACGGGCACGGGCGCGGCAAGGACGAGATCGTTGGGATGGGCGGCTACCAGAAGGACTTCGCCCTAGAGCTCGTCAAGAGGGGACTGGTGGTCCTCGTGCCAGACCAGTGCGGCTTCGGGGAGAGGAGGGAGGAGGACGACATTAGGGAGGGGCGCTCGTCGTGCTGGAAGCTCTCGACGTGGGCCCTGATGTTCGGGGAGACGGCCATAGGCAGGCGCGTCTGGGACGCTGTCAAGGGCCTGGAGTACTTGGCGAGCAGGCCTGACGTCAACGGCGAGGCCATCGGCCTCATGGGGATATCGGGCGGCGGCACCACGGCCCTCTTCGCATCGGCCCTAGACGACAGGGTGAAGGCCGTGGTCGTGAGCGGCTACCTGAACACCTTCAGGGACAGCATCTTGTCAATCCAGCACTGCATAGACAACTACGTCCCCGGCATACTGAGGTACTGTGAGATGTACGACGTGGCCGCTTTGGTGGCGCCCAGGCCGATGCTCGTCGAGCATGGGACTAGGGACGAGATATTCCCCATTGAGGCCACCAGGCGCGCCATCGAGAGTGTCAGGAGGGCCTACGAGCTCCTCGGGGTCCCGGAGAGGCTTGAGGTGGACATCTTCGAGGGGGGGCACGAGATCTCGGGCAGGAGGGCCTACGACTTCCTTGTCAAGTGGCTGTCCAGCGGGTACTGGGAGGGCGACGAGCTCTACTCAAAGTCCCGCGTCGCGCTCGATGAGCTCCTCACCGCCCCCCGCTGACGAACTCGTGGAGCCTCTCGACGACGGCCCTCACGAGCTCGATCGTGCGCTCGATGTCGCTGAGGCGAGCTATGGACCTGGGCGAGTGGATGTACCTGCACGGGACTGATATCACCGTGGACGGCGCCCCCGCCCTGGCCAGGTGTATCCGGCCGGCGTCGGTCCCGCTGGTGGGGGATATCTGGAGCTGGTAGGGGATGCCGAGCTCCTCGGCCACGCTGACTACGAACTTGAGCAGGCGGCGGTCGGCTATCATCGAGGCGTCCATCACCCTCACCGCTGGCCCGGCCCCGAGCCTCGTCACGGCCTTGAACGCTGGAACGTCTGGAGTGTCGGCGGCTATGGTCCCCTCCAGCACAACTGCCACGTCCGGCTCTATGGCGTAGGCCGCGACCGCGGCCCCCCTGCACCCGACCTCCTCCTGCACGGTGAACACTCCGTGCACCGAGCCCTCTAGCTCGCCCAGCCCCTTGAGGACCTCTATCAGCACGGCGCAGCCCACCCTGTCGTCGAACGCCTTCCCCATGACGCAGTCGTCGCCCAGCACCCTGAAGTTGGAGCTGAAGAACGCGAAGTCGCCCACGCCGACGCCGAGCTCGCGGACCTCGTCACGACTCTCAGCGCCCACGTCTATGTACAGGTCGTCTATCCTCAGCTCCTTGGCCTGGTCCCTGAGGTGCGGGGGCCTGCTGCCCACCACCCCGTAGACCCTGCCCCGCGAGCCCTCCACCACGACCTCCTGCCCCACCAGGACGTGCGGCGACACGCCCCCTAGGGCCACGAATTTTATGAAGCCGCTGTCCTCGACGTGCCTGACCATGAGCGCCACCTCGTCCATGTGGGCGGCCACCATGACCCTCGGGCGCCCCTCACCCTTCACCGCCACCAGGTTCCCCAGCCTATCGACCCTAAGCTCGTCGACGTGCCCCTCGACCTCCCGAGCTATGAGCTCCCTAACCTGGTCCTCGAAGCCCGGGGCCCCGTTAGCCTCGCTAAGCTCCCCCAGCAGCCTGACTAGCTCGCTGCTGCTCACGCTCCCACCCTGACGCAGTGGGTAAAGAGTAATTACCCTGAAAAGCTTTAGCACCTCGAATGCCGGTGTACCTAGTCGCCCTAAAAGGGGGCGAGGTGGTCGCCTCAGACCGGTTCTCGTCGGTGTACTTCGCCGAGCACTACGTAGAGCTCCTCGGGATCGTCGAGGAGAGGTTCGGCGCGAGGTTCCCCAAGCTCAGGGAGCTGCTGGAGCTGAGCGGGGCCGTCGAGCCGAGCCCTCTGCTCGAGGAGGCGCTGGAGCTCATGTCCCTGCTCCTGGAGAGGGACTACGAGATGCCGAGGGCCTACTTCTTCGCCATCCTCCCGAGGGACTTCGCCGACGTGGTAGGGCTGGTGCTAGGGGGGTCCTCCAGGGTCAGCGTCCCGACGGAGGAGGGCTCTTACGAGCTGAGGGGAGGGCTCGGCCGGGCGCTCCTGGTCAGGGACGGCGAGGTGGTCAGGGAGCTGAGGGAGGGTGACGAGGTCGCCGTCGGCGGCCTCAGGTTCAGGGTCTTCTCCAGGTCCTGCTACGAGATAGCTGGGGGACCCCTCAAGACCCTGATAGCCTTCTCGCTGCTGGCGGAGAGGATGGGGGCCTTGGTCGCGGCGTCCTCGGTGCCCACGCAGTCGATCGTGTGGAGGGGGCCCAGGGGGCTCGGGCGGCAGCCCTAAGCCTTTAAATGCGTAAAGGCAGCCTTAAGTGACTGGGAGCTGGAGTTGAGTGAGCTGAGGAGGGCCCTAACCTTCTGGCAGGCCACGATGTTCGGAATAGGCCTGATCCTCGGCGCTGGCATATACGTCGTGATAGGCAGGACGGCCGCCTACGCGGGCGACGCCGTCTGGCTGTCGGTGCTGGTGGCCGGCTTAGTGGCCTTCCTGACGGGGCTCAGCTACGCTGAGCTCGCGGGGATGTACCCCAGGGCCTCCAGCAGCTACTTCTACGTCAGGAGGGCCATGCCAGGGAGGGAGGACCTGGCATTCCTCGTGGGCTGGATGATATTCTTTGAGGCGGCTAGTGGCGCCGCCACGGCAGCCGTCGGGTTCGCTAAGTACTTCCTGGAGCTGGTTCCCCAGCTGAGGGGAGCTGGGGGGGTGGGAGTGACGATCACCTCAGTGGCGCTGATAGCAATCATGTCGCTCGTGAACTGGTGGGGCATAAGGGAGAGTAGCGCCCTGAACGTTGCGTTCACCTTGGTAGAGCTCTCGGGGCTGGTCATGGTGGTGGTCGCTGGCTTCGCCCTCGGCACGGCCGCCCCGAACTACGCCTCGCTACCCCCTGGGGGCGTCCTCGATATACTCAGGGGCGCGGCTCTCATCTTCTTCGCGTACGTCGGCTTCGAGCTGATGGCGACGACTAGCGAGGAGACCGTTGAGGCGAGGGTCGTGATGCCCAGGGCCATACTGGCGGCGCTGGGGGTCTGCGGCGTCATCTACCTGCTGGTGGCCCTCGCCGTCGTTAGGCTGATCCCAGGCGATGAGTTGGCGGCCGCAGAGGCCCCGCTGGCCGCGGCCGTCGAGAGGGCCGTGGGTACTGGCGGTTGGTACCTGCTGGCCACGATAGCCCTATTCGCGACCTCCAACACCGTGCTCGGGTTCCTCGTCTCGTCGTCCCGCATGGCGTACGGCATGTCGGCTGACGGGATGCTACACCGAGCGCTCTCAGCAGTGCACCCCAAGAGGAGGACGCCCCACAACGCGGTGGCGCTAGCTGGCGGGGTGGCGGCCTTCGAGATAGTAGCGGCTAGCCTCTCGGGGGGCGCGGTCATAGACGTGGTGGCCAAGTCGAGCAACCTAGGGTGCCTAATAGCCTTCATATTCGTCAACGCCTCAGTGGTCCTGCTCAGGCTAAGGCGCCCACAAGCTGAGAGGCCCTTCAAGATCCCCGTCAGCGTCGCCGGAGTGCCGGTGGCCCCAGTCCTGGCCAACGCCCTGTGCGCCCTAGTGATACTGCTGACGTTCCACGAGGCCGTCGTGTGGCTGATAACGCTAGCGATCCTGGGCCTGGGCGCGGCCATAAGGAGGGCGTCTAAGCTGTAGAAAGCCGGAGGACCGCCTCACTTCGAGAGGGACTTGGCGTTCCTAGCTAAGAACTCCCTGATGTTCTCCAGCCCGACGACCACAGCATCTGGCGTCGCGATCAGCGGCACCTCCTTGGTCCCGTACTCCCAGAGCATTGCGCCCCGCGCGTGGTTCTCGTCGACATATATCTTCTCGTAGGGTATGTTGTGCGAGGCCAGGAGTCTCTCGGCCTCCTCGCACTCCTCGTTCCCCCTCTCTACAAACAAGTAGACCCTGGGCAGCGGCATGCTGAGCACCGGCTGACTTAGGGCGCTAGGGGATAAACGGTTGCTGGTGTGTGGCTCCTGAAAATATTTTAGTACATGCCGCAGTAATACTGCCGTCAATTCCTGGGGGGCCTGCCATGATAATATTCGTCACCGGGATAAGCGGCAGCGGTAGGCTAGAGTACATCGTGAAGGTCAAGGAGCTGGCCGGCGATAAGCTGACGATCAGAGACGTTGGAGAGCTGATGTTCAAGAAGTCCGAGGACCTCGGCATTGAGATACCCGAGGGCAAGATCCTCGACCTGGACCACTTCGCGCTGAACTACCTCAGGGCCATAACGTTCGAGGAGCTGCTAAGCGAGGCCGAGGCGTACAGGGGGTGCGGGGAGGACGACCCTGACCTCATAGTTAGCACGCACACCTGCTTCAGGTGGAAGAAGCACCTCCTGCCGGGGTTCAACTTCTACTACCTCAACACGCTGAGCCCTGACGTCTACGTCACGGTGGTGGATAACGTCCACCACGTCAAGGCCAGGCTCGAGGCGCGCCCTCACTGGAGGGGGAGGCTGACCCTCAAGGACATCTTGATATGGCGCGACGAGGAGGTCTTCATGACCAGGATGCTCGCTGAGTACCAGAACAAGCCCTTCTACATAATCCCCTCCAGAGAGGACCCCAAGGTGCTCTACGACATAATATACAGCGTCGAGAAGAGGAGGAAGAGGGGGGAGAAGCCAGCCCTCAAGGCATACCTGAGCTACCCGATCACGCACGCCAAGGGCTCTGAGGACAAGTTCAAGATGAAGGAGGAGTTCAAGGAGAGGCTCCGCGAGGCTGGGGTCGTGGTGTTCGACCCCATGTCAATAGAGGAGGTCAACCTCGTTGACATGGTGGAGGAAGCCAAGAGGGAGGGCAGGGACTACGTCAGGGTGGAGAGCGAGGGGTGCGCGATCGACATACCGCTGAAGGAGGTCGAGGAGGCGGCTGACGACATACTGGACCAGACGGTGGTCAGGGACTACAACCTGATAGACCAGTCAGACGCGGTGATAGTGTACTACTTCGCCACCGTGATGTCGCCTGGCGTGCTGAGCGAGCTCAACTACGGCTTCACCCACAACAAGGAGGTGTACGCGGTTTTCCCGTACGAGGTGAGCCCCTTCTTCCAGTACTACACCACGAAGATCTTCAAGAGCCCAGACGAGCTGCTCGAGTTCCTGAGGGAGAGGCTGTCGGGGCGGTGAGGCGGGGCCTGGCGTTAAGAGCCCTCCTCGCCTAGCTGCTCAGCAGCTACGCCCTGGCAGCCGCAAGCAGCTCAGCGAGTGGGGATCAAGGTCCTTGTGAAGCTGGCAAGCGCCGTTAGCGCGGTCTTGCTCCCGCGCTACTCGACCCAGTACTCAGGCTCCTCGCTCCCCCTGACCCCCTCCTCGCCAGCGAACCTCCACAGCCCGGACCTGGGCTTAACTATCTCGATTCCCAGCTCCTCGATTATAGCATCGCCTAGCAGGACCTCCATCTCGCCGGGCACTGAGACAGCCCTAGCCCTTACCCACTCGCTCTGCCTATCCTCCGTAATCACTCTGACCTCGACGCGGCCGAGGACGTACGCACTGACCTCGTGGCCAACTGCGCGGTAGCGCTCGGCCCTCAGGCGCTCCAGGGAGAGGCCCAGCCTCCTCGCGAGGGCAAGGGGGATGTGGACCTCGGCCTCCTCACTCTCATAGCCGCTGTTCACGAGGGCCGTCGTAGTGACAGTGCTACTTCCGTGCCGGATTGCGACCCTGACCCTCACCCCCAAGCCTCCCCACCTTGGCGAGCTTGCCGAACCTCCTCCTCACCCTCCTGTACTCTAAGCGGAGGGGCGTCAGCTTGCCGAACCTCCTCATCATGTAATGCTGCGCCCCGCCCCAATATAACGGTGCGGGGCCCTGTGCGCAGTGGGGCCTGCGCCCCTTAACATAGCGGCAGTGAGGCGACGCCAAGCCCGAGCTAGGAGTTAAGGCTGGGCGAGGCCGGGCCGCGACGCGCGAGAAACACTTATCACCCGGGTGCCGTAGGTGCTAGTGGGATGATGAGGATGGGAAGAGACGAGTGCGCGATGAAGAGACTGTCTCACGCTGACGCGCTCTCATGAGGGGCGCGGGCTTAATGCTTAAATACCGCTGAGGTGTGAGTCTCTCAAGGGGGCCGTCGTCCAGCTTGGTAGGATGCCTGGCTCGGGACGCCGCCAGGCGCGGGATCCCAGGTGGTCCCGGGTTCAAATCCCGGCGGCCCCACCTCCCCGCGCTGCCCAAAACTTAAATTTGTGCACCTGTTAATCGTGCTTGGTGCACACTATGACGCGGGCGCTGCTACTGGGGGTGCTCCTCGCAGCAGCTTTAGCTCCAGCGCTCCAGGCTCAGGGCGAGAGGCCCGTCGTGGTCTGCACGACGACGGTGCTGGCGAGCGTGGTGAGGGACCTAGCGGGAGACCTAGTGGTAATCGAGGTGATAGCCTCCCCTGCTGTCTGCCCCGCTCACTACGATGTCAGGCCGAGCGACGTCGAGGCGTTCGGAAGGGCAGACCTGATATTAGCGCACGGCATTGAGCCCTGGGTCGGCGAGCTGAGGGAGGCCTCAGGGTCTAAGGCCCCAGTGGTCTGGGTGAGGGGGCCGTGGAACACGCCAGAGGCCCTCAAGGCCAGGTACAGGGAGGTCGCGGCAGCGCTCGAGGAGCACCTAGACCTCAGCCTGTCCGATAGGCTCGCTAAGTGCCTCAAGGCCATCGACGAGACTGACGCCCTGCTGAGGGCGTACGCCAGGGAGCACGGGTTCCTCGGGACTCCGGTAGTCTGCATGCTGTGGCAGAAGGCCTTCATCAGCTACCTCGGCTTTAGGGTTGTGGCCGTCTACGGCCCCCCGGAGAAGGTCTCGGCTAAGCAATTTGAGGAGGTCCTGAGGAACGCCAGCCTTGCTGGCGCGCTCCTCGTCATAGACAACCTTCAGAGCGGCCAGGACCTCGGCAGGAGGATAGCCTCAGAGGTAGGGTGCGTACAAGTCGCGCTGTCTAACTTCCCGTGGACCTCGCCGGAGCTAACGAACATGACTGAGGTCATGAAGTGGAATGCTCGCAGGCTAGCTAGGGCCCTCGCCCTAGCTAAACTGAGGGGCGAGGTGGGTAGGCTGAAGGCAGAGCTCGAGATGTGGAGGGTCGCTACTATCGTCTCAGCAGTCATAGCCGTTGCGCTCCTAGCAGCGTACCTGCGCCTGGCCCTGAGGCTGAGGAGGTGAGGGTGCACCTTGGCCTCCGAGCCAGCGCTAGCGCTCGAGGAAGCCGCTAGGCTGCACGGCCACAGGGGGCCCTGGCTGGTGGTGGGCTACAGGGCTGGTGCTAGGGCCTGCGAGGTGCTCGACCCAGCTGACGAGTTCTCCCTCTACTGTGTGGTCAAGACCCCTCTGAGGACTCCCTACACGTGTGCTGTGGACGGCATACAGGCGTCGACTCGGTGCACGCTCGGCAAGCTGCTGATCAGCGTGGAGGAGGCCAGCGCTGACGGAATAGCGTACATATTTATAGACAGGAGGAGCGGTAGGAGGCTTGAGCTAAGGCTCAGGCCAGGAGTGGCTGAGTGGGTGAGCAGGCTGTGCGAGCTCGGGATGGAGGTAGCAGCCCGCGAGGTGGAGAGAGCGCCCCTCTGGAGGCTCTTCGAGGAGAGGCTGTGCGATTAGAGGGAGTGTGGGTCGCCTACTCAGGCTCCGGCAGGCCAGCCATAGTGGACGTCTCTCTGAGCGTCCCCTTGGGAGTGATGGTCTTAGTGACAGGGCCCAACGGGGCTGGCAAGACCACCCTACTCGAGACATGCCTGGGCCTCCTTAAGCCCGTCAGGGGCAGGGCTCTGCTGCTGGGCGTGGACACCAGGAGCAGGGGGATAGTTGAGGCTAGGCGCAGGTGCAGCTACGTGCCCCAGGACTTCATGAGGGCTCCACATGAGTCGTACACGGCCAGGCGGGTGATAGAGCTCGGGCTAGCCCTCAGCCCGCTGGGGGCTAAGGCAGCTGCTGAGAGGGTTGAGTGGGCTGCTAAGCTGCTTGGCATTGAGGACCTCCTTGACAGGCCTATCGGCACCCTCAGTGGCGGCGAGCAGCAGAAGGTCTACATAGCGAGGGCCATGGCCAGGAGGCCCGACGTGCTATTCCTCGACGAGCCCTTCTCGAGCCTGGACAGAGAGTCTAGGGCTGCCGTGGCTAAGGCCATCAGGGAGTACGTCAATGAGCGGGGAGCTACGGCGCTCGTGGTCAGCCATGATGTTAGCCCCGTCCTCAGCCTCGTCGACACGATTGTGAGGATGAGCGGGGGCAAGATAGTCGAAGTGGGGAGAAGGGCGTGACCCTGCTGGCGCTCGCTGCGCTTGCTGCCATATTCAGCGGCTCCCTTTGCGGCGTCTTGGGCTACTACATCCAGAGGTTCGGCATAGTCACCCTCAGCTTCAGCGTCGCCCACGCAGCCCTAGCTGGCGCCGCCCTCTCCCTCGTCCTGGGCGCAGACGCGTCCTACCTAGCCCTCGCCACGGCCGTGTCCTTCGCGCTGGTATTGGGGGCACTGTCTCCCCGCGCTCCCCGCGAGAGGGAGCTGGTCAGCATGGGGTTCTTCTCGCTCTTCAACGCGCTCGCGATACTGATGGTGTACCTCTCCAACGTCTACGTCCTCTCGTCAGCGACCGTGGCAGTCGTCCTCTGGGGCAGCATCCTGGCCGTCACCAGGGCTAAGCTGCTGGCGCTGCTGGGAGTCTCGGCCCTCTTCCTGACTTACCTAACTACATTTCGGTCCCAGATAGACGCCATAGTGTTTGACAGGAGGCTGGCTGAGGCCGAGGGGGTCAATGTCCGCCTGCACACCTTAGCGATGCTCCTATTCGCGGGCGGAGCGATAGCCCTAACCCTCAAGCTGACGGGCGGGTTCCTCGTCTTCACTCTGCTCTACAACCCAGTGGCCTCAGCTGCCAAGCTAGCCAGGAGCGCCAGGGGGCAGCTGCTGCTCTCTCCGCTGATCGGGTCAGCGTCAGCGCTCTCAGGGCTGGCTGCTAGCTACGCCTTCGACCTGCCGGTAGGGGCGTCGATAGCCCTCGTGTCGTCGGGGGTCCTGTTGATGTCATACTTGGTGAGGGCGTTTGCCGACAGGAGGGCCATGAGCAGGCTCGCCAGGGGGGCCGGATGAGAGCAGTATGGGCCTGATGACCTCGACTCCCCTCACGTTGTGCATCTCCCCTATCATCTTAGCTATCTCCTTCACGTCGCCCCTAACGGCCACAGCCAGCATGCACCTGTCTCTGTCCAGGTGCACGTGGAGGGCGCTCACCACGACCCCCAGGTGCTTGTGCTGAATCTCAGTGAGCTCGCGGTCAGCCCCCCTCGCTGAGTGGTCGTAGACCACGCCGACGATCCCCGCGGCCCTGCCAGTCAACCTCCACTTGTTCTCAGCGATGAAGAGCCTGAGGGCCTCCTGCACTAGCCTCGAGCGGCTCCTCATCCCGAGGGCCCTCATCAGCTCCTCAGCCTCCCTGAGGAGCTCTGCCGGTATGTAAACTCCAGCCTTAGTCCTCGGGCTCGTCATCTAGCAATAGCTAGGCTTGCTGAGCCTATATCCTTGCCCCCAGAGCTGGGGCCGCTAAGAGATATAAGCTCACGACGAGATTATGTAAGACATGGCTGGGAGGATCAAGGTCGGCCTATTCGTCCCGCAGGGATGGAGGCTCGACCTGCCCCCCGACATGCCTCCCACTAGGCAGTGGGAGGCCATAGTCGCGGTGGCTCAGAGGGCTGAGGAGTTGGGGTTTGACTCAGTGTGGGTCTTTGACCACTTCCACACCGTGCCGAAGCCGCTGAGCGGCAGGTCGGTGTTCGAGGCCTGGACCACCCTGACGGCGCTCGCCGCCCTGACCAAGAGGCTGAGGCTCGGCACCCTCGTGACGTGCATCCTCTACAGATACCCCACGGTCCTCGCGAAGCTGGTGGCCAACGTCGACGTCATCTCCAACGGCAGGGTCGAGTTCGGCGCCGGGGCCTGCTGGTACGAGCACGAGTTCAGGGGCTACGGCATACCGTTCCCGAAGCCAGCGACCAGAATAAGGATGCTCGACGAGGCCCTCCAGATAATCAAGATGATGTGGACCCAGGACGAGGTGCACTTCGAGGGCAGGTACTTCAAGGTCGAGGGGGCGCTGAACGACCCGAAGCCCGTGCAGAAGCCCCACCCACCGATATTGATCGGAGGGGCTGGCGAGAAGCTAACGTTAAGAGTCGTGGCCAAGCACGCTAACAAGTACCACGTGTGGGGCGACCCCGAGCACTACAGGAGGAAGCTCGAGGTGCTGAGGAGGCACTGCGAGGCCGTAGGCAGGAACTTCGACGAGATAGTCAAGGTCCACGACGGCGTCGTCATAATGGGCAGCGAGGAGGAGGTCAAGCAGAGGCTTAAGGAGTTTGAGTACTTCAGGCTGAGCGGCTCGACTTACGAGGGGCTCAAGAAGACTCAGTACATCGGGACGGCCGAGGAGATAGTGAGCAGAGTCGCCGAGTACGTTGACCTCGGCGTCACCGAGTTCATATTCTACTTCCCTGACGCCTACAAGCTGAGGTCGATAGAGGAGTTCGCTGAGAGGGTATTGCCCGAGCTGAGGGGGCTCTGAGCGACCATCGCCATGAAGCTGGGCGGCATAGACCTTAGCGAGGTCGAGGCGCTGGACAGGGAGACCTACCTGAGGGCCCTGGCTGCCGTACGGAGAAGGAGGGTCGTGAGGTTCACGTTCACCCCCAGCGGCGTAGTGCTGTGGGGGGTCTACAGCAGGAAGAGGGAGAAGCTCTACCTGGTGGTGCCGGGGCTCTACTGCTCGTGCGCGGGCTTCGCCATGAACGTGGTAGCCACGGGCAGGAGCAGCTACTGCTACCACATGGTCGCTCAGAAGTTGGCCGAGGAGAGAGGCGAGTACGAAGACGAGGTCTTAGGCGACGAAGAGTACTTTGAATTCTTAGACAGGATCAGGAGAACCGTGGTGCTTAGCGGCTAAAACCCGGCGCTTAGAGTTCCACAGTCACCTCAGCTCTAGTCTCTATCCTCTCTATCTTGCCGTCCCTCAAGTATACTATCCTGTCGCTCACGTCGATCATCTTGAGGTCGTGGGTGGCGGTGACGATGGTCACGCCCTTCTCCTTGTTGAGCGTCCTGAGCAGGTTTATGATCTCTAAGCCCGTCTGCAGGTCCAGGTTGCCGGTCGGCTCATCGGCTAGCACTATCGCGGGGTCGTTGGCCAGGGCCCTGGCTATCGCGACCCTCTGCTGCTGGCCTCCGGAGAGCTCTCCGGGCTTGTGGTGGAGCCTGTCGCCGAGCCCCACGATTGTCAGCAACTCAGTCGCCTTCTTTATCCTCTGCTCCCTCGGCGTGCCGACGAATATCATCGGCAGCATCACGTTCTCGAGGGCCGTTAGCACCGGGATCAGGTTGAAGGTCTGGAATATGTAGCCTATCTTCCTGGCCCTCAGCCACGCCAGCTCGTACGCGTCTAACTTGCTGATGTCGACCTCGTCGATGTACACCTTGCCCCTCGTGGGCCTGTCCAGGCCCCCTATCATGTTGAAGAGCGTGGTCTTGCCGGAGCCGGAGGGGCCCATTATGGAGACGTACTCGCCCCTCCTCACCTTCAGGTTTATGCCGTCCAGCGCCTTGACGACGTACTTGCCCATGTAATAGTACTTAGCTAGGTCCTCGGTCTCGACTGTGTACTCGTACCTCATCCTACCACCTCACACCTCATACCTTAGGGCCTCGGCTGGATTAAGCTTTGCGCCTATGTAGGCCGGGTAGAGGGTGGCGGCCATGCTGAGCAGCACTGAGAGGACGATGGAGACTATGAATAGGGCCAGCGCCGTCGGCAGGGCCAGCGGGATGATGGTGCTGGGCATGGTCAGGGCCTTCACTATGATGGCCATTGGGTTCGCCGCCTTCAGGGTCAGGAACCCGTGAACCACCGCCGCCACTAGCCCAGCTATGTAGCCCAGCACGCCGCCTATCCCGCCCATGATTATTGACTCATTGAGGAAGAGTATCAGCACGTGCCTGTCTAGCGCGCCCAGGCACTTGAGGGTTCCTATCTCCTTGTAGCGCTCCGCGACAGCTATCAGCATGCTGTTGGTGATGCCGACGCCGCACACCAGCAGGGAGATGAAGAGCAGCCAGTACTGGTAGGTCTGGATGCCGGTGGTGCCGGTGTAGACGCTCTGTATCTGCGCCATCAGCATCAGCGAGTTTAGGAACGCTATGCCAAGCACGACGGCGGCGGTGGTTATCGCCGCCCTGACGAACCGCTTCCTTATGCTCTCCAGGCTCAGCCTGAAGGCCTCGGAGAACGGGAACTTTATCTCGCCAATCTCCCAGGTGCCCACCTCGGCCTTTGACATGCCACCATCCCGCACCGCGCTTCTAGCCTATCTTAGGCGTGGCTCAATATTTTAACCTTTTTCCACGCTCGAGCGGCTGATTTCTAAGATAGCTTTTTGTGGCGGTCGGCCCCACACTGTTGAGGATGCCAGAGGAGGACGTGTCTGAGATAGTCAGGCTCATCGCCGAGAAGAAGTCCCTCAGCGAGGACGAGGTCCGCGAGCTGGTGAGGAAGAGGGTTGAGGAGTTCGAGGGGCTGATAACCGAGTACGCAGCTGCCCTCATGGTGGCCAAGGAACTCGGCGTCCAGGTCTCAGGCTCCAAGAGGCCCCTGGCGTCGCCGCTTAGGATAAGGGACCTAGTCAAGGGGCTGAGGAACGTCACTGTCTGCGCCAGGGTCGTGGCGGTGTCGCCCCCCAGGAGGTACTCGCGCAAGGGCAGGGACGTGGTGGTCGTCAAGCTGTTGCTCAGCGACGGGACTGGCGTCGTCCCGCTCGCGCTGTGGGGCGACCAGGCTAAGATGGCCGAGGGCCTCAGGCCCGGCGCGCTCGTCAAGGTGCGGAGGGCGGTCGTGAGGGAGTTTAGGGGGCGGCTGGAGCTCTCCCTAGCCAGCGGGGGGGACGTGAGGGTGGCCGACGAGGCTGAGGCCAGCGTGCCGCCCCTGGAGGAGGTGATGCCCGACGAGCTTAAGGGGGGAGAGGTCACCGTCGTGGTCGACAGGGTGATGAGGGGGGCTGCCTTCTCGAGGGTGGCTGGTGAGAGGCGGGCCGTCGTCTGCGTGCGGGGGCGCGACGCAGGCAACGGCTCCCTCGTCAGGGTGATAGCGTGGGGAGGGCTCGCCAGCGCCCTAGAGGGGATTGCGCCCGGCGCCACAGTGCGCTTCACGGGCCTGAGGCCCTCGAGCGAGAGCGGCGACTACGTGCTCGGCGAGTGGACCACCGTCGAGGTCCTGAAGAGGGGCGAGGCCAGCGGGGGGCGAGCGCTGCCCCCCTCCTCGGTGCGCGCGGCTGGGAGGCTAAGGGGCCTCGATGTGGAGGGGCTAGTGGGGTACGTGGAGCCCAGGGGAGCCTACTCCGCCAGCGTCCTCCTGCACGACGACGCCGATGGCGTCCTCCTTAGGCTCCCGATCTCACTCATCGAGGACCTGCTCAGGCGCGAGCCGCCAGGTGGCTTCACTGACGTGGACGCGGGCTCTGCCCGCCAGATGCGCATCTACGACGCCGACGTCCAGGGGGAGGACGGGCTACTGATCTTGAGGGCTAACCCCTGGTCTGAGGTCGAGGTGAGCGACGTGGAACTCAGCGCGGAGTGCTCCAGGGCGCTGCTGCTCCGAGAGGCGCGCGGCTTCTTTAGCGCGAGACTCACGATCACGGACCTAGAGCTGAGGGTAGCCGTCTACGATGATGGCGATGGCCGCTTCAGGCGACAGCCGGTGGAGGGCAGGGGGCACCCCCTGGCGGTGCTGAGGCTCACCTTAGAGGATGGGCTCAGCAGGGTCAGGGGCCTCACTAACGACTGGGGCGTGGTCGAGAGGCTCCTCGGGGTGAGCTACGAGGACGCGCTCGAGCTCCTGGAGAGCTCCGAGCTGCTCTCCGAGGTCGTGGACTACGCGAGGGGCGAGGTTAGGGGCAGCGAGTGGGTCGTCTACGGCTGCCTGCTAAGGCCCCAGGCTGGCTCTGAGGTCGCTGTGGTCTTCAAGGTGGAACCTATAAATCCAGAGTACGAGATTAGGTTAGTCGAGGAGAGGCTCCGCGAGCTAAGCGAGGGTGGTCTGGTTGGGGAGGAGGAGGCGAGGGCGCAAGAGGAGGGTCTACAGGCCCAGGAAGAAGATACCTAGCGTGTTCTCGTGCCCGCAGTGTGGCAGGAAGGGGGTCGGCGTAGCGATAGACAAGAAGGAGGGGGTCGTCAGGGTCAAGTGCGGCTACTGCTCGCTGGAGGCCTCCTTCAGATACGAGGAGGGGCTCCACCCGGTCGACTACTACAGCAAGTTCGTGGACGCATTCTACGAGGGGGTCGCGCTGCCTGTCAGCCAGGGCGCTGAGGCGACCCGCAGCGGCGAGCTTCCCGAGGAGAGGAGGCAGGCATGAGGGGGCGCGTCGAGAGGTACATACTCAGCAGGATTGAGAGCGACGGAGCCATCCACATGACGCTCATAGACCCTGACAAGACCGAGCCTCGCGAGGCCGCTGAGATCGCAAGCGAGGCCGAGGCCGCTGGGACCTCGGCCATCATGGTTGGCGGCAGCCTCGGAGTCTCAGAGTCCATGACCGACGAGCTCGTCAAGACGGTTAAGGAGAGGGTCGGAGTGCCCGTGATCCTATTCCCCGGCAGCGTGTCCGGCGTGAGCAGGCACGCCGACGCCGTGTGGTTCCTCTCCGTCCTGAACTCCAGGAACACCTACTACGTAGTGGGGGCGCAGGTCCAGGGCGCCGTGATAGTCAAGAGGTACGGGCTTGAGAGCATCCCCCTAGCCTACCTCATACTTGGCGAGGGGGGCGTCGTGGCGCTGGTGAGCGAAGCCACCCCGCTGCCGTTCTCGAGACCTGAGCTGATAGCGGCCTACGCTCTGGCCGCTGAGATGATGGGCTTCAGGTTCGTGTACCTGGAGGGCGGCTCGGGCGGCGCTCCCGTCCCGCCCGAGGTCATAAGGGCCGTGAGGAGAGCGGTC
>CAZCFI010000013.1:0-32398 GCA_964497915.1 uncultured Thermoproteales archaeon
CCTTAACTAACAGCGACCTGGAGCTACTGGGATTCGCCAGGAGGCTGCTGGAGGAGTTCGGCATAAGGTGCTCGTGGCCTCCCCAGAGGAAGCGCAGGAAAGGCGAGGTCTATGTGATACGCGGCAGGCGCTACAGGCTGAGGAGGGACTGCTGGGAGATCCGAGTCTGGGACAGGGAGTCGCTGCTCAGGTTCGCAGCGCTCATCAGCTTCAGGGTCGAGAGGAAGAGGGGGAAGCTGGGGGACGCCACTAAGATCTTAAGGAGGTACGAGAGAAACAGGGATAGGGTCAGGGAGTGGCTTAGAAGATATGAAAAGAGGAATGGCAGGTGGGTCCCCCGGAACCCTAGGCCGCCCCCGCCCGGCTCGGGCGCCTAGCGGCGCCGGGCCTTGCCCCCTGCGCCGCCAGCCTATTCAATAAAAGAGCACGGACTTGTGCTGTGACTCTGAGAAGAGGAATACGCTCCTAAGATTCTATGTAGAATTTTTCTTTCTAGATAAGTGGGCCCGGGGGGATTTGAACCCCCGACCTCGGGGGGCTAGCCTTGGAGCTCCCTCTCCCGCGTGTCAGGCGGGTATCCTAGGCCGGGCTAGACCACGGGCCCCGCTACTAACTCTTAGCAGCAGCCTAATAAAAGTTGTGCGGCACTGCCCTGCCCTCCCACGCGCCGCGCACGCCTCAGCTGCCTGGCAGTGCTGCGCGTCAGCGCCTTTCTAGCCCTTGCACTCCAATGCCCTGGCAGAGGCTCCCTTCACCTGACCCTAACGGCGTCGGTGTTGCTCATCTCGATGACCGTGTACCCAAGCCTCCTGCGTATGTAACTGGCCATCTCCCTTATCTTGCTCCTCTCGCCGTGACACAGGATCACCTTCTCAGGCCTCGGGGTTATCCTGTGGAGGTAGCTGACAAGCTGTCTCCTGTCGCTGTGCCCCGAGAAGCCCTGGACGCTGCGAACCTCCATGTTTATCTTGACCAGCTGGACCCTGCCTGAGCCGGGCTCGTGCAGGAAGACCTCCCTGAGGCCGTGGAGTATCCTGCTCCCCAGGGTCCCTTCTATCTGATAGCTGACGAAGATGAGGCTGTTCTTCTCGTCGGGCGCTAGCATCCTTAGGTAGTCCAGGACCGGGCCGCCCACGAGCATGCCCGAGGTGGCCATTATCACGCACGGCCCTATCTCCAGCGCCTCGCTACGCTTGCTGGGGCTGTCCACTATCACGAACTCGTCGGAGGTGAAGGGGTTCTCCCCCCTGTATATCCTCTCCTTGACGCTCTGGGACAGGTACTCGGGGAACGTCGTGTGTATGGCCGTGGCCTCCTGGATCATGCCCTCCACGTATATCACCGCCTCGGGGAGCTGCTTGCTCCTGATGGCCTCGCTCAGCACCATCATTATCTCCTGGGCCCTGCCGACCGCCAGGACTGGTATCAGCACCTTGCCGCCCCTCTCGAGGGTCTTGCCCACCAGCTCTATGAACTGCCTTTCCGTCTCGTAGCGGGGCGGCATGACATCGCTAGCGCTGCCGTAGGTGCACTCCATTATCAGGGCCTCGACCCTGGGGAACCTGGAGTCAGCGCTGTTCAGCAGCCGGGTCCTCTCGAACTTGAAGTCGCCTGTGTACACTATGTTGAAGAGTCCCCTGCCGATGTGGAGGTGCGCCATCGCCGAGCCCAGGATGTGGCCAGCGTCGTGGAGCGTCAGCCTGACGTCGGGGGTTATGTCGGTGACCTCGCCGTACTTGAGCGTTATTATGTGAGATATGGCCTCAGCGACGCACTTCATGTCGAACGGCACTATCTTGCCCTCCTTAATGCCGACCTCTATGTAGTCCTCGTAGAGGAGCTTCATTAGGTACATCGTCGGCTCAGTTGTGTACACGGGCCCCCTGTACCCGTACTTGAAGAGGAACGGGAGGAAGCCGCAGTGGTCGAGGTGGGCGTGGGTTATGACCACGGCGTCCAGGTTGTCTACGTCGAAGTCTGAGAGGTCGAGGTAGGGGTATTCGTCCATTGGGTACGACGGCTTGATGCCGACGTCCAGCAGTATGTTGCTCTCAGGGGTCTGCACTAGGATGGCGCTCCTGCCCACCTCCTGGAAGCCGCCCAGCGCCACTATCCTGACCCTGCCCTCCTTGAAGAAGATGGACCTGTGTATCCGAGTCCCGACGTCTCGGAGGAACTTTATCCTCTCCTCGCTCTTGCTCCTGAAGAGCCTCCTGACCTGCTCGACGGTGACTGACTTTAGGGGAGGAGTGCGCACGACCCTGGGCCTCCACAGCGTCCTCATAATGATGAGCCTGAGGGTCTGCCCCTCCTTCCCTATGACGTAGCCGGGCTTCTTGGCCTCTATCTCGACCTCGCCCGTGTTGTGGTCGAAGTACATCCCTGTGATCTCGGCCTCCGGCGGCACTATCTCCTCAATAGCCTTCCTGGC
The DNA here is from genome assembly GCA_964497915.1 of uncultured Thermoproteales archaeon. GTDB lineage: Archaea > Thermoproteota > Thermoprotei > Thermofilales > CAYSTQ01 > CAZCFI01. The sequence continues at coordinate 2,432 of CAZCFI010000013.1, forward strand.
CTCGTCCTCCCTCATCCTGACCTCGGGGTCGGCCCTCACGACCACCCTCTTCTTGAGGGTGCGGACTATGTTCCTTATCAGCTCGTCCCCCCTCTCTAGCAGGACGAGAGGGTTGGTCGAGTATATGGCTATCTTGGGGCCCTCGAACTCTATCTTGGTTATGCCAGCCTCCCTGGGTATGCTGTTGAGTATCGTCTCTCTTATGCTGACGACTATCCTATCCGCTGACATCCCCCGCACCTGCTCCTCAAGCCCTCCTCAAGTACCTCCTGACCTCGTCGTCAGTGAGCAGCCTGACGCCGCGAGACGTGACCACGGCTACGTCTATGCCCTCGCCGCTCCCTGTGTCCCTCATGATGGCTGAGCGCACCGCCCTCACTGCGAGAGGCACGGCCTCCTCTGTGGTTATGCCCTCCCTGTAGCCCTCCTCGAGGATGCCTATCGCCACCGGGTACCCAGACCCCGTGGCCGTGTAGAGCTCCCCGGTGACGGTCCCGAACCAGTCGACACTGTACAGAGCCGGTCCCTCCTCGCTGTCCACTCCGCCGAGCAGCACCCTCACTACGTATATGTGCGGCCTGGCGCTGAAGAGCACGTTAGACGCTAGCGTGGCTAGGGCCTTGACTGGGATCGGCCTGTCGGCGTCGTACCTGTAGAGCTTGGCCTCGACGCGCAGGGTGTCAACGAGCTTCTGAGCGTCCGCTACAGCGCCGGCCACCGTTGCGGCCACGTGGTCGTCGATCGCGTATATCTTCTTGCCCCGCTTGTGAGCGATGTAGTAGCCAGCTGTGACTCGCCTGTCAGTGGCCAGAACCACGCCGTCGGCGCACCTGAGCCCTATGGTCGTGGTCCCCCTGAGCACCCTCTCCTTGAGCTCTCTCAGCGCCTCCTCGCTCCTGAGCTTAGTCGGGGCAGGAAGCCCCCCTCCCACGTCAACCCACGCCATTCCGAACACTTCCAGGATGATTCTGCAGGGGCAAAACTCCAAGTAATGGCACGCCCCTCACCTATAAAAATCTATCGATGTTACTCAGTGTGATGAGGAGGCTTAGGCGCATAGTCGCGCTGGTGACGGAGGCTCAGGCCAGCGAGGGCACCAGATTCTCGGTGAGGGTGCACCCCCTCTGCAGGAGGTGCCGCTTGTACAGGGCGTGCGTGGGCAAGCTGAGGGAGGGCCTCACGTACGAGGTCGTGAGGGTGAGGCGCGTGGCGCACGTCTGCCCCCTACTGAGGGCCAAGATGGTCGTCGTAGACGTCGTCGAGGCGCCTAAGGTCATTGCCCTGACCTCGAGGGTGGTGGCTGAGGGGTTGGTGACCACGTTCAGGCGCCCTGCTTGCAGCTACAGGGGGCAGTGCGCCTACCGCGAGTACTGCAGGGCGGAGGGCCTGGAGGACGGCGAGAAGGTCGTCGTTGAGTGTGTGCTGAGCAGGCACGTCGAGTGCCCCGCTGGCCTAGACATCAAGCTTGCCTCTGTTCGGAGGCTCGCTGCCTACGAAGCTTGACGGTCACCACGTACCTGACGGCGCTGATTTCGGGGAGGTACCTCTCTATGTCGCGCATGATGCCCCTCTGGATGAGGCCGAGTCTCTCGTATCCTAGCACCTCCTCGGGCAGCTCGATGACAGCCGTTCCATCCTCTGCCACTGACACGCTAATCTTGCTCCTGTCGAGCCTAGGAAGCCACCTGTGAGCTAGCTCTAAGACCTTCTCGTCCAGCCCTTCGAGCTTCCTGACGACCTTAACTTTGTACACTATGGTCTTCCCAGCCAACGGATGGTTGAAGTCCAGGACCACGCGGCCGCCGCCCACACTCCTCACTATGGCCCTCCTGCCGTCCACCTCTACCTCCATGTTGACGCGGGGCACTATGCCCCTGCGGGACAGCTCCCTAGCCGAGATGACCCTGATCTTGCTGGGGTCCCTCTTGCCAAACGCCTTCTCAGGCGGCAGCTCGACCTCCCTCTCCTCGCCGACCTCGAACTTCTCTAGCTCCTCGTCCAACCCCTTGAGCACCCACCCCTCGCCCACTATGACCAGCTCGGGCTCGTAGAGCCTGCCCTCCTCGTAGATGCCAGCCCTCTTAGCCTCCTCCTCTATGTTCGTGCTAATCACTCGCCCGTCCTCCTTGACCCTAGCCACGTACGATATCAGCACGAAGTCGCCTTTCTTGATGGGCATGACACCACCGCCCAGGACTCTGGCGACATAAACCCTCTTGGCTGTATATTTAAGCTTTCAGCCTCTAGGCGGGGGCGGCCAGAGCGTCACGCAGCCACCTCCCTAGCGGCTCGGTGGGGGCCTTAGCCCAGGCTAAGAGTCAAGCCTGAGTGCGACTTAAGGCGTGGGGGCTCGAGTGAGGTACAGGATCCTCGGGAGGATGGGGCTGAAGGTGTCTGTGATAGGCTTCGGGGGCATCAAGCTGCCCAAGGTGAGCGAGAGCGAGACCGCCGAGATGCTTAACAGGGCCCTCGACCTGGGCGTCAACTTCATAGACACGGCCAGGGCCTACGGCGACAGCGAGGAGAAGATAGGGGCAGCGCTGAGGGGCAGGAGGGACGAGTTCCGCATCTCATCGAGGAGCCTGTCGAGGGATCGAGACGGCCTACTAAAGGACCTAAAGGTCGGCATGAGGGAGCTACAGACCGACTACATAGACGTCTACGAGCTCCACGCGGTCAACAGCAAGGACCTGTACCAGAAGGTCGTGTCTAGGGGCGGCGCGCTCGAGGGGCTGAGGATAGCGAGGCAGAAGGGGCTGATAGGGCACACCGGAATAACCATACACCGAGACCTGGACGTCATGAGGATGGCCATAGAGAGCGGCGAGTTCGACGTGATAATGCTGGTCTACTCCCCGCTGGACCACGAGAGCGTCGAGAGGGAGGGCATACTCAAGCTCGCAAAGGAGCACGGGATGGCCGTCATAGCGATGAAGCCGCTGCTGGGGGACAGCTGGTGCTGCCTGAGACCGCCGTGGGGAAGCGCAGGGAGGACCCCCTGGTCAGGCTGAGCCTGAAGTACGTGCTGTCCAACCCGCGCGTCGACGTGGTGATACCCGGCATCAAGAGGGTTCACGAGATAGAGGAGGACGCTAGGGTTGGCCGATGAGCCCCTGCTCATCACCGAGGAGGAGAAGAGGCAGCTATTCAGCCTGATAGCGAGCCTGGGGCTCGAGAGGTTCGGGTATGCTGGGGCGATGCAGACCTGCCTTAGGTGCGGGTACTGCACGAGGGTGTGCCCCAGGGCATCCCTGTGCCGGAGATCTTCAGGGCGTACGAGGTCTACACCTACTACCCTAAGGAGCTGAGGAGCTACGGCGTGAAGATATACGAGAGCCTCGAAGTCAAGCCCGACGCCTGCATCGAGTGCAGGAGGTGCATCGAGGTTTGCTCAATGAAGCTAGATATTCCCGCTAGGATCAAGGAGATAGGCAAGCTCTTCGAGAGAGTGCTGAGGAGGAGCGCCCGGGAGACTTAGCTTACCACTAAGCTTCGCGAGCGCTTGAGTGGGGCGCGGCCCGAGAAGGGCGTCAGAGGAGGTTCATCTCCTCACTCGTCAGCGCAGGTCAGTTTCTTCATCCGTGCTGTGGTACGCCGAGCCGCGTATTTAAGCCTTGCCCTCCTCAGCCGCAGCGCCCTCCTCGGCCAGCAGGGCGGCCTCCCTCCTCATCTCGATCTTGATCAGCCTGGTGATGTAGCCAGCTATCCTGTTCCTCGTCCTCTTGGACTTTATGTTCGTTAGCTCCTGGACGACCCTCTTGTTGTGCTCGAAGTCAGGCTTGAACCTGTCCCTGTAGCGCTCGAGTAGCTCCCTAGCAGTCCTCTTTATGAACGCTGGCCTAACCTTCCCCAAGCTCAGCACCCCCCGTCTAATCGCGCCCGCCACATATAACCTTACCGCACCTGCTCAACTCTTTTATATATCGTTAGCCAATACTACTGTGGTGGACTCGATGAAGAGAGTGAGAGATAAGGAGATACCGCTGGCACCGATCGACAGAATTCTGCACAAGGTGGGGGCGGAGCGCGTCAGCGACGAGGCCATAAGGGCCCTCAGGGATCTGCTGGAGAGGCTGGCAGAGGACATAGCGAGGGAGGCTCTGGAGGCAGCCAAGCACGCTGGCAGGAAGACGGTCACCAAGGAGGACGTGGAGTTCGCCGTCAGAAGGATGTTCAAGATAGTGCAGGTCTAGGGGCGAGGGTGGGGCTCCCGCAGCTGGGGCTTCTGATCCCTGCTCCGACGCTTTGTCCTAGGCTTAGTGCCTGCTGAGGCCCCACAGAAATACTTAAATAGAAGCGCAAGCTGATGACTTACGGAAGGGGGTCTACCATGGCGGCTCTCGCGCAGCTGGGAGGAGTCCCCGTCCTCATACTGAAGGAGGGCACCACTAGGACCACCGGCCGCGAGGCCCTGCGACAGAACATAATGGTGGCCAAGGCCATAAGTGAGGCCATAAAGACGACCCTGGGCCCGAAGGGCATGGACAAGATGCTCATCGACAGCCTCGGCGACATCACCGTCAGCAACGACGGTGCTACCATTCTCGACGAGATCGACGTCCAGCACCCGATAGCCAAGCTGCTAGTCGAGATCTCCAAGGCCCAGGACGATGAGGTCGGCGACGGCACTACGACGGCAGTGGTGCTGGCTGGCGAGCTGCTGAAGGAGGCCGAGAAGCTCCTCCTAAAGAACATCCACCCGACGGTCATAATTTCTGGATTCAAGAAGGCTGAGGAGAAGGCAATGGAGCTCCTCAGGCAGAGGGCCATCAAGGTCGACCTGGACGACTTCGAGACCCTAAAGAAGGTAGCCATGACCGCCATGCACGGCAAGGCCGTCAGCGCCGTCAGGGAGTACCTGGCTGAGATGGCCGTCAAGGCCGTCAAGCAGATCGCTGAGAAGAGGGGCGACGAGTGGGTGGCCGACATCGACTACGTGCAGCTGATCAAGAAGCAGGGCGGGAGCCTGAGGGACAGCCAGCTAGTCTACGGAGTGATAATCGACAAGGAGGTCGTGCACCCAGGGATGCCCAAGAGGGTCGAGAAGGCCAAGATAGCCCTCCTCAACTGCCCGCTTGAGATAGAGAAGCCAGAGTGGTCCGCTAAGATTCACGTGACGACGCCCGATCAGCTCAAGGCCTTCCTGGACCAGGAGGCCGAGATATTAAAGAAGATGGTCGACAAGATAGCCTCGGTCGGCGCCAACGTCGTCTTCTGCCAGAAGGGCATAGACGACATGGCCCAGCACTTCCTCGCCAAGAGGGGCATACTGGCCGTGAGGAGGGTCAAGAAGAGCGACATGGAGAAGCTGGCCAGGGCCACTGGCGCCAGGATCGTCACGAAGGTCGAGGACCTCACGCCGGATGACCTCGGAGAGGCCGAGCTCGTCGAGGAGAGGAAGGTCGCTGAGGAGAAGATGGTGTTCGTGGAGGGCTGCAAGAACCCGAGGGCCGTCAGCATCCTCATAAGGGGAGGCTTGGAGAAGGTCGTCGACGAGGCTGAGAGGTCCCTCATAGACGCGCTCAGCGTTGTCGCCGACGTGGTCGAGGAGCCCTATATTTGGCCTGGAGGCGGAGCCCCCGAGGCCGAGCTCGCTAAGGAGCTGAGGGAGTACGCCGTCAAGGTGGGCGGGAGGGAGCAGCTGGCCATAGAGGCGTTCGCCAGCGCGCTCGAGTCTATCCCGAGGACCCTGGCTGAGAACGCCGGCCTGGACGCCGTCGACATACTGGCGGAGCTGAGGTCTGCTCACGAGAAGCCAGACGGGTGGAGGTACGGAGTCGACGTGTTCAGCGGCAAGGTCACTGACATGATGGCCCTAGGCGTGATCGAGCCGCTAGCCGTAAAGGTGCACGCCATTAGGTCGGCTACTGAGGCCGCCGCCATGATCCTGAGGATCGACGACATAATAGCGGCAAGCAAGATAGAGACCAAGGAGGAGAAGGGCAAAGAGGAGGAAGAGGAGGAGAAGACTGGCACCTCTGAGTTTGACTAAAAAAGCCTAAGAATTTTCGTTTTTCCCTCACCCGCCCCCTCCAAACACGAAGTCCCACATCTTATTAAAGTCGTCCCTCAGCACCTCGGTCAGGAACTGGTCTAGCGAGCTTCTGGCGTTGTCATAGGCTGCTTTTATGCTGCCTAGGATGTTCGAGGCCATGGTGGCGACCACTGTCATCGCTACCAGGGATATCCCGAGGAGCATCCCCTCCTCTATCAGCTGGGAGCCCCTCCTGTCCCTGGCGAGGTAGCGCAGCACCCTGACCAGCCTTTCGACACTCTTCCAGCGCAACCCTCTCCCCATAGTCAAGTGCAGTGCCCGTTAAAAGCCAGGCGCTTTCAGGATATGTGCTCGTAGCACAGCCCCAGCTCCCTGGCTATCTGGTAGGCCTTCCTTATCTCCTCAGTCGTCGGCCTCCTGCTGATGTCCTCGTACTCCTCTGGGTTGAGAAGCACGTGGTGCTCGGGCCTGTACTGGTCCATCACGTTGACGAGGGCTCGGGGGCAGTTGTCAGCTATCCACTTGAGAACGGGCTCGGTGCAGCACTCCAGGTGGTTGGGCAGCACTAGGTGCCTGATTATCATGTCACCGTGCTCGTAAGCCATCTTGTGGTTCCTCGACACCACGGCGAAGTAGTTCCTCACCTTAGAGAGCCTTAGGGCGCACTCGTCGTTTCCGTACTTGAAGTCGGGGAGCCAGATGTCTATTATGTCGACGAGGATATCCATCGACTCCTCGCTCATGTAGAAGTTACTGTTCCACAGGAGCGGCACGTTGACGTCCATGTACTTGAGCGACTCAACTATGGTGTGGAGGTGCTGGTCGGGGTTGCCGCCGACGTAATTTATGTTGCGCGCCCCCACGCTCCTGAGCTTGACCGCCATCCTCGCGAGCTCCTTGGGGCTCACCTCCTCGCCGTTTAGGGGGTTGGTCGAGATGTCCCAGTTCTGGCAGAAGACGCATCTGAAGCTGCAACCAGTGAAGAATATCGTGCCTGAGGGCACTAGCGGGGCCTCCTCCCCCATGTGGAGGAACGCTGACGCCACTCTGCTCTTCGCGTCGAGGCCGCACCTGCCAGCTTGCCCGGACCACCTGTCTACGCCACACCTCCACTCGCACAGGACGCACTTGCTCACCATCCTTCTGACGAGCTCGACCTTCAGGTCCAGGAAGCTGACCTCAGGCACCCTTAGTGACTCGAACCGCTTTGGGTCGTCAGCCACCTCTTCGTAGACCTCGCCGAACTCTCGGCTCTTCTCATTGTGAAGCCTCCAGAGCTCCTCCCACGACAGCTCCTCAGGCCTGTCCTCCACTGGTATCCTCTTCACAACCCTGTACTTGGCCGGCCTCTCATCGTCCATCACCGCCCGGTAGTGGCTCAGCCTCTCCCTGACCTCCTTGTGGCGCCAGACGCTGATCGCGTCAGGCCTGACGAGCCTCCAGAACATGCCGACCTCCACGCTCACCCCTTAGGGCGCAGCCCCACTGCAGATAGCGCTCGGGGGCCTTTTAGGGTTTTCTGCGGAAAGGTTATTTAACCATGGGCCTTAAGGCTAAGCCGGGGGTGGTGGCGTGGTCGAGATAAGGTACCCGGTTCTCCTGATAAACTTCAAGGCCTACAGCCAGTCGTCGGGGAGGAGGGCCGTCGAGCTGGCCAAGGTGGCTGAGCGCGTGAGCAAGGAGACGGGGGTTACGATAATAGTCGCCCCCCAGTTCACTGACATAGCGCCAGTGGCCGAGGCCGTCGAGATACCGGTCTTCGCCCAGCACGTGGACCCCGTGACCCCAGGTGCCCACACGGGGCACGTGACCCTCGAGGCCGTGAGGGACGCGGGGGCCGTGGGGACGATACTGAACCACTCGGAGAGGAGGCTGAGGGTCGACGTGATAGACGAGGTCGTGAAGAGGGCTAGGGAGCTCAAGATGGTGACCACGGTCTGCGCTAACACGCCCGAGGTGAGCGCTGCAGTGGCGGCGCTCAGGCCCGACATGATAGCCATAGAGCCCCCAGAGCTCATAGGGACGGGCATCCCCGTGTCCAAGGCCAAGCCCGAGGTCATAACCTCGACCGTGGACCTGGTCAGGAGGGTCAACCCCGACGTCAAGATACTCACCGGGGCTGGCATAACGACGGGGGACGACGTAGCGGCCGCGCTGAGGCTCGGGACCGTCGGCGTGCTGGTCGCGTCGGGCGTGGTGAAGGCCAAGGACTGGTACAAGGCCATAATGGACCTGGTAAAGCCCATGATGAAGTAGCCGGTGAGGTGAGCGACGGCAGTTGAAGTTTCTCGCGAGGCGCCAAGGCCCTCACGATGACTTGGGCTCTGCAGGGGCTAGCGGTGAGGGTCGAGGAGGTCTACGCTAAGAGGGTGCTCAGCAGGCACAGGAGGGATCCCTGGTTCCTGGACGAGTACGCGCTCAACCCGTACGTGTCGTGTGAGTTCAGCTGCGTCTACTGCTACGCCCACGGCCGCCAGAGGCCCGGCTACTTAGGAGTCAAGGTCAACGCCCCCCTCCTGCTCTCCAGGGAGCTCAGGGGGCTCGCTGAGAGGGGCGAGTACGGCTTTATCGCCCTAAGCTCCGCGACCGAGCCCTGGACCTGGGCTGAGGAGAGGCTCTGGCTAACCCGGAGGTGCTTAGAGGTCATCGCGAGGCACAGGTTCCCGGTGCACTGCCTAACCAAGTCGCCGCTCGTGCTGAGGGACCTCGACTTGCTAGCGGAAGTGGACTCCTCTGCTACGCTGCCCCCAGACCTGAGGGAGGAGGTCGGGCGGGGCGTCCTGATAACGTTCTCGATGTCAGCGCTCGACGAGGAGGTCGCTAGGGTGTTTGAGCCCAACGCCCCCAGCCCTAGGGAGAGGCTCGAGGCGCTCAGCAGGGTTAGGGAGGAGGGGTTCTGCGCTGGCGTGGCGCTCGTGCCGACCTTGCCCCTCATCTCAGACTCCCAGGAGGCGCTCGACGAGGTGGCTAAAGCCGCTAAGGAGCACGGGGCGTGCTACGTGTTCTTCAGCCCTCTAACCCTGCCCGGGCCCTGCTGGGAGGAGTACATGAGGGTGCTGGAGAGGAGGTTCCCCGAGCTCGCTGAGAGGTGCAGGCGGGTGTTCGGGAGGGGCGGCTACCCGACCAAGAGGTACGTCAACGCCTTCTACAGGCGCGCCCTAGCCGCCTGCCACCGGCACGGGATTAGGTTCGGAGTCGTCGAGGGCTGCCTGCGTCTTAGGGGGCCCTCCACCCTAGCTGGGGGTGCCACGCCCCGCAGGAGTGTTCGTGGGGAGGACTAGGCTCAGGTCTTCGCTGCGGTCGAGAGTAGCAGTCCGCCTCCTCGGGACCCCTTGCCGTGGTCGGGGGCATCAAGACCTGACTGGAGAACCGCCGAACGCCATCCCTCCCATCCGCCGAAAAGCCGAACCCCTTGGCTCGCGGATGGCTACAAGGATCTTAAGGAGTTGGGCTGCCCTGGCGACTGCGAGGCGCAGGCCGCGTGGCTGATGCTTAGCTCCATCCGCGGAGCTCAATTCAGAGGCGGCCCTAGACACGCCCCTGACCGCGGAGGTGGGAGCGAGGTCACGCACTGAGCACTTACCACTTGCTGGGCGTCAGGTGACCAGCGGGTCAGTGGCCCAGTGGGAGAAGTCCAGTGGTGCGGGGGGTGGGATTCGAACCCACGCAGGCCTTCGCCACCGGATCTTAAGTCCGGCCCCTCTGGGAGGGTCTAGCCCTAGCTAGACCCCTTGTCCGGCTCGGGCACCCCCGCGCCTGAGACTAGACACCGCGCCAGGCCTAATAAGCTTTTACGCAAGAGCTGCGCACTAACTGAGCGGTAGGCAGCGATGCACGCTGCAGCGCCTCGCCGACTAGCTGACGTGCTAAGGCTAGCCGCCCCCCTCTCAGCGTGCCTCGGCTTTGCGGAGGCCTGGAGACTCGCCGCGTGCGCAGCCCTTCCCCTGAGGGCCGTGCTCATCAGGCTGCCCATGGGGCTCAGGGCTTACGCCCTGGCCGATCATCTGCCAGCGGCCCTCAGGAACGCCCTCCACGTGTTCTACTACGGGGATTACGAGGTGCTGGGGGACTTCGCTCCGAGGGAGGGCTGGACAGTGCTGGACGTGGGCGCCTTCATAGGCCTATGGGCTCTGAGGGCTTACGCCGCAGTGGGCGAGGGGGGGCGCGTGATAGCCCTCGAGCCTAACCCACGGGCCCACGCGCTGTGCGCCTTCAACCTGCAGATCAACGGGGCGAGGAGGGCTAGGGCCCTCCCTCTCGCCCTCAGCGCCAGCTCCGGCAGGGCCACGCTCTACGTGCCCGAGTGTGACGTTAACGCGTCACTCCGCGAGGACTACGCCAGGCTGTTCGGCAACGAGCTGATGGAGGTGAGGGTGAGGACGATTACGCTAGAGCAGCTGCTGAAGCGCCTAGGCGTCAGGCGCGTGGACCTGATGAAGGTGGACGTGGAGGGCCACGAGCTAGACGTGCTCTCTGCCTTCAGCCGCGATGCCGCGGCTAGGGTCAAGAGGCTCGTAGTGGAAGTGCACACGGACGTCGTTAGCACGCATGAGGTCTCAGAGGCCCTAGAGTCCCTCGGGTACTCAGTCGCAGTATACGTCGATGAGTCCTTAGAGGGGCAGGCCTTCGTCTACGCCAAGCGCGGCAGCTAGCTCCTCGTCCAGCTCGAGGGGGTCGCTAAAGTCCCGGCTCGCCAGCACTCTCCTGGCTCTCTCTGCCAGCTCAGCTACCTCGCGCGCGTAATCGGGGGAGAGGGCGCCCCTGCTGGCGTGGGCTCTAAGCCTGTCGAGGTCCACGACCCTAGTGCCACCCCCGCCCCTCACGACGTCGACCTCTAAGTCGATGTACCTGAACTTGAGGGGGCCCACTAGCTCGACGGGCGTGTTTATGTTCACGTAGACCCCCTTGAGGCTCCCGTCCCTCCTGTAGTAGAAGTGGACGACGTAGGGCCTGAAGAGCCTGACTAGCGTGAGCCCGTAGTCCCCCTCCTCCTTGACCTCGCTTATCCCGTCGTAGCGCCCCCTGGGCGCGAATCTCCTCCGCAGCAGCACGCCGCCAGCGACCACCCTGTCAACTCTGCCCTTGAGCTCCACCACCTCACCGGGGATGGTGTAGTGGAGTAGCAGGGCGCTCGAGCCCTCAGGCCTGCTGAGCAGGGCATCCGCGTGGTACTCCAGCAGGGCCCTCGAGAGCTGCTCCCTGTCGACCCCCCTGCTCAGCAGGTACTCAGCGAAGTCGACGCGCTCAGAGATCCCCTCAGCGCACTTCAGGTAGTGGTGGTACTTGACCGTCGGCACCACCTGGTTTCGGACCTCGTCTAGCGCCCTCTTGGCCTCGAGCGGGAAGAGTACCTCCGCGACCTGCTCGCCACCCTCTATCAGCGAGGGGGCGGGGGCCTCCCTGCCTCTCTCCTCCACCTCCCTAGCCCTCTCCCTCAGCTCCTCAGCCTCCCTCAGTAGCTCCTCGGCTGGCGCGTAGCCAGCGCTGCTCCTCCACCTCACCCCCCACCCCCTTGGCCTGATCATGAAGCCCAGCGACAGCAGCTCTTCCCTCTTCGAGTGTCCCCTGATGAACTCGCTCAGGGTGACCCTCTCGGAGCCCCTTATCAGCCTCATGTACCTGCCCGAGACAACTATGCGCGTGGTCAGCAGGGGCGGCCCGTCGAAGGACGGCCTGCGCACACATACCAGCACCTCGTCACCCACCCTGAGCCTGCCGCCCTCCTGAAGCACCCCGACTGCGTCGCCTATGTCGACCAGGGCCGTGCCGTCGCGCCTGACCTCCTTAACGACGCCCTTATAGGTGGAGTAGAGGAGGGGCTTGTGCTCCCTCACCACGGCGCGCCCAGCGCTCCTGAGCAGCGCGTCGACGGTCAGCTTAGCGGCGCTTGGCTCACCTACGACGAGCACGCCCGCCCTGTCGCTAAGGTCCTTGACCGTTACGTCAGGGGGGTCAAAAATCGGCTCTAGCCTGAACCGCTCCAGTATGGGTTTTGTGGGCTGCGTTATGCCGAAGCCGCTGTCAAGTAGCACCTTCGTCACTGCCGTGGCGTATATGCCTCTGACCCTGGCGAGCGGCCTCTCCGCCACCCCTAGTCCTTCACCTGCTCCAGCAGACTTATCGCCTGCCATATCGCCGTCCTAGCAAAGAGGGGCATGTTTGGGTCCTGCGAGACCTCCTCAAGTATGCTTATGGCGTTCGCAGCGCGGAGGCCAGGCGAGAGGTCCTTCCTCTTAAGTGTCTCTATCGACTCGCTGGCCGCCCTCCTGATGTTCCTGGGGACCCCCGTGTCCTCGGCGACCCTCTGGAGTATCATTATGGCGCGGTCGATCTGCTCTATGCCAACGCTCACCGAGCCCACCCCCACAATTCTTTTTTAGGATACTAGGCTGAGTTAAGTATAAGCTTTTCTTCTAGGCAGTATCCCGCGTGGGGAGCGGGGAGCGGGTGAGGGAGGCAAGGCCTGACGACCTACCCAGGATAGTCAACATAGAGCGCCGATCGTTCAAGCACCCTTACTCGCCCGGGCTGATGGTCTCGCTCATGGCTCTGGCTGGAGACTTGTTCGTGGTCTACGAGGTCGGTGGGGAGGTGGTCGGCTACGCCGTCGCCCTGCTCAGGGAAGGACGGCTGGGGCATATAATGTCGATAGCGGTCGACCCCGGCCACAGGGGGAGGGGCGTCGGGACCGCGCTCCTCTCAGAGCTGCTGAGGAGGCTTAAGGAGAGGGGGGCTCTCGTGGCCAGGTTGGAGGTGAGGGTGAGCAACGAGGCGGCGTTGCGCCTCTACAGGAAGCTGGGTTTTAAGGAGATGTACGTAGTGCCCGACTACTACCCCGACGGTGAGGCTTGCTACGTGATGGTGAAGTGGCTTTGAGGAGGCTACCGACTGGGAGCGTGGTGGTGGGCGAGCTGCCGCTGGGCTGCGATCTCTGCCAGAGAGGGCTGAAGCTGGTGCTCTTCATAACGGGCCTATGCCCTAGCAGGTGCTTCTACTGCCCCCTCAGCCGAGATAGGCGCTACGTTGACGTCATGTTCGCTAATGAGGTCAGGATATCGTCGGTGAGCGAGGCGCTGGAGGAGGCCCACCTAATGGACGCCCAGGGCACTGGAGTCACTGGCGGGGACCCCCTCGTAGTGTTGGAGAGGACGCTGGAGGCCATATGGGCGCTTAAGCGTGAGCTCGGGAGCGACCACCACGTGCACCTCTACACGACTGGCCTGGCCGCCACGCCCGCGGCGCTGAGGAGGCTCCGCGAGGCTGGCTTAGACGAAGTGAGATTCCACGTGTTCAGGCCCACGCCAGCGCTGGAGGAGGCCAGGCGGCTGGGCCTCACGGTCGGCGTCGAGGTTCCCATGCTCCCTGACAGAGTTGAGGAGACTGTGAAGCTGCTGGGCGAGCTTGACAGAGTCGGCGTGGACTTCGTCAACATTAACGAGCTCGAGTTCACGGAGACAAATGCTCTTAGCCTGCTCGAGAGGGGCTACGAGCTGAGGGAGGACTCACCCGTGGCCGCCAAGGGCAGCAGGGAGGCCGCTATGGCCGTCTTGGAGTGGGCTGAGAGCAATACGGGCCTGAACGTCCACTTCTGCCCGGCGAGCGTCAAGGACGCATTTCAGACTAGGCTCAGACTCTATAGGAGGGCGGTGAACGTAGCTGAGCCCTACGAGTTAGTCACCGACGACGGGACCCTGCTCAGGGTCGAGGTCGAATTTGGCGACGCAGGGGCCCTGAGGAGGGCGCTCGCGAGGACGGGGGCGCTTGCATGCGCCGTCGAGGGCGCCAAGCTAGTCCTCAGCGTGGACGCTGCTGAGATGGCTGTGGAGCTAGCTGAGAGCCTGGGGGGCGCTGCTTACCTCCGCGAGTACCTGCCGACCCCCGGTCGCACCCTCGTCAGGAGCGAGAGGCTAGCTCGCTGAGGAGCGCACGCAGGTCGAGCTCCAGGCCAGCTGCGGGGACGGGTATGTCGAAGTTGCTGAGCACCTCTGGGTGAAACTCCCCGACCAGCCCCACGACCCCCGACCCGACGAGCACGTCTGCGCAGCGCCCCTCGATGAAGCTCGGGTGCGAGCGCTCCCTGAGGGAGTAGGTGAGCCCAAGCGACCTCATCAGTGCCTTGCAGGTCACGAGCCCGTCGGTCATGGTGACCTCAGGTCCGGCGACGACGCACGCCGCGTGCCTCTCGATTCTAGCCCTGACCTCACTTGATGAGTCGACTATCGCGACGTCGCCGACCTCGAAGACCCTGAGGGGGAAGCCCAGGTGCTTATTGAAGCTAACGACGTTCAGCAGGCCTGGGAGCAGCCACTGCCTCAGGGCCGTGTACCTCTCCATCTTGGGGTTCTCGACCTCCACCAGCTCGACGCCCTCTAGCCTCATCCTCCTGACCAGCACGTCGGGGCAGCTCATCATGTAGTTGGCAACCTCCTGGAACCCAAGCCCCACCATTATGTCCCTGACCTTCCTGGAGATGTACTCCTCAGGCGAGATGCGGCCAGCGTGTGTCGGGGGCAAGGGCTCGGGCGCTATCCTGTCGTAGCCGTACGCCATTAGGACGTCCTCTACCAGGTCAACGGTGTGGAGTATGTCCACCCTGTAGGGCGCTACCTCGGCCCTGACCTTGTCGCCGAGCGCTTGTGCCCCATGCCTCATCATCATCAGGCAGTGGGCTATCTCCTCGCAGCTCAGCTCCACCCCAGAGAGCCTAGCGACGTCCTCGCGAGCCACCTCGCGCTCCTCTACCCCTAGGTCGGGCGACACCACAACCTTGCCGCTGGCGTGCACGTTGACTAGCACTAGCTCCTCCGGAGCCCCCCGCTCGGCCACGCTCGTGGCCACGACCGTGAGGACCTTCATCATCAGCGCGGGATTGGTTCCCGTGACGTCTATGAAGACGTTTCTGGTCTCCTCAGTGACTCGTGTCTCCTCGCTGTTTATTATGGGGGGCAGCGAGAGGACGGTGCCCTCTGAGTCGACCAGGATGGGGTACTCCGGGTAACCCGATATGAGGTGGCCGTAGGCCCTGCCCTTCTCCGTCCTCCTGATGACCTCGGCTGGCGTCATGGCCTCCTCCTCATCCAGGGGCACGAACCTCACGCCTTCTGGCTCGACTGAGCGGTAGAAAATCGGCGGCCTTACCGCGTCGAGGTCGTAGAGTCCTATCGAGACCTTCCTCCTGTCGCGGCAGTAGGTCACGTGCAGCTTCTCCTGGAGATTCATGAGCTGCCTGACGGCCTCGTCGTCGAGCCTCAGGTTCCTAACGACGGCGCCGAGGGCGTAGGGCCTGTAGCTAGGCCCCTCTATGTAGAGGTCGACTCTCTCATCGCGCGAGACTCGGAACTCCCTCAGCCCGAGCTCCACCTCAAGCAGCCCCTTAAGCGCCCTAGCCAGCCCCTCAGCCGAGAACAGGTCGGGTCTGTCGTGGGTCGCCTCGTACCAGACTATGTCCCCCTCCACCTCCTCAACCTCACACTTCAGCTTAGCCAGGCACTCCTCGAGCTCCTCCCAGGAGAGCTTCCTGCCCACTAGCTTCTCCAAGTCGCGCCAGGAGACGTCTACTACGGGCACCTCACCACCCCGCTAGGCTCCTTATCAGGGGGATCGGCCTCTCCCTGAGGAAGCTTAAGTCGGGCGAGAAGAGCTGCCTGATGTCGTCTATCCCCAGCACGGCCATAGCTATCCTGTCTATTCCTATCCCCCAGGCGGCGACGTTGCTCTCCCTCACGCCGAGTGGCAGCAGGACCTCGGGCCTGAACATGCCTCCGGGGAACACCTCCACCCACCCCAGCTTTGGGTGCTTGATGAAGCCCTCCACGCTGGGCTCGGTGAAGGGGAAGTAGGCTGGCTTTATCTTTACCCGGCCCAGCCCCAGCCTCCTGGCGAACTCCTCGAAGAACCCCAGGAGGTGCTTGAACGTGACGTTCCTGCCGACTATTATGCCCTCGAGCTGGTAGAACTCCATCGAGTGCTTGGCGTCGAGCGTCTCAGGCCTGAATACCCTGTCCAGGGCGAAGCACCTGTACTCGCCGTCGCCTCTCTCGTATAGGGTCCTGACCGAGACCGCTGTGGTCTGCGTCCTCAGCACGAGCCTGAGGGCTCTCTCGGGGCTCCACTCGTACCCCCAGCCCTTGGAGCCCGTGACCCACCCCGTCTCGTGGGTCAGCTTGACTCTCTCCATGAGCTCCCTGTCCGGCAGGGAGCCCGTCCTCGGGTGCTTGAGGAAGAAGGTGTCGTGTATCTCCCTCGCGGGGTGGTCTTGGGCCTGGAAGAGGGCGTCGAAGTTCCAGAACTCAAGCTCCACATGAGGCCCCCTCATCTCCTCGAAGCCCATTGACACCAGTATCTCCCTCACCTCGTCGAGCAGCTCCATGTACGGGTGCTTCCTGCTTGGGTAGACCGTCGGCACCTCGACTCTCACGTCGAACCTCTTGAAGACAACCTCGTCCCACTTCCTCCCGAGTATTATGTCGGGAGTGACCCTGGTGACCACCTTGGCGGGCCTGAGGGCACCCCTCCTGAGCGCCTCAAGACACCTGTCGGTGGCCTGAACGACTATAATGGTCCTCTTTTTCATCGCCACCAGCTTCCTGCGCCTCAACTCCCTCAGCACTTCCTCGCTCAGCCCTGCGGCGCCCCTCTCGACGTCCGACAGGGCCCGCTCCACTTCGCTTATCCTGCGCAGCCCCTCCTCGACAGCGCTCTGGTTGACGACCAGCCGCCCCTCAGAGACCCTACAGACCCCCGCTCTGACGAGGTGCTGTATGGCGAGGCGGAGCTCCCCCGCGCTGCTCAGCACCCCAGCGCTCAGGGCATTCCTAGCCACCTCGCCCAGCCCGGCAGCCGCGACCCCTCGCTGCCGCAGGAACTCGAGGAGCCTCCTCTCGGGCAGCCCTAGCGACGCGTACCTGCGACCCTCATCAGTCAGCCTAGCCTCCATGACCTGCCTCTTGGTCACGCTGATTAAGCCCGCGCTCTGGAGCTCAGCTATGTCCCTCATGATGGAGGCTGGCTCCACGTCAAGCGACTTGGAGATCTCGTCCACGCTCAGTGCTCCACCCTCAAGCAGCTTGACGATCTTGTACTGCCTCTCAGGAAGTAGGAGCCCCTTCCCCCTAGGGGCTAACTGAATTGGCTCATCAAATCACCCCAGGTCGCCACTGATAAGGGGCGTGAGCTTAATAAGATTATCGACGTGCGCCCCGCTGTGCCGAGCCCGGGTGTCCCGTGCCCTCACTCTCATCGCTCGAGCTCTCGGGGCGGGGACCGTGGGCCCGCTTCCGCGGGGCGGGGGCCCTGTAGCCGCGCGCTAACACCCGCGATCACAGCGCGGCGGACATCGTCGCTCTCCAGCGGGCTCTCTTGCGGGCGGCTCGTCGGGGCCCTAAGAGTAAGGGAGCTCAACCCGTATAAATTGGCTTTGCCGCACATAGATTAAAATAGAACCCCGGCGCTAACATTAAGGCAATAGCGAGATCTCAGAGGTGGCGTCAGTCGCGCGAGGGTGATCGGCGTGGGCAGCTCATCATCAACCACTAAGTACGTCATCTATGCCACCATCGAGGTCGACGGGGTGGTTGAGGAGCCAGACGTCATAGGGGCCATCTTCGGCCAGACGGAGGGGCTCCTCGGGGAGGAGCTGGACCTGAGGGAGCTGCAGAAGAACGGCAGGATAGGCCGAATAAGGGTCAGGCTCGAGATAAGGGACGGCAAGAGCCGCGGGACGATAGTCGTCCCCTCGAATCTCGACAGGGTCGAGACGGCCATAATAGCGGCTGTGCTCGAGAGCGTTGACAAGGTGGGCCCGTGCGACGCCAAGATCAGAGTCACCAAGATCGAGGACATGAGGGTCAGGAAGCGCAAGTGGATCGTCGAGAGGGCTAAGGAGATCCTGAGGCAGTGGGAGATGGAGACTATGCCAGAGACGCGCAGGATAATCGAGGAGGTCATGAAGGCCGTGAGGGCGCCCGAGGTGGTCAAGTGGGGGCCTGAGAGGCTGCCAGCGGGGCCTGACGTTGACAGGAGCGACACAGTGATAATAGTGGAGGGCAGGGCGGACGTCGTGAACTTGGTCAAGCACGGCTACAGGAACGTGGTCGCCCTCGAGGGCGTGAGCATACCCAGGAGCATAATCGAGCTCTGCAAGCAGAAGACCGCCATAGCCTTCGTCGACGGCGACAGGGGAGGGGAGCTGATACTGAGGGGGCTCTTGAGAGTGGCCGACGTGGACTACGTGGCGAGGGCTCCGCCAGGCAAGGAGGTCGAGGAGCTGACGGCCAAGGAGATAGCCAAGGCGCTGCGCAACAAGGTGCCAGCCAGGGAGTACCTTGAGTCCCTGGAGAGGGGCGAGGCTAAGCCAGCTGAGGAGGCGAGGCCCCCAGCTAAGCCCGTCGAGGGCGTGCCCGAGGACGTGGTGTCCGTGATCGACGAGCTCCAGGGGACGCTCGAGGCTGTGCTGTACGATGAGGGCTGGAGGGTCGTCAAGAGGGTGCCGGTGAGGGACCTCGTGGAGGCTCTCTCCGACGCCGAGGGGGTGAGCGCAGTGGTATTCGACGGCATTATAACGCAGAGGATAGTCGACCAGGCCTCCAAGAAGGGCATTCGCACGCTGATAGCCGCTAGGGTGGGGGAGGTCGTCAGAGTCCCCGAGGGCATCAGGATGCTGACGTTCGACGAGCTCAGGGCGGCTAAAGGAAGTCAGTAATGGAGCTTTTTCTCCCGCGGCCGACAGCCTCTGACACCGCTGCGTCGATCCTCTCGGCTAGCTCGTCCTCGCGGCCGAGCGGGACCACCCCGCTGGCCGCGAACGCGTGGCCATCGGCGAACCCCCCGAGCTCCTGAGCCGCCCTCACGGAGACCTGTGACGCTGGCGGGCGCTTGCCACCCCTCACCATCTCGCGCAGCTTGTCAGGAGTCCTCACCGAGAACTTGGACAGCCTGCTGGGGAGCCTGCCCAGGCCCGGGATCTCGGGCGACACCTCCATGAACCCCACGAGGTACTTGGACCGGTCAACCAGCCTGCCCCTGTAGGCGAGGTAGGAGCAGAACGTCCCGATGACCTTGCCGCCCATCCCGCTGAATACGCCAGAGTCCTTGAACCACTGCACGTACTCGCCCGCCCTGAGCCCAGTCCTCGCGAGCTTACTTAGCAGCCTCCTGTTAGCGGCCCTCCTCATCTCCTCGTAGCGCCTGGCCTCCTCCATCGCTCCCTCTGGGAAGCCCTCGAGGCACGCCCTGACCCCCAGCTCGGGCCCCCCCTTATAGTACCCGACTGACCCCAGGATCGTGAGCGCCTTGGACAGCTTTCTCCTGCTGACGTAGCCGCTAGCAGCCCTCACTAGGATGTCCTCCCCCACCACCTTAGCCATCCCAGCCTCGAGGGCGTCGCTTAGGACCAGCTCGTTGAGCCCCCTGACCGGCCCTGGGATCTCGTAGCTGCCCACCAGGGCCAGCCCAGAGTGCTCGGCCGCCCCCTCCCACGCGACCTTAGCGAACAGGTAGGCGACCGTGGACCCCGAGGCGTCGCGCTCGCCATCGAAGCCAAAGAACTCAGGGTTTATGTTGAACAGCCCCTCGGCCTGGTAGTTGGGCGCGTCGTGGTGGTCTAGTATTACCGCTAGGGTGTCATGCCTCTCACTCAGCTCGTGTATCAGCTTGGCGTGGGGCGACCCTATGTCGACATACACCACGGAGCCACCCTCAGCCCTCTCGTGCACCATCTCCAGGGCCTGAGGGTAGGCCTTCTCGAGGCAGACCCGTCCCCCCTCCAGCCCTAGGCGCTCGAGGAGCGCAGCGGCTATGGCAGCGCTGGTGACGCCGTCGGCGTCGTCGTGGTAGACGAGCACCACTGGCCCGCCCCTGCCTTCGAGGGCTCGCAGCGCCCTGCCCATCAGCTCCAGCAGCCCGCTAAGGTCGCCGCTCAAGCCAATCACCCAAAGAACTCGACTAGCGACCTCTGCCTGGCCGCTGAGGTGAGCTGGTCCTCCCGCACGCCGAAGTAGCCCAGTATCCTCATCGCGGCTGGCACCACCTGCTTGTTGATGTAGTACTCCACGTCGACTTCGCTTGGGCTCTTGACGAATATGTACGGCTCAGCCCTGTCGGCTAAGGACGGGCCGCCCCTGTTGACGATTATGTACCCTATCTTGTCGCCGGTGGTCAGCATGTAGCCAGCGCTCAGCAGCCTCCTGGCCGCCGCCACGTGGGGCGCCCTCACCTCGTACTCCTCCAGGCGCTTGGTGACGGTCTTCCATATTACCAGCTTGCTCAGGGGTACCCTGCCCTCGCGGAGATCCCTGATGACGCTCCTGACGTAGTCCACGGCCTCGGTCACGCTCCCCCTCTTCAGTATTATCTCAATGGTCTTCTCCTGCACCTCCTTGGCGAGCTCAGACCAGTCGCCCCTCACGGCCTCCAGGCCCACCACGTCTATGCGCCCGTCTGGTAACAGGCCACAGTACCTCTTCTTCGCTTCGGTGAAGAAGGCCCTCACGTAGATCTTGTCCGGCTTTATCTCGAGCCCTAGTTTCTCTCTTATGGCCTCGATGAGCTTACCCACCCTCTCCTCGTCGTACTTGACGAATACGCTGTCGGTGTCGCCGTAGATCACCTGGAGGCCCATGTCTCTAGCCATCTTGATGGTCTCCCTGATGATGGACCTGCCCCAGGCCGTCGTCGCCTCAGCGACCTCGCGCTTGTACCACCTGGCGTGCACCCACCCGCAGTAGCCGTACGTGGCGTTGGCTATTATCTTAAGGGCCTTCTGCCTCTCGTCGAGTATGCGGTACTCCACGCTGTTTGGGTCGAGCTCCCTCATCTTGGCCCTTATCTCGCTCCTCGCCTTGAGGAGCCTCTCCAAGACCCTCCTGTAGAAGCCAGGTGGGTGCTTCCTGAACCTGTGCCCCACCTCTGGCGTCACGTATACCTCGTCAGGGCTCACCTCCTCGGTCGGCGGCACGTACGTGTCTGGCGATATATTCTTGGAGATCATGATGTTCGGGTACATGGAGCTGAAGTCCAGCACGGCTATGTTCTCGTGGATGCCCGGCTTCGGCTTGAGGACTATGGCGCCCCTGTAGGTCTCGTAGCGCCTCTCCACGCGGTTCGGCACGACCTCGTTATACTGGAAGGCCTGCCTCATGAGGTGCCACTCGACCCTGTAGCCGACCGAGGCCGCTATGACCTGGTCAAGTGGCAGGCCAACTATGCTAGAGAGCTGGACTAGGAACGGCATTAGCTTCTCCGCCAGCCCCATGATGCTCCTCACGTCGTCAGTCGCGTACCTGAGCAGGGTCTCCCGGAGGCTGGGGTCATCCCAGTACTTATATATCTCCACGCCCTCTATCAGCACCCTCTCGCTCTTCCTCATGACTCCCAGGTACTCGGCGACGTTCTCTAGCGTCTTGACCTTTACCTCTGTTAGCTCGTCAGCGTAGTTGTAGAGGTCGATGTTGGCCCTGCCGACTACTGAGTAGTGGCCGTAGACGCTCTGGGCTGGCTCGCCGCCAGCCCTCGAGACCGCGAGCCTCACCCTGCGCCTGGACGCCCTCTCAAGCAGGTAGGGCCAGTCGAAGCCGTTCGAGTTGTAGCCCACTATGACGTCGGGGTCCTTCTCCCTGACATATTCGGCGAACTGCTTAAGGGCCTCTCGGTCGTCGTTTTTATCGTTGGCTAGGAAGAGCCTGCAGTCACCGTCGCTCGTTGCTACGGCTATTACGATTACCGGATCCCTCTCGGGCTTAGGCGTCCCCCTCGGGTTATAGCACTCTATGTCGAAGGCTAGCATCCTGAGGTTAGGGACGTCGGTCCTCTCTGGGATGCGCCTTGGGGGGGACTTGGCGAGGTATACGGCGTCGACCTGCCACTCCTTGGGTCTCTCAACCTCCTCCACTTCGACCTCGTGCCAGGTCGAGGGGACCACGTCCATGTCGATGAGGTACCTCATGTAGAACCTTATGTCGGCCTCAAGGACTTCCTTGACGCCGGGCAGCGACGACGCCTCCTCTCTTAGCTTAGGAATTACGGCTGGGACCTGGCACGTGACCTTTACGAGCTTCACCGTCCTCCCAAAGTACTTCTTCTCGACGACATCGACGCTAATAATGCTGTACTTCGCGGCCAGCCTCCCCCTGATTTCCTCAGCGAGCTCCTCCGCGTCACGCCCCTCCTTAGGGAGGACATAGAAGTAGGGTCTGAAGCTCCTGTCGAGGACCACCACCCTCCTGTCGTCGTCGGTGATCCCCCAGAGCCTGACCTCGGGGACTCCATCAACTACATCATAGTTGACGTCTAGCAGCCAAAATGTTATTCTCAAGGCTGATCCCCGCCGGATCCCCGACACTCTAAAATTAGCTGCGGCCTTATTTAAAGTAGGCCTAGCTAGAAGCTGACCTGAAGCGGTATTGTTCTCTCAACGGCACCATTAATCGTGATCGTCAGGACGTCAATGCCATCGCCGCTGATGACGTCCCTCCCTATGGCCATCCTTACCGCCTTTATGGCGAGCTCCTCGCACTCACTTACTGCCATTCCATCCCTGTATTCGCTCTCCACGATTCCTATCGCCACCCTGGCCCCGCTCCCTATTGCGGCGTACTTGTCCTCCATTACCGAGCCCAGAGGGTCAAGGACGAATAAGTGCGGCCCCTCATCATCCACTCCACCGACTAAGGTCTCGGCAAAGTACGGCATCGTTCTCCTGTTGAAGAGTATCACTGAGAGCAGCTTAGCGGCGCTTCTAACGGGCATAGTCCTCTCGTTCTCAAGCTCGTAGAGCTTGACCTCAGCGGCGAGCACCCTAGAGATGGCCTGCATGTCTGCTATGAGGCCCGCGCACGCTATGCCGAGCCTGTCAGTGATCTTGAAGACCTTCTTACCAGCCCTGCTGAGCAGGGTGTAGCCGTAGGTGACCCGTTTCTCTGATGCCAGGACGACGCCGTCCTTAGCCACTAAGCCGACAGTGGTGGCACCCAGAGGAAGCTCCTCCGGCATAAAATCCACCCACCTTAGCTAACGTGCACCCCATAGATTAAAGTTTCGAGCCAGCGGCCGCTAGGATAGAGAGATAAGCGGGCGCGCCCCCTGGTGAGTGGTGGCAATGGCTGCGCTTAGCGGGAGCCCGTTCCGCGGGATGGTGATAGCGCCAGCCGACGTGAGCGAGATAGTGGAGCCGGCCCTGAGGAGGTCCCGGCGGGCAACAGTCAGGCTCTCGAGGGTCACGCTAAAGAGCATGAGGCTAGTGCACCGCAGGAGGATAGAGCTGATGGCGGACTACATAGTCAGGCGCCTGAGCGCCATATACCGCACTACGCCGTACATCCCCGAGCTCCACCCGTTTTACAGGGAGTTGGCGTCGCTGCTGGTCGACGTCGACGACCTTAGGAGGAGGCTAGCCAAGCTCAAGGCCGCGACCAGGGTGATCCGCAAGATAGAGAGGGACTGCCTCGCGATGGTGAGGGCGGCTGAGAGGAGGGGGGACCTCGTGAGGGCCAGGCGGGCCTTCCTAGGCAGAGTCCTCTCGGTGCTGGGGGACCTGGAGGAGGACCTGAGGGCCATAAGGGAGTACCAGCTCAGGCTGCTCAAGGTCCCAGACATAGACCCCGAGCTCCGCACGATAGTCGTGGCGGGGCCGCCAAACGTCGGCAAGTCCTCGTTCGTTAGGAGGGTGTCGACGGCTGAGCCAGAGGTGAGGGAGTACCCCTTCACCACGAAGTCGCTCATACTCGGCCACGTGATAATCGACGACCTCTACGTGCAGGTTATAGATACGCCCGGCCTCCTCGACAGGCCGCTGTCGGAGAGGAATGAGGTGGAGCTGCAGGCCATACTAGCCCTAAAGCACCTAGCTGGCGTGATAGTGTTCCTGGCGGATCCCAGTCAGACGTGCGGCTATGATGTCGAGTACCAGGTGAGGGTGTACAGGGAGGTGAGGGAGCACTTCAGCCAGACCCCAATACTCGTCTGCCTGAACAAGGTGGATGTGGCTAGCCGGGAGCAGGTGAGCGCGGCTAAGTCGCTGATGGGGGGCGACGCTATAGAGATGTCAGTGGTGACGGGCCTCAACGTCGACCTGGTTCTAGCGAGAGCACTCAGGCTGCTGGGCGTCCCTGACTACTACGTGGCCAAGTTGAGCGCTAGCGAGCGGAGGCCACCCTCTCGTAAATCCTCCTCATCTTGAGCGCGTCTCTCTCCAGCACGGGGGACTCGCTTATTATTGTGGCGTCCACGCCTATCTCGACTAGAGCCTCGGCAAGGAGCTTGAAGTCCGGGCCGAACCCGCTGCCTAGTTGGTGGTGCCTGACTTCCCCTCCCTCCCCGTACTCGACCTCAGTGAAGTGGATGTGGGTTGGGGACAGCGCCTCGCGCCCGAGCTCGCGCTCAACTGCGTCGAAAACTCGGAGGAAGTCGTCCAGGCTCCTCAGGGAGCCGCCGCTCCTGGCGTGGATGTGGGCGAAGTCGAGGACAGGCTTGCAGCCCTCGACAGCGGAGCATATCTCGACGACCTCCTCCAGTGAGCCGACTTGCTTCACCTTCCCAGTGGTCTCCACTCCTAGGTAAACGCCTATCACCCCGGCCTCCTTGAGCCCCTCCAACACGCGCTCGAGGCCGCTGATGACCGCGGCCACTGCCTCCTCCCGGCCGAGGCTCCCGTAGTAGCCCGGGTGGAACACGACCAGGCTGGCCCCCATCCAGCTGGCTATCACGGCTGACCTGACGAGCCTATCTACGCTCGCCCCCCTCACCTCGCTGCGGTCAGACGAGAGGTTTATGGCGTAGGGCCCGTGCAGCGAAATGGCCACGTCGTTCTCCCTAGCTGCTGCCCCGAGCTCCCTGGCTCTCTCCTCAGAGACCCTGAGGCTCCTGACGGCCTGGTACTCGAACGCGTCGAGGCCGAGCTGCCTCAGGAACTCGGGGATCCCCTCAGTCTTGCCCTTGTAGGAGAGAGGCTTGCCAGCTGGGCCGAAGCGTACCCTCATGCACGCGCCCAACTATGGCTAGGGCGAGGTAAAATATAAATCAGGTGTGTGAGAGAGGAAAACCATGCCTGAGAAGATACTCTGCCACCGATGTTCTTTCGTGCTGTACAAGGGCGACGAGCCCGTATCTCCGGAGGAGATAGTCAAGAGGTACGGCAACAGGTGCCCGAGGTGCTTAGCTAAGCTCTCCACGTCTCCCGTGAGGATAGAGATAGAGCTGAAGAGGAGCGAGAAGAGGCTCAGGCTCTAGGGTGATCGGGATTGAGGCTAAGCCTCGCCGCTGTAAAGTCAGTGCCTGAGGCGCTGAGGAGGCTCGGAGTAGCGGTGGCAGAGCGGGCTGGTAGGAGGGAGGCGCTGATAGCAGTGGTTCTGGCGCTCAACTTCACAGTCGCAGTGATGCTCAGGGTCATGCCAATGAGGTGGGGCATATACCTCACTGAGTTCGACCCGTACTACGAGTATTACCTCGCGCGGGAGATAGCTAAGAGAGGGTGGAGCGGGATAGCCTGGTGGTTCCAGAGGACGTTTGAGGCTGACGGCCCCAGGGACACGCTGTTCTGGTACCCGTACGGCAGGGATCTCAGGGCCACGAGCCAGCCTGGAACCGCCATCACCTCCGCTGCCACCTACATGATCCTGCGCTCGCTCGGCATAGCCGTCGACCTCTACACAGTCCACGCGTTTGTGCCCGCCGTGGGGGCCGCGCTGGCCACCCTGACGATATACCTCTTCGGCAAGAGGATGTGGGATTGGAAGGTGGGCCTCCTGAGCTCGTTCTACATGGCTATAACGCCAGCCTACCTGTCCAGGACGATGCTGGGCGGGAAGCACGAGGGCCTCGCCATACCGTTCATGCTCCTAGCCATGTACGCCTACTTCAAATCAGCTGAGGAGAGGTCGGTGGCGTGGGCGCTGGTGTCAGGCGTGGCGATGGGGATCGTGGTGCTCTCGTGGGGCGGCTTCATGTATCCGTGGAACCTGATGGCCCTGTTCATCCTCGTCATGGCCCTCCTCGGGAGGCTCGACAGGAGCATGGCCCTCTCCTACGTGGTAATGAACGCCATAGCCACGGCGTTTGTGGCCATCACCCCCAGGTTCGGCCCTAAGGTCGCATTCATGTCAGTCTCAGCCCTAATGCCAGCCCTAGCGACCCTAGTGTCCGTGGTGGCCGCGGTCAGGCCTAAGCTGGTGTCGGAGAGGAAGACGCTGCTGGCCATCATCGTGCTAGCGCTCGGCGCAGCTGGCGTGGCGGCCTGGCAGGTGGGCCTGCTCAGGAGCGTGGCCTCCAGGATCATGGCAGTGGTGTTCCCGCAGCTGAGGAAGCAGATGCCGATAATAGAGTCCGTGGGTGAGCACCGAATCCCGTCCTGGGCCATGTTGTACGACGACTACCAGGCTCTGGTGCTCTTCTTCGCGTTTGGCATCTACTACCTGCTTAGAGAGCTAACCCCCAAGAGGGTGTTCCTAGCACTATTTGCTCTGACGTCGCTGTACGGGGCTATGTCACTGGCGAGGCTGACCCTGCTGCTGAGCCCAGCCCTCGTCACAGTGAGCTCCATAGGGCTGGTGACGGCGCTTGAGCAGATAGTCGGTGGCTTCAGGGCAGCGGGCGAGCGCAGAAAGGCGGCTAGGGGGCCTGGGAGGGAGAGGTACGTGATAGCGGCTCTCCTCATTATAGCGGCCCTAGCTCCCTCGCTAGGCATGGTAGTCGTGGAGCGGGTGGGCTACGGGCACAGGGCTAGGCTGGTGAGCCTGAGCGTGGTGTACAGCCACCAGCCTTCACTCATACTGACCTCGAGCCTCTCAGGTCTCGTCGAGTACAAGTACGAATACGTGGACTGGCTCTCCGCCCTCGAGTGGATGCGCGAGAACCTTCCCGAGAACGCGGTCGTCGTCTGCTGGTGGGACTACGGGTACTGGATCTCGGTGAACACCAACAGGAGCACGCTGGCCGACAACGGCACGATAAACGTCACGCAGATAAGGGTGATAGCTAAGGCCTTCCTTTCTCCTGAGGAGGAGGCCGTCGAGATATTCAGAAGGTACAACGTGACGCACGTCGTGGTGTTCGAGAGATTCAGGAGCCTGGCTGACTTCGGACTGTCCTCGCTCGCCATGTTCTACCTGCCTGACTGGGTGGGGCACGGCGACTTTGGTAAGAGCTACTGGATGGCTAGAATAGCTGGCCTCGACCCCAACAGGTACCACGCGACCGCCTACATCAAGCTGGCGGGCAACTTCAAGTTCCGCGTGCTTGTGCCAGCGAACACTCCTGAAGCTCTCAATGCTACACTCTACAAGCTGATATTCGTCAAGACGAGCAAGCGCAGGTACTTCGCGTTCGAGAGGCTGCCTCCGTACTTCGGCTACGTGAAGCTGCCAGTGTACGACGGCCCGCTGGTCAGCATAGAGAACCCCAAGCACTTCAAGCTCGTCTACGAGTCGGAGCCGAACGGGTGGGTGCTGGTCTTCAAGGTGCTGTACGAGTCCGAGGAGGGCTAGACGTCAACATTGTACCTCAGCATCCGCCTGTATCTGCCATATTTGTCCTCAGGCGAGAACTTGGGAGGATGAGGGCACCTGAGGGGGCCTCCGCAATACGGGCACTTGTCCTGGCGCAGCGTGTACTCGCCACACTTAGCGCACTTCCTCAGCTTCCCCAAGGCGGCTTACCTCGTCTTAATGCGCTTAAACGCCGCCCTACAGCCCAGCCCCTCGGCCGTCTTCAGCACGGCCTCGACCACTTCCCTGAGGCACCTCTCCGCCGTCTTGTAGTCCGGGGCCACTAAGTCGATCTTGTAGCGGGGCGCGCCCTCAGTATACATCCTCACGCTGACGTCCCTCACCCTGCTCGCCACCTTAAGCCCCTCCTCGAGGGCCCGCTTAATCCTAACCACGCCGTCCCTCTCGAAGCAGGTTATCGTGAACACTCCTGACACCTTGGCCACTGGCAGCTCTATGTAGGCCTTAGCTAGCTCGGCCAGGACTTTAGCCCACTCGTCGCTGACCCCTGCCTTGGACAGAGCCTTCACGCCCCTCCTAGCTGCCTCCTCGAGGCCCGTGTAGATCTCCCCGTAGTAGTCCTCAAGCTTCCAGCCAGCCTCTTCGTAGGCCTCATCGAGGGTCCTGCCGAGCTTGCTAGCGGCTAGCTCCAGGAGCTTCTCGGCCCTCTGCGCCCTCCTCCACTCAGAGAGCTTGGCCCTCTTCTCCGCGTCGAACACCCTGCGCAGCGACACGTCGACGTGCCCCTTCCTCTCGTCGACGCGCACGACCTTGAACACCAGCTTCTGCCCCTCCTTCAGGACCTCCCTTATGCCCTTGAACCAGGACCTGGAGACCTCGCTTAGCGGGCAGTAGGCCTCGAGCCCGCCGTACTCGTCCAGAGTGACGAACGCGCCGTGGTCGAAGATCTTTGCGACTGTGCCTATCACTAACTCGCCGTACTTAGGGAACCTCCTCCTCTTCCTAACCAAAGAACCACCTCACTCGAGAACCTCGAGCACCTTGGCCTCTATCATCGCCTTGCCCCCCGTCGGCCTGGCGAGCACTCGGTTGCACACCAGGCACCTGACGACGGTCGATGCGTGGTCGAAGATTATCTGCCTGTTCTCGCAGTCGGGGCACTGGACTAGCACGAACCTGCTCTTAGGCTGAGGTATGAGTATCTTCCTCTTCTTCATTAAACCACCTCATGTCTGCTCTATCTCGATGCGCTTTAGCCTTATCCCCCTCCTGTGGATGATGTACCCGCACACTGTGCACTTGAGCTTCAGCACCTGCTTCTTGGTTATCTTAGCGGTTCTCTTCTGCTCTGGCTTGCGCTTAGAGCCGTAGCCCTTCTTCTTGGCCTCGTACCTCCTCTCGCCCTGGGCTAGGGTCCTCCTCCTGCCGTGCTTGTACAGCGTGACGGTGTGGATGGTGTGGGCCCTGCACCTCGGGCAGTACGTCCTAATGGATCTGGGCACCTTCACGGGGCAGCACCCCCAGCTACTCGGTTTAGACAGCTCACCTCTTAATAATCATTACTACGCCCCTGCCCTGTAGCCTGAGGGCGTCAGCCCTGGGCAGGTACGCCACGTCCCCCCGCGCGAAGGGGCCGTACACGCCGCCATCGGCTGCCATCAGCGGTGGGTGGGGCTCCACGAAGACGACCAGAGCATTGCCGCTCCTCCTCTCGCCATCAGCAGCGCCCGTCACTCTCCTCAGGGACGATAGGGCCTCCCTCACGCTCCTCAGGACCTTGGCCTCCTCCTCAGCGAGGAGGCCAAGGTCGACGTCCTCCCCCCTGACCAGAAGCCCCACGATCTTAGCGAGCCTGCACAGGAATAGCTCGGCTAGCAGCTCTCTACCCTCGCTGCCGAGTAGCCCGGCGGCCCTGCGGTAGAAGTCGCGGGGCAGCTTGCTGAGCTCCCCGCTCCTGACCTCCCTCTCGTAGACGTCTAGTACCCACTCGCCCCCCTCCTCCAAGCGTGCTCACCTAGCTGAGCCTCACGACCTCTACCTCGCTGGAGTTCCCGACCAGGTATAACGCTATCGGCAGCGGCACCTCCACCTCTCCCGAGCGCTCGGAGAACTCATAGTCGGCCACCCTCCTCGGCAGCCTCCCGGCCCGCACCAGGGCCACCTTGCTGGGGCTGAAGGCGAATGCGTCACGTATCGTGAAGGACTCCAGTTCGCCGTAGCTCAGCTCCACAGCCCTAAACCCGGTCTTGCCGTGGAGGGTCTCAGGGAGCCTGATGAGCCTCCTGGTGTCGATGGTGACCCTCTCGTCCACCCTGCACGAGGCCAGCTCGATGGCCCTCCTCAGCAGCGCTCTGAGGCCCCTGCCGGACAGGCCCAGCAGCGGCATCCAGCTCGACGGCATCCTCTCAGCGCTGGCCAGTATCTCGCTCCTCTTGCTCACCACGTAGGCAGCCTCTCTGCGGCTGAGCCCGATCCTCACTAGCTCCTCCTCGCTACAGCTGAGCACTAGGTCGTAGAGGCTTCTGGCTACCCGCCCCC
>CAZCFI010000014.1:0-31664 GCA_964497915.1 uncultured Thermoproteales archaeon
CGCTGAGGGGGGCCGAACGTCTCCTCGTACAGAATCCTCACCGCCTCCTCCCTCGAGTAGCCCATCTCCTGCAGCTCCGAGATCCTCCCCTCGAGCTGAAGCTTAGGCATCACGTAGAGGGCGGAGTACCGCTCCAGGAGCCTCTCGTAGAGCTCGTCGACCTCCCCCATCGGGTGAGATTCGGGCGCGCTCGATATTAGGGTTGCGTTAAAGCGCGGCGAAAGCCTAGCGCCCTAGCCGCCTTCACCTGCTGAGCTCGGCTTGCGGCCAGCGGCGTACTTTCCTCCCACACTCTCACCGAAACCGTGTATAAGCTTGGCTACGCCCTATGAGGTGAGGGGCCCTCAATGCCCATATTTGTCGACAGAGACAAGCTGTCGCCCAGGCACATACCCGAGAGGCTGCCCCACAGGGAGAGGGAGATAGAGACCGCCCTCAGCTTCTTCAGGGATCTCACTGAGGGAGCGCCCTGCGAGTGCACCAGAGTCGTGCAGTTCGTGGGCCCGACGGGAATGGGCAAGACGTGCTCGGCTTACCACGTCATGAGGCTCCTCTCCCAGCGCATGAGGGGGCTCGGGGTGGAGCTGAGGCCCATCTACCTCAACCTCAAGCTCGAGGCCTCGTCCAAGTCGGCCCTCTACAGGTGCCTCGCGGAGAAGGTTGACCCCGTGGTGGCGTCTAGGAGCCTGAGCCCCAGCGAGCAGCTGAGGGAGGTCGTCAAGTACGTGAGGAGGAGGGGGCTGAGGCTCCTGCTCGTCATCGACGAGATCGACGAGTTCCTGAAGAGGTCCAGCGACGTGGACGTGGTCTACGACCTCACTAGGATGTCGGAGATGTGCCTGGGCGAGAGCAGCGGCGTCGTGGGCATGATATTCATAGCCAGGGACAGGGGCTGGGCTAGGCACCTCACGAGGGCTGAGCGGTCGAC
Organism: uncultured Thermoproteales archaeon; assembly: GCA_964497915.1. Taxonomy (GTDB): domain Archaea; phylum Thermoproteota; class Thermoprotei; order Thermofilales; family CAYSTQ01; genus CAZCFI01. Next base: position 929 of record CAZCFI010000014.1, read on the forward strand.
CCTCGGGAGCTTGGTGGTCCCCTTCAGGCTCTACACGAAGGGGCAGGTCGTCGACATACTCACCTACAGGGCCTCTGAGGCCTTCGAGAGGGGCGCCGTGAGCGACGAGGTCATCGAGTTCGTGGCTGACGTCGCCGTGAGCTACGCCGACAGCGACATAAGGTACGCCCTGGACCTGCTCCTCTACAGCGGGATAGTCGCCGAGAACGAGGGCACTGACAGGGTGACGCTGGAGCACGTGAGGTACGTCCTCAGCATGACCGGCAACGTGGTCACGTACCACGACATAGCCGAGCTCGACCTCGACGCCAAGCTCGTGCTCCTCGCGATCGCCAGGGCCCTCAAGGTCCTGGGCAAGCAGTACGTCACGCTGAGCGAGGTCAGGTACAGCTACAAGATGGTGTGCGAGGAGTACGGCGTCAGGCGCGCCTCGCCGTCGGAGCTAGAGGAGAAGATCCAGGAGCTGTACGAGCGGGGCATGGTCGACGTGAGGGGCGTCAACAGGATAGGGATAAGCAGCGTGCCCGTGAGCAAGCTGTCAGAGCTGCTGGACGAGATCGTCGGCAGCATACCCATAAGTCCTTAAGGGCCTGAAGGGACGTTAAGGGGGCCATGTAAGGTAAGCTTATATCGGCACCCGCTGGTATAGAGCTGGGTGATGACCGTGAGGATGCTGCCCAAGGATATCTTCGTCATGTACTTCGCGAGCGAGAAGACTCTGGCCGAGTTCGTCATTCACTCCAAGGGCGAGCCGTACGTGCTCAAGGACGTGATAGGGACCCTCCAGGAGTGCGGTGCCGAGCCCCTGTCGTGCAACGTGAGCAGGCTGGGCGACTTCTGCACGATACTCATTTTCGCTGACTTCACGAATGCGAAGGTCGAGCCTGGGGAGGTCGTCAGGAGGATGAGGGCGCTGAGGGGCGTTGACAGAGTTGAGCACGTGGCAGAGACCGTGCACGGCCTCATGTTTGACGAGCTCTCCTTCCCGGTCACGACGAACATGGGCAGGACGAGGGCCATGATAGTCCTGGTTGACACGCTGAGCAACGCCCTCAAGAGGATAAAGTCTGAGTACGGCACGGGCGCCGAGGCCTTCCTCTACTACTTAGGCTACGACCTGGGGTACGAGGCCGCCAAGACCTTCAGGCAGGAAATAGAGTACCGCCGAGAGGAGGTGCTGGAGGTGCTCAAGGTGATACAGGCCCTCGGCTGGGGCAGGATAGAGGACCTGAAGGTGGAGTTTGACGCGGGGCGGGGGAGCCTGAAGGTCTACGACCTCTTCGAGTCCAAGACTAGCGTTGGGGAGTTCGCGACGGCCAAGTGCCACCTATTCAGGGGGTTCCTAGCTGGCTTCCTCTCGCAGCTCCTCAGGAGGAACGTCAGGGTCTTCGAGATAAGGTGCATCGCCCGGGGGGACCCTTACTGCGAGTTCGTCTTCGAGCCCTCGCCCAAGTAGTCAGATAGGTCCGCCCGAGCCCCCCCACCGGTGCGGCAGTTGGTGTCAAGTACTTCAATTATCTTCCTAACTCTCTTCTCGCCGAGCCCCCGGACCCTCCTCAGCTCGTGCGGATGCGCCGCGAAGAACCTCCTGGGGGTGCCGAAGTGCTCCAGTATCCTCTCAGCCAGCTCATAGCTTATCCCTGGGATGGAGGCGATCACATTCAGCTGGGCCTCCCTGACTGTCTTGCCGCCCTTGGCCATCCTCAGCTTAGTCGGCGAGACCCTCACCCTCCTACCCTCGTCGACCTGGAGCTTCCTGGCCAGGTTGTACACTAGGTAGGCCGTCTCGCGAGGCCCGCTCGTCGGAACCACCGAGACGCCCATAAGCGCGAGGGACGAGAGAGCGCCTAGCACGTGCTTGTAGGTGACGCCCCTCCACCTGAGGGCCGACCAGAGGTCCCCCTCGACCACCACGACGACCCTCTCGAAGGCCCTCAGGAGCGAGCGGGCCTGCTCGAACAGCCTGCGGTCTATTATCGAGGCTATGAAGTCGTTGGCCGTCTTGCGCTCGACCACGACGTCCTCGGAGACCACGTAGTCCCCCAGCTCAAGCCTCCTGACGTAGACGGTCGCGCCTAGGCGCCTAAGCTCCTCGATGACGCCGCTGCTCTCCTCTCTGTCGTCGGCCAGCACCTCGACGATCGGGGGCTCCCGCATGCGGTTCTAAGTTGCGGGGTAGTTTTATATTACGCTCTCGCTTAACTTAGTCGGTGGCTCCGTTGGGGGACGCCACCACCCAGGCGGTGATAGCGGCCGTTGGCCTCAACCTCGGCGTCGGCTTCCTCCTCGGCCTCGCCGCCGGCTACGCCCTGAAGAAGATAGCCAAGCTAGCCCTGATCATAGCTGGCCTGCTGATCCTGGCCCTCCTGGTCCTCGAGTACAAGGGATTCATCACCGTCGACTACACGCTGCTCGAGAGGTTCACGGCCAAGGTGCTGGAGTGGCTGAAGCTCGAGCTCGCCGGCCTAGTGGGCTTCGTGAGCTCCAACGTGCCCTTCGCTGGGGGCTTTCTAGCAGGCTTCGCCCTGGGCCTCAAGAAGGGCTAACGCTTTAATAGCGCCTTCTGCCCAGGGGCTACCATGCAGCGGGGCGGCTCAGACCACAAGTACGAGGTCGGCGTCATCGCCCTCGACAAGCCGCTGCGAGTGCCCAAGGAGCTCGCTGAGCAGCTGCGGGGCCTCGTGTCGAGGAGGAAGATCGGCGCGCTCAAGAGGGAGGCCGTGGAGTGCCCCGTGAAGGGCAGGCTGGTGCCGTTCCTCGAGTGCTTCGCCTGCAAGAACTTCGTGAGGAGGGTCAGGGGCGTAGTCCACTGCAGGGGCGAGCCTCTGTAGGGCCGTCCCGGCAACCATTTTATAGAGAGGGCCGCTCTCTAATAGTGGCTATGGAGGAGTTCAGGAGGTTTCTTGAGAGGAAGGCTAGGAGGACTGGCGTAAGGAGGGTGGGGCGCTACATCTCCTGGGTCGAGGAGGACGTGGCGCCGAGGGGGCCCACGGAGTTCCTGGACGTGTATTACCTGAGCGAGAGACCCAGCGACGTGGTCGTGATGGACGGCTCCGTGGCCAGGGAGCTCGAGGAGAGGCTCAAGAGCCTGGAGGAGGAGGTCCAGAGGCTCAAGCTCCGCAACGACCTCCTCAAGGCCGCGGTCGCCGGGCTCGCGGTGGCGCTGGTCACCTTAGCCCTCATGCTGGTGGGTGGCTGACATGGCTGGGCTCAGGGGCCTCGTGCGCAAGCTGGAGGAGGAGGTCAAGAGGAGGTTCGTGGGGAACGAGGACGCCGTGCACGTGGCCATCCTGAGCCTGCTCCACCCGAGGTCTGCCATCCTCATAAGGGCGCCCAGGGGCCTGGGCAAGTCGACGCTCATGCTCCTCATACTCAGGGGGATCTTCGGGGACGACTTCGTGGTGGTCTCAGGCGCCTCTGAGGTCAAGAGGGGGGAGGTGGTCGGGCGGCTCCACATACCGTCGCTTGAGAGGGAGGGGGTGGAGAGGGTGCTGTGGGCCGCCTTCGTCCAGAAGGAGGGCAAGGGGCTGGACGAGGTGAACAGGCTCAACCCGTACACGGCCGCCAACATATACCACATGCTGCAGTTCGGCGAGGTGTGGGCCTACGGGCACAGGTACAGGGTCGGCGACTACGTGCTCATCGCTAACGAGAACCCCTACGACCCGACGACCTTCGTGCACCCGCCCCCGTTCTACGACAGGTTCGACGTGGTCATCTACCTGAGGTCGCTGACGCTGAGCGAGAAGTTCAGGCTCCAGAGCCTCCTCGACAAGTACGGCGGCGAGCTCGTGGAGTCGATGGAGCAGGTCATGACGTTCGACGACCTGCGCGAGGTCAGGAGGGAGGTGAGCGAGGTGGAGCTCGACGTCGAGCTGAGGGGGACCATCAACCTGCTGATAAGGGACCTCCAGGCCTGCGTGAGGAACAGGGACTCCTCGGTGGTCAAGCCGCTGGTGCTGTGTGAGGGCTGCCACTTCATCAGGGACGTGTGCAGCAGCATAAAGACGGGGCCCAGCGAGAGGGCGACAATAGTACTCTCCCAGCTCGCCAAGGCCAAGGTGTGGCTCGACGGGAAGTGCGACGTCGACGACGTGATAGAGCTGGGCAAGTGGGTGCTGCCCCACAGGATAGAGCTGACCAAGGTCAGGGTCATCCAGGAGGACATCGAGGAGATCCTGGAGAGGGAGAGGGTCAAGATGAGGGAGAGGGAGGCCAGGAGGCAGTGGTACATGCTGAACGAGCTCTACAAGAAGTTTGACAGGGAGCTCTACAGGAGGGTCAAGGAGATGGCCCTCGAGGACCTGGTGCTCGCGGAGGAGCTAGCGAGGCTGGAGGCCGAGTGGGTCAGAAAGGGGCTCATATCCAAGGAGGAGACCCTCTACAGCTACCTCAAGTAGCCGCCAGCGCTGGCCCTCGAATCCTCATTAAGCGCGCACTTAATAACTGCTGACCAGAATGACGAGCAATCCTAGTCACTGGGTGGCGCTGGACGAGATCAGGAGAAGACGATCAAAAAGAGGACACATCCCCCAGCACTCAGAGCTTCAGCCCACTTTGAAGCTAGGTCTGCTACTTAACCTAGGACTAGCGGGCATGTAACCAGCCTTACTAACAGCATTCCCCCGAGAGCACCGGGGATTTTCGCGCCCTCCTCACACCTCTCAATATCCCTAGTAAGCCTTCCAATAGCCACCGTCGAGGCCATTATTACCATTAAGTGAGTGTTGTGTTGCGTGTAGCTAGCGTGAGAGTATAAAATAAACGAGTGCAGCCCTAGGGCTAGAAATGGTCGCGCCGCCAAAGTTAATGGGCCGCCGCAGCGACAGCTAAGCCCGCCGGTAATTACCGTGATGTTCCAGACCATGACGGTAGAGCCGCAGGAGAACTGGAGGTGCACTAGTCGCGGGGAGAGGCATCCTCCGAGCATTTCGCGGTGTATATCTGTAGGGAAAACTGGCTCTGGCTCGCAGGAAGCTGTGCTTGGGTACTTTAGCACTGTCTTTAAGCGGTGCCGACCTTGAGAGTAAAGCTGAAGCCGCACCACTGGGGGGTCTCGCCTGCCGATATCGCCCCCCTCGGCCATATGCAGACTGCGTCGTACTCCTTTCCCTCGGGTGCTCCAGTACCTTCACGTACGTTGCTATCGTCGTGTTCTCCGAGTTGAACGTCGGGTGGAGCTTCAGCCTGAACAAGGTGCACCAGCTCCTCCCCAGCCTCACGGGCCTCGCGACCACGACCCCGTCCCTTATCTCGACCCTGCCGCCGCTGTGCAGGGAGACGCTCGGCCTGTACACACCCAGCTCAGCGACGGCCCTATGCATAGCCTCCAGGTAGTAACATACTAGCACGCCCGTGATGGTCGCGGCTACGACCACGATTGCGGTTGCTATGCTCCTCCAACCTCTTACCCTCCTCAGGGGCTCGGAGGCATGCATATCTCTTGGGATGTCATGCGTACATAGTAGGACATGAATTCGACCTGTGAAACATACAACGGAAGCTTTGATTTTAAAGAAATTGTGAAAAGGCATGGCTATTTCAAGTACGGACGCTTTCCATAGTTAATGGGTGCGCGGTGAGGGCTGAGAGGCCGTCGCCGACGTGGGGTTAAGGTGCGGTGGCAGGGCTACTATGGTTAAGGCGTTGGCCGATGCTGGCGCGAGCGAGAGCGTTATGCCTAAGAGGCTCTCGGATAGACTTGAGGCCTCGAACCGCAGCTATGTACAGCAACCTTACATTAGTCGATGCAGTGAGGAGATCTTCAAGTGTTAGGTCAATTAAGGTCTAAATCAAACATTTTCCAGAAGTAACTTCTAATTATGAAGATTTACATTGCCTATTCACAGTCTCTGGAACCTTCACTAACTTGCAGATTTGCTTTCTATTTATAAAAACTGTAGCACTTAATTGCTAATGCTGTTGTAGGGCGATGTAGCATAGTGCTAAGCATGTAAAGAGTGATAGCAAATGAAGTAAGGACATCATTTTAATTTTTAATATTAACCTTATGGCCTTACTGACCGATCCCTTGTTTAAATGTACTACCGGAACTCTCCTCCTCACCCACTTCTCAGGCCAATCCCTGAAACTACATGTTCGCACTAATATCTCTTTATACTCTATATTCTTTATTTGCTCTTTCTCAATTCCTTTTGACAATTTCTCTCCTATATAATAGCTTATCATTGGCATGAATATTTCTAATAGCAGCATGTACGGGATTAGAGCTGAAGCGTTAGTGGCAATGCATGCAGGCAAGTCACTTAATATGAAGTTGAGCGTTGGGAGAAGCACTAAAGCAAGTAAAGTTTGTCTCTCAATCATCTCCATTGAGAATAAACTATCGTCCAAAACCCCATAATCTAAAAACTTTTTAATAACTCTCTCACGAAGAGATATGTAGACCAAGAACAAAAACTCAGTTATCACCTTAACTAATACAAGAGTAAATATAATTAAGTGAAATGTCATATGAGCACTCCTTACAATTATGTGATCAAGTGTATTATACATGCTGTACACATCATTCGCGTGATTGCAGTTCCTCATTGAATTCAATAGAGCCATGGCCTCTTGCGTCATGCGGCACCTCCCTCAGCCTTTACTCAAATTCTCTCTAACTTTTTAGAGAGCTCACGATGTTCACTATCCTCTTGATTAAGCTTTTCTCAGCTAATACCCTTATATCTCTTTTCATATTTATAGTTATGATTCCCTCTCTCGGTAGCATCGTTCCTATCTTGAGCCATAGGTAGTCTGAGTGTGGGCCTTGAATTATGCCCTTCACTTCATTATCCCTAAAGATTATAGTCAATGGGAGCTTGACCTCTGTTTCATTGAAGACTAATTTAACGACCTCAATCAATACGCTCTTGGTCTTTTCGTTCACAAGACGCACTTCGATGGCATGGCTCTCATACCACTTCTTCAGGTGCCTCTTTAGTATATAGCAGCTTGGACAACCCTCAGTAATGAACACGAGGAGCTTTAAGCTCTTTACAGGTAATTCTGCTCGTTTCTTGTACGTGAAAATAGCCTTAGACAGGTCTATGTACTCAATTACTTTTGCTATATCTAATGGCCCTTTAGTAAATGGAATGAGTACGCATATGGCTACTGCTTTGTGCCGTGCATCATAAACCCCCCTCTGCCCCAATCCAGTCCTAAGCTCTGAAGCATTGAGGGATAGCGTGAGAACTTGGCTCTTCGGCACAATCTCTAATGTCGCTGAGGTGCCGACCCATATGTAAGCCACGTCGTAGCCTAGCGTAACACTACCAACTCTTTGTTGAAACGGCTTGCTTGAGAGAAAGCCTATTGCGAACAGATAGTAGTCCTTTTTAGTTAGAGGCCACTTAGCGAGCCTTACTCTGACGTTCTCAAGCACCAGGTACTTATCGCCTGCTTTGAAGGGGATCTCCGTTTTGAAGGGCAATATCACCCTCGCTATGCCCCATTTCTGAGAACTGTTGTCGTAAAACTCCGCAAGGTTCCTTATTATTACCTCTTCAACATTTAGAAGGTTGTAGCGGGAATTCTCTCAAAGGGAGGCTCAGCGACCTCACTTTGCTGCGGAAGGTACTGGACGTATAGTAGAATTCCAATGATAAGGGAGCTAGCCAGTAGAGCTGTGAGGAGAATTACTTTATGCTTCATCATAATCCTAATCCCTTAACCGCTAATGTTTATGATTTCACACGTGTACTCGCCATATATGGAGTTTTCATGAATGCACCACAGCAGCGTCTCACCAGCAAATATTGCGCACCAAACGCAATCACTAACCGGTATTAGGCAGAGAGCAAGATCAAGGGCCGCTTCTAAGGGCTCAGTTATCTGTACCACTCCCTGCATTAGCTCAGTTCCTCTCTCTATAACCTTTACTATATCTCCTGGACTCACTATTCCAGCTCCTACAAGTATTTCAAAAAAGCACCCTGCACAATCCGGCATCCAGTCGATTCCGTTCTGCACCATGCACACCCCAACTGCGAACCAATCAGTCTCACGCGTACACGAATACTCAACAACTATAGGTGGTTGTTCATAGCTGGGTTCCATGGGATCTGATATGGCGTGCTCAACCTTAAGGGTGATTAGTAAAACTATCGTCAGGACTATTACTGTGGCTTTCCTGCCAAGTAACGCCCTCCTCTCGCTCACGTTTGAGACATATAACCACTTCTTAAAAACTTTCTGATTTAAACAGATAATATTTTTTAAAAAAAGAGATATATTCTTACGGGAGTCACTTATAGGGATCGTTGATATAACAGCTCTGACTAAGTGTAAGGGAAAAATATCAAAGTTAACAGAGTTAACAGAATTAACTTTCTCAAATATATGGCGCTTAATCTCACACTCCATGGGTGTGGGAGAAATGGGGGTCGCCATAACTAATCGTGATCCCAGCTGGGAACTGACCGAGCGCGGCGCTACAGACTGTGACTACTGATGAGTCACATAGAGCTTAGGGCTAGGGCGCCCCTAGCCACTAGCTTAGCCACCCTGAGGGGCTCGGGCACGGAGCCGAACAGCGTGAACCTGTTGAGGACGACCCTCGCCTCCCTCTCCCGGATTCCGTAGCACCTCACGTACACGGTGTGCCCGGTCTTGAGCCTAAGCGGCACCCTACCGCCATTCCTCCTGTAGACCTCGACCCTCAGGGGGCCGTCCTCGAACTTGGCCAGCAGGTCCTCAATCCCCCTCGTCTCCCTGTAGGTCACGCAGATTAGGGGCAGCCCGAGCTCCTCGTGCACGCGCCCCAGGTCTATCACGTTGTACCACGCTATTATGCAGCCGTTCAGCATGACCAGGTTCACGTCGCTCCTCCCCAGCTGCCTGTAGAGCCTGATGACGCCGTCGGTGGCGTCCATCCCGCCCACTGTAATGTAAGTCATGGCCACGCCGTCGATCACCAGGTCGCTCCTCATGACGACGCCCGCGAGCACGGACCTCTCGCTCCTCCCCCTCACGAAGCTCTCAGCGATGCCGAGGCACCTTATCGCCTTCTTGTAGGGCGAGAAGCGCATCTTACCACTAGGGCAAGTGTCCCGCTGCTGATTAAAAGCTTAGCCCCCCGCTGCAGTCAGCCATGCGGAGCCCGCTGGAGTGGCTGCAGACCCCCCACCAGTCGTGCCTGCAGGAACCACAGGGAGGGCTCGCCGAGCAGCGTTACCAGCCGTCAGGGAATGGGTTCGAGCGCGGTCAGAAGCTTAGCCCCCCGCTCGGTCGCGAGCACCATGTCCTCTATCCTGACACCGCCCAGTCCCTTGATGTAGACCCCGGGCTCAACGGTGAAGACCATGCCCGGCTCCAGCACGTCCTTGCTCTTGGGCGACAGAGTGGGCGCCTCGTGGACCAGTAAGCCCACCCCGTGGCCCAGGCTGTGGATGAAGTGCCTAGCGAGGCCGCGCCTCCTTAGCACCCGCCTGGCCACCGCGTCGACCTCAGAGGCCTTGACGCCGGGCTCTATGGCGTCTATGGCGGACCGCTGGGCCTCCAAGACGCTCTCCAGGAGCTCCCTCTGCTCCCTAGATGGCTGCCCCACGACGGCGGTCCTCGTGATGTCTGAGCAGTAGTGCCGCCACCTAGCCCCGAGGTCTAGCACCACGAGGTCGCCCCTCTCGAGCTCCCTCAGCGAGGAGTAGCCGTGGGGCAAGGCCGACCTCGGCCCTGAGGCGACTATCGTCTCGAAGGCCACCCCGCACCCCCTCCTCCTCATCTCGCGCTCGACCTCAGCCGCGACCTCGCACTCGCGGACCCCCTCCTCGATGAGCTCCAGGCCCCTCCTCAGCGCCTCCTCGGCCACCCTGACTGCCTCCTCGATGAGCTCGACCTCCTCGGGGGCCTTGACCCTCCTCAGCTTGGAGACCACGTCGGCGCTCACGAGCGAGTACCCCTTGAGGGCCTCGGCGAGCTTGGAGTAGGTCGCGTGGGGGACGGCTGCCTCGAGGCCCACCTTAGCCCCCCTCTCGACTAGGCCCTCAACGACGCGCCTCACAGCCTCGTGGAGCTCCCCGACGAAGACGCCCTCCTGCCCCTCCACCTCGTAGCCGCTGACCACGAAGACCTCGCCCAGCCTCGTCTCGAGCCTCGCCCTCTCCGCCTCGAGCAGGTAGGCTATCTGCACGACCTCGCCGCCCTTGGCGACCACGGTGCAGGCCCCAGCGCCGCTGCCAGTTAGGTAGAGCTGGTTGCTCCGGCTGAACACGAGCAGGCAGTCGAGGCCGAGCCTCTCCATCTCGCCGAGGGCTCTGCTGAGCCTGCCCTTGAATGTGGCCTCGCTCAGCATGCACTGCCATCGTAAGTAAGCGTTATAAATTTTGCCAGACGCCGGGCTCTACTCTCGTGCCAAGGTGGTCGAAGTGCTGAGGGGGGCGCTTAGGAGGGCGCCGCTCAGGATGGCCCACGTCCTCGTGGTCTCAGCCTCTGGCACCGTCATACACTACGCGATGGGGCTCTACCCAGCGCCCCTCTCGCTGATCCTCGTCGTCTCGTCGGCCCTGCTGTGCCTCTTCAGCACGTCGGCCCCCTACCTGGCCGTGCTGGCATCAGCTATCTTCCCGCTCTCTGGCGTCAGCCTCAAGGCGGCAGTGGTGGCGCTGGCGCTCTCGCTGCTGGCCTTCGCCCTGCTGAGGAACTGGGGCCTAGTGGTCGTGCTGCTGGCTCTGATATCGCTCACCACCCTCGGGGGGCAGCTGGACATAGTGTCCATGGCGCTACTGCTAGCGGCCTGCTCCTTAACGTCGGCCTCGAGGGCGGTAGCTCTGACGATCTTGTACTCGCTGGCCCTGATGTCCCTGAGCGCCTTCACCAACCCCGGCTCCAGTGGCTACAGGGTGGTGGCCATGCACCTAGTGCCCCCTGCCAGCTCGAAGCTGACCCTCAACGCCAGCGGCCCCGCGCCCCTTCAGGTCCTCGAGTCGGTGCCAGAGGTCGAGGCGATCAGCGCGATCACCGCCGCCCTGGCCAGCAACTTCATACTAGTCATGAACCAGGCCCTCTTCGTGACGATCGCTGGCTACGTGGCCAGCAAGTCGGCCTCCAGCTCCAGGCACATGTGGAGCGGTCTCGCCTCCGGCGCTCTGTCCTCGACCCTGGTGTCGGTCGGCAACGCTGTGGTGACCTACATGACCTTGGGCTACTACCTCGACGTGGAGTACTACGCGTCCTTCGTCGTGCTCACGGCCCTGCTGACCTACGCCGTGGAGAGGGCGGCGTTCCTCGTCGAGAAGTACAGCGACATAGCTACCCCCGCCAGCGCCGAGGTCGACGTGAGCTTCTCCGAAATAGGGGGGCTGAGGGAGGTGAAGGACTACCTCAGGGACTCCATAATCATGCCGCTCTTCAAGAGGGACGTCGCCAGGAGGTACTCGATAGACGTGCCGAGGGGCGTGCTGCTCTTCGGGCCCCCGGGCTGCGGCAAGAGCATGCTCCTGATGGCCCTCCACACGAGCGTGAGGGACAGCTCCGTTTACGTGCGCTGCGGCGAGTACTTCACGGGCGACGCGCAGGGCAAGCTCTCCAGGCTGTTCTCGACGGCGAGGAGGTACGCGCCCTTCATCATCCTCCTGGACGACGTGGAGAGGGTTGCCAAGGGCGAGCTGGCCGAGGCTCTCTCCAGGGAGATGAGCAGGCTCGACGGGGTCGTCGTCATAGCCGCCACTGACGTGCCCCATGAGATAGACCCCGAGCTCCTCAGGCCCGGCAGGTTCGAGAAGCTGATCTACGTCCCGCCGCCCGACAAGGACGACAGGGTGGAGATCTTCAGGATCCACACGAGGAATGTGCCGCTGGACCCCGACGTCGACATAGAGAAGCTAGCCGCCATGACGGAGAGGTTCTCTGGGGCCGACATAGTCGCGGTGTGCAGGGAGGCGGCCCTGCTGGCCGCGCGTGAGTCGCTCCTGAGGAAGAGGCACGTGCCCGTCAGGATGGGGGACTTCGTGAGCATCATCGAGAGGGTTAAGCCCAGCGTGACCCTCGACATGCTCAGGGAGTACGAGAGGTTCCGCGAGAGGTACAAGCACCTGATCGTCCCAGTCCCCCGGGCCAGGCCTAAGGCCGTGGCCTGGGAGGCGGTGGTCGACTTAGAGGACGTGAAGAGGGCGCTGATGGAGTATGTCGAGCTGCCCCTCAGCTACCCCGAGCTCCTCGAGAAGTACGGGGTCGAGAGGGCGCCAAGGGGCGTGCTGCTCTTCGGGCCCCCGGGCTGCGGCAAGACGCTAGTGGCAAGGACGCTCGGCAGCCAGATAGAGGCTGAGTTCGTCGAGGTCAGGGCGTCTGAGGTCCTCGAGAGCGAGGACCCCCTGAGCGCGCTGAGGAGGGCCCTCGAGAGGGCTGTCGAGAGGGCCCCCTCCCTGCTCTTCATCGACGACGTGCACTTGATAGGCAGGGATAGCTCTGAGGTTGAGGAGCTGAAGAGGGAGCTTGCGGACTTCATGGACGAGCTGTCGAGGTCAGGCTACAGGGTCGTGGTCCTAGGGGCCACCAGCGACCCGCTCAGCTTAAGCGAGGAGCTCCTGAGGCCTGGGCGCTTCGAGCGCTTCATTTACGTCCCGCCGCCGAGGGCTGAGGCCCGCAGGGAGCTCTTCGCCAGGTGCCTCAGCGGGGCGCAGCTCGGCGACGACGTGGACTTCGATAGGCTGGCTGAGCTCACCGAGGGCTACTCATCTCAGGACATCGTGATGATATGCGACGAGGCTAGAGCCAGGCTCGCCGAGCTCGAGAGGGAGGGCAGGGCCGCCGTGCTGACGATGAGCGACCTGGAGGAGGTCGTGCGCAGCCACAGGCCGCTGGCAAGCAGGGAGGACGTGATCAAGTGCGTCGAGTTCATGATAAGGGTTAGGAGCAGGAGGTTCGGCTAAGCCAAGGCTATTTAGCCCCTTAGGGGGCTGTGATAAGCATGCGAAGCGGCAGCACCCCGCGGGGCGGAGCCCCCAAGATACTCGTCACCGGGAGGCCCGGCATCGGCAAGACCACCGTCGTCAAGAGGGTGGCTGAGCTCTGCTCGAGGGCTGGGCTCAAGGCGGGGGGCATGGTGACCTACGAGGTCAGGAGGGGTGGCGGGAGAGTTGGCTTCAAGATCCTCGACCTCGCGACAGGCGAGGAGGGCGTGCTGGCGTGGGTCGGGCTGCCGGGGAGGCTGAGGGTGGGGAGGTACACGGTCAGCCTGGAGGGGCTCGAGGGCGTCGGAGTTAGGGCGATAAGGAGGGCTCTTGAGGGGGCAGACGTGGTGATAATCGACGAGATAGGGCCCATGGAGCTCTACTCAGAGGAGTTCAAGAGGGCCGTTGAGGACGCGCTAGCCTCTGACAAGCCAGTCGTGGCGACGATACACATTAGGGCTGACAGGTACCCCTTCTGCAGGAGGGTCAAGAGCGCGCCCGGCGTGAAGGTGTACACTGTCACCCTGTCCAACAGAGACGCGCTGCCGAGAGTCATATTCAGCGAGCTATCGAGCTGGCTCAGAGGCTGACGTCGTAGTAGTCGCCTAGGAGCCAGACGTTGCCCACGTTGACGTTCTCGACGCCCTCCTCCCGCATCACCTTCACAGCTGCCATCGCGTGACTGGAGCTCGTGGGCGGCAGGTCGTCCATCATGTAGTCTGGGTGGAACGCTAGGAGGCTGCACGGTATCTCTGGGTTGACGTCCGCTATGAACTTCGCTATCATCCTGACCTCGTGAAGGTCGACGTAGCCCGGCACTAGCAGCACGCTGACCATCACCAGCGGCAGGCCCCTGCGCAGCTCCATGTACTCGGCCGCTAGCTTGATGTTCTCGAAGAGGGGCCTGTTGTCCGAGCCCGTGAGCGCCTTGTAGACCGATGGCGTCCAGGCCTTGACGTCGAACTTGACTATGCCCCCGGACTTCAGGGATAGCTCGACGGCCCTCTTGAGGTACGCCTTGCTCATGAGGCCGTTGGTCTCCCAGCAGACCCTGAATATCCTCCCCCTAGCCCGCTCGAGCATTGCCCTGCTCGCAGCGAGCGCGTGGGGCATCTGAGGGCCTGGGTCCCCGCCGAAGTAGCACACGCACGACACCCTATCGTGGACCTTAGCGGCCAGCGACTCGTAGCTCACGAGCGGCCCCAGCGCTGCCGTCATGCGCCTGTACTGCCAGTTCTGACAGAAGAGGCAGTCGAGGTTGCAGGCGCCGTAGAAGACGGCCAGGTTGTAGTAGCCGACCTCGGCCCCGTCTGAGTAAGCGTAGTTGGGGTAGCCTGCTCCAGTGCAGCCTGGGCACATCCACTCGGCCACGCAGTTCGTGGGCAGCGGGTCGTAGTACCAGTCCAGGAGGCCGCTGCGCGGCAGGCCAGCGAGCCTGACCAGGCGCCCCCCCTCATTCTTCACGAGGCCGCAGAAGCCGTACCCACCCTCCGGTATCCGGCACTCGTTAGCGCAGAAGGGGCACCTCACCCCCTTAGGGGAGCGGGGGGGCTCCTGCGGGAGGCCATACCTGCCCCTGCTCCTCCTGTGCGCCTCCATGGCCACCTTGAGAGCCTCGTTGGGGCTCTCCCTGAGGCAGTCAACGCAGACCCCTATGGCCCTAGATACGGTCCTTGACCTCTCCCCGCAGAGGGCGCACTCCTTCTCCCGCATGAAGAGGCTCGAGACCCTGAATATCATCCGCTCCGCCTCAGGCCCTCGGGTATAGGGGCTCGCGAGCCTACTTAAGCCTTGCCGACGCCAAGCGTTAATAGGGGGCGGCGACATAGTAGTGCCATCCGGTGGTTGCATGAGCGCCAAGGCGTCCAGGCTGGCCGCCAAGTACGCTGGCGCGCTCATAGCCCTGCTGATAGCGTCGATGATAGCGGTTTACGCGGCCCTCTACCTCACCAGGGGGCGCGAGGCGGTCATAGGTTTCATCGACATCAGCGGCTACATCATCTACGAGGAGGACAGGACGGCCTACCTCAAGATGATTGAGTACGCCGTCAGGAACGACACCATCAGGGCGGTCGTCGTCAGGGTGAGGTCTCCTGGGGGCTACGTCACCATGGTCGAGGACGTGTACAGGGCGCTGAGGCTCCTCAGCAGCAAGAAGCCGACGGTGGCAGTGATTCAAGACGTTGCGGCCTCGGGCGGCTACTACGTGGCCATGGCCGCTAACTGGGTTGTAGCTGAGCCGACGTCGCTCGTAGGCAACATAGGCGTGATCCTCGTAGTGCCCCCGAGGAGCAAGCCCAGCGAGGCGGTGGTTGAGAGCGGGGCCTACAAGCTCACAGGCTTCCCGCTGACCGAGCTCTACGGGGTGGCCAGGGGAGCCCTGCGCAACTTCCTCAGCGCCATCAAGGAGAGCAGGGGGGACAGGCTGAGGGTCTCCCTCGAGGAGCTAAGCCTGGGGAAGCTCTACCTGGGCTCGGAGGCCAAGGAGATGGGGCTCGTCGACGAGCTGGGGACGGTGAACGACGCGATAGAGCGCATAGTGAGGCAGCTCCACCTGACCAAGTACAGGGTGGTGCCGCTGTCCGAAGTAGTGAGGGGGCTGAAGGAGAGGTGGCCCGGTGCCTCAATGTGGCTCTCGCGCAGGAGGGTCAGCGAGGCCGAGCTGCTGTCGGCGGCGAGCGGGGCGGTGCCGCTCTACTACCTGTCCCCCCTCTACGTCAACGTCACCTCTCAGGTGGTCGTTAGAGTCCCGGGGCCCAGCTACACCGTCATCTCGTCCACTCAGCTAGGCGTTGAGGGGTCGGTGCTGATCGACACGTCGCACAAGAACAACTTCCTGGTGGACGAGGTGGGCACGCTGCTCTCCGAGATTGTCAAGAGCGGGCTAAAGGTGAGGTTCATAGGGGACAGGGGCGAGTTCGTGGGCGCCGTCAGGAGGAGGCCCAAGGCCCTTGTGATAATAAACCCGTGCGAGGGCTACACCACTGACGAGATCAAGGCCGTGCTCGAGTTCGTCGAGCGCGGGGGCAAGCTGGTCCTCGTCTACGACCCGCTCAGGGCGCCTGCCAGGCACGTCAACCTGATAGCCATGGAGTTCGGCTTCGTCTTCTCCGGCGGCCTCCTCTACGACATTAGGGAGAACTTCGGGGTTCCCAGGAACGTCGTCGTCAGGAGCTTCAACTCGAGCCACGCGCTAGCCAAGAACATTACAGAGCTCGTGCTGCTGGGCGCCACCCACGTCGCCTCGAAGGGCGCGGCCGTTGCGTTCACGAGCAACACGACCATGCTCTCCACGAGCGAGAGGTGTGGGGTCTACACGCCAATAGCTGCCTCGAGCAGCGTAGTGGCCATAGGGGACTTCACGTTCCTCAGCGACCCCTACTGCCACCTAGCTGACAACAAGGCGTTCATTGACCGCTTAGTCAGTTTCATTAAAGAATCTTCACATAAAAAGTAGTTTCGGTTAGAATTTTTAGACAGAGTGCGCTGATATCGATAACGGAAATGCATTTTAACCACCAGCTCGCTAAATCTTGCTCGGTGGCGGCATGGCGGACGTCGCCAGCAAGCTGCGGGGCTGCAGGTCCATTCACGAGGTGCTGGAGCTGGTCAGGAGGTGCGTGAGGGAGGTGCTGGGCCTGAGCAGGGGCGGCATAATGTTGGGCCTCCAGGACCTCCCCCTGAGCGTGCTCAGCTACCACCCCCTCGGCTCCAACATAATAGTCCTCAACAGGAGAGCCCTGCTGCTCACGGCCTCCATGGCCCGCGATGGTGAGGTCTTGGCCTCAGTGCTGTTCTACGCCATCCTGCGCGAGTACCTGCGCTCACTTGGGATAGTGGACGAGCGCCTGCTGAGTCGCTACGCGGCTGAGGTGTGCGAGAGGGCGCTTGGTGAGGAGCACCCGGCCTCTGTCATGGCTAGGCTGGGAGTCTCGGCGGTGGCGCCGTGGCTCAGCCCCTCTGAGGAGGAGGGCGAGCCGCCAGGCGCGGGCGAGCTCCTCATAATCAGGGGGGAGGAGCCCAGCGACCTGGCTTACGTGTAGCCGCGGCTAGCCTTTATATGTGGCCTCGCTGAACTCTATTGGGCGGTCAGCGTGGGGGCCAGGTGCTCCGCCTGCGGCAGCGAGGACGTCGAGGAGGACTGGGCCACCAACTTGCTGAACTTCGCAATTGGGATGGCGTGCGGCATGAGTCTCATCGCGGCAAACCCCGCCTTCATCAGCCTAGCTCTGGCACTGGGGGTCACGTTCTTCATCTGCGGGACCCCGTTCGGCGCCCGCTTCAAGTGTAGGAGGTGCGGCCACGAGTGGCAGCAGAGCCCCCTGGGCTAGCCTGAGGCTCGCAGGCTGGGACCGCGGGGCGCGAGCGTGGCCCGCCGGGCGCCGGGGCCGGGCGGTGGCCCGAGGTGGGGGGACGTCGCGGAAAGGCTCGCCCGCTGGTGGCCTAGGTTTAGGAGGAACCTCCCCTGGAGGGCGGCCAGGGACCCCTATGCGGTGCTCGTGGCCGAGGTCCTGCTGAGGAGGACCAACGCCTCCAAGGTCGTCGACACCTACTTAGCCCTCATGGAGCGCTACCCCACGCCCAGGGAGCTGGCTAAGGCCAGCGAGCGCGAGCTGGCCGAGCTGCTGAGGCCCCTGGGCCTGCACAGGACTAGGGCCAGGCAGCTTAGGGCCATGGCGCGCGAGCTCCTGGAGAGGCACGGGGGAACTGTGCCGAGGGACGTTAGTGAGCTGAGGAGGCTCACGGGCGTCGGCGACTACGCGGCGAGCGCTGTGGCGTGCTTCGCGTACGGCGAGCTCGTGCCGGCCGTCGACGGGAACGTGCTCAGGGTGCTCTCTAGACTCATGGGGGGGCCTGGCCTGAGCGCTGACGAGGCCCGCTCAGCCATGGCGGAGCTTATAAGCTGCGGGAGGCCAGACGAGCTGACTTACGCCGTGCTGGACCTAGCGGCCCAGGTGTGCTCGGCTAGGAGGCCCAAGTGCGCCGAGTGCCCCCTAGCCGACCTGTGCGCCACGGCCCAGCAACGCTTTTCTGGCAGGTGGGCTCAGGTGAGAGCGTGCCGGAGGTTAAGTTCAGGCTCTACGAGGACGGCGACGAGCAGGGCATCGTCGACGTGATAAACTCATCGTTCTCCTCGTTCAGGGAGTGGGGGCTGACGACTGAGAGGTGGCTGCGCTACGAGTCCGACGACTACGCATTTAGGCGGGCTAACGCGCTCGTGGCCGAGGTCGGAGGCAGGGTCGTCGGGCACGTACAGCTAGTCATGAGGAGGCTCAGGATGGGCAGGGACGTCTACGTGGAGTGCGGCGGGATAGCCAACGTGTCCACGCACCCGGACTTCAGGGGGAGGGGCATAGCGACTAGGCTCATGGAGATGGCCCTCAGGCTCTGCTCCGAGAGGGGCGTCCCCCTGTCAGCGCTCTTCACGGGCTACCCGGGCAGGCCCCACAGGATATACAAGAGGGTCGGCTATGGCGACACCCTGCTGACGCACGTCCTAGCGGCTGAGGTCGACGAGGCGCTAGAGGCGCTGGCTGGCGAGAGCGGCGTGAGGGTCGAGGAGGTCAGCGCCGCTGACGTCGGGGAGCTAGAGAGGGTCTACGAGGAGGCGCACCGCGACTACATGGGGGTGGCTGCGAGGCCTAGAGAGTACTGGGTCAGGAAGCTGCTGGGGGGCAGGCCCTACTACCACACGTTCTTCCACGAGTCGCCAGACGCCTTCGTGAGGCTAAAGGCCCTGAGGGGCGGGGGGGTGGTCGGGTACGCCGTGGGCCTGCTGCCCACCAAGTGCAGGCGGAGGAGGCCCGAGGGCGACGCCGGAGTTGTTTTGGAGCTCGTGGCCTCGCGCCCCGCGGCCCTTAGGCCGCTGCTGGCCGAGCTGCTGGCCAGGTTCAAGGAGGAGGGGGTGAGGTCGGTGGTTGCTGACGCCCCGCTCGCCGACGAGTACCTAAGGGCGCTCGAGGGCTTCAGGGTGCTGAGGCGAGGCGGGATATTCATGGAGGCTGTGCCGCGCCCGGACCTGCTCTTCGACAAGCTGTCGGGCGAGCTCTCGGCGAGGCTCGAGGAGAGGGGGGTGAGGGCTAGGCTGAAGGTAGTCGTGGAGACCATCAGGGGGAGGGTGGCCCTCAAGTTCGACGGGCACGCGGTCGAGCCCTCAGACCCGCAGGGTGCCGACGCCGTCGTGCGCATCGAGTGGGACGAGTTCACTAGGATGGTCTACGGGATCGAGGGGTTCACGGAGCTGCTGGCAAGTGGCGCGGCCACCGTCTGCGCGAGGGGCGTGAGCCGCAAGGTCGTCAGGGCGATGGCAGCCGCATTCCCGAGGCTCAAGTTCCACGTGTGGAGGGTCGACCACTGGTAGGGCCTAAGGCGCCCCTGGCGAGCGGCTCTTAAGGACCCTAGATGCTGGGTGGTAGCGCCCTCTAGAGCGACCGCGAGGTGGGCAGCGAGTGAAAGGTTGATATGGGGATAAGCAAAGTCATAGTCGATCTTGCCGCTTGGGGTGCGAGCGTGGACATAGCTCGCATCTCGCGAGCCATCGACTACCTCACTAGCAAGAGGAGGTTCTACGCGCTCCTCTACGTGCTGGGCTTCTTGGTCCTGCTCCCCTACGCCTCGAGGGGCTACTCCTGGCATGAGATGTGGGACGTGATCAAGGACGTGCTGGTGCACCACGCGGTCATATACAGGCTGGTCGACATGGGGTGGCCCTCCGCCGTCCTGCACGTGCTCGCGCTAGCCCTAATAGCGGCCGTCGCGGTCTGGGGCGAGAGGGCAGCTAGGGCCTTCGACGCCTACGCGTTCGCCGCCTACCTCATGATAGCTGTGGGCCAGGGGGTCGGCTTCTCGGAGCGCTACGGACTGGTGGTGCTCACGGGCAACGTGGCCCTGACGCTCCTAGTGGCCCTCTCGTGGGGCTGGGAGTGCCTCGTCGGCAGGAACAGGTTCAGGAGGGGGTTCCTCGCCCCCGAGCGCCTGTGGCTGGCCCCCCTAGCGGCGTGGGCCTACTGGTCGCCGCCTGAACCGTTCAAGCTGGACCCGAGGTACCTCCTGGTCGGGTACTTTGGCGTCTCGTACTGCTTCACCACGCCTGTCGTGCTTGCGGTGATGGCCCTCTACTACCCGGACGTGAACGAGCCTGTGCTAAGGCTGACGGCGTTCCTGGGCCTCATCTACGGCCTGTACAACGTGGTGCCGCCGCTCGTGTACCTCGCGCTCGGGACCTACCTGGCGGAGGCCATCTGGAGGGGCACGATCCTGCACCTACCCCTCCTCATCACGAGCGCGTACGCGCTAGCCCTCACGCTCAAGGGGCGCTCCCCCACTAAGCCGGCGCTTGGCCGCTGAGCGGCCTCCGCCGCGCCTCTCGAGCGCCCCAGGCTGACCCGTACCAGGAGCCTTATAAAGCTGACAGCCCCCAGGTCATGCGGGATGCCCGGTTACTGGCGCCGCGAGGCCCTTAGGTGGCTAGGGGACGCTGAGGAGGACCTCAGCGTGGCCGAGGACCTGCTCAGACTCGGCCACTACGCCGCCTCCTGCTTCCACTCGCAGCAGGCCGCCGAGAAGGCAGTCAAGGCGGCGCTCTACGACCGCGAGGTTGAGGCGAGGGGGCACTCCATCCAAGAGCTGCTAAGCTTGCTCGCCAGGGTCGCGGGCGTTGACGTGGGGGGCTTGGTGGACGACGCCAGGCTGCTCGACAGGCACTACGCCCCCACACGCTACCCTAACCTGCACCCGGGCGTCCCCCTCCCCGCTCACAAGCTCTACGGGCGAGGTGACGCCGAGGCTTGCCTGAGGGCCGCGAGGAACGTGCTAAGTTTCGTGAGAGGCTTATTGAGGCCCTGAGGGCGCACGTGCGCGACGTGGTGGCTAAGCGGTGCGCCCTCAGGCTGGCGATCCTGTACGGGAGCTTCGCCAGGGGGGACTGGCGCCCGGGGAGCGACGCCGACCTCCTGCTCGTGGCAGACGGCCTGCCAGCCGACGCCAGGGAGAGGTGGGAGATGTTCTACGCGTCCGTGATGGGCGTGCCCGTCGAGCCCCACGCCTTCACCCCAGAGGAGTTCGAGGAGATGGTGAGACGCGGCCGCATGACGGCCGCTGACGCCCTGACGGAGGGCGTGGTCCTGTACGCTGAGCCCGGCTACCTGAGCAGGGTGCTGGCCCTCTTCGAGCGAGCTAAGGAGGAGCTCGGCCTAGTCAAGCTCGGGAGCGCGTGGCTCAGGAGGCGCGGGCTGAGGCATCGCGGCTCGTGAGCGCTGCGGCGTAGGACCTCTTATCAGAGGCCCGTTGGGTCTCGAGCTACTTGTGGCCCTGCTCAAGAGCTATAAGGCGGGTGAGAGTCGCTGACGAGCTAAGGCCTAGCCTGCCCTGGCGAGGAGTCAGCGGCAGGTGGCTCCTCAACTCGCCCTTGGGCGCCCAAGGGCGCGACTTACTCAGGAGGCAAGGAGGCCTCAGACCAGCAGCCCTAAGCTAGGAGAGCTGCGCTCTCAGAACTTCGTGAGAGAGTGCCCCGGCCGGGATTCGAACCCGGGTCTTCGGCTCGAGAGGCCGAGATCCCTAGTCCCTCGCAGGGAGGTTTGACCGGGCTAGACGACCGGGGCGCTACCCTATAGGTGATGAGCTCGGTATTTAAGCTTTACCCGGCGCTCTGGAGAAGTCCAGTGGTGCGGGGGGTGGGATTCGAACCCACGCAGGCCTTCGCCACGGGAGCTCCCATCTAGCCCTTAGGGGGCCGGATCCTGAGTCCCGCCCCTTTGACCTGGCTCGGGCACCCCCGCGCCCGACTCAAATACTCCCCTCCCAGCTTAAAAGCCTTACTCGCCGCCGGCCGCCCTCTCTCCGGCCACGATTATGGCTGGCCTAGCTGGCAGCGCCTGCTTGGCCTTCGGCTCCTCGCACTCGTCCTCGTCGACGAGGCGCGCCTCCTCGAGGCCTAGCTCCTCCCTTATGAAGTCGAGGGCCTCTGAGAGCACCCTCCTCTCGACCTCGCGGGGGACCATTAAGTCGAGCACCTCGGCCCTCCTGACCAGGCTCTTGGCTATGAAGCCCAGCACCCTCCTGTCCGGCACCTCCACCTCCCTGGCCGCCTCCCTGAGGGCCTGGCCGACCTTGAGGCCCGCCTCCACGCGCTCCCTGACCTTAGCTAGCAGCTCGTACTTCCACGGGCTCGCCACGACTATGGTTATGGACCTAGCCCTCCCCCTGAACAGCCTGACCACCTCAGCTGCGTCCTCCAGCAGCGTCCTGAGTATCTCCTCGGCCCTCTCGAGCTCGGGCCTCACCTTGCTCTCGTCCGCCTCTGGCCACTTGGCCAGGCTGATGAAGCCGCCCTTGCCGAGCCTCTCCCAGACCTCCTCCGCGACGTGCGGCGTTATCGGGGCGAGGATCAGGGTCTGCACCTCTATGAACCTCTTGAGGAGCTCCCTGTTCGGCACCTTGCACCTCCTGACGTACCACCTGAACGCGTTCTGCAGGTTGAAGTAGCCCTTGACGAGGGCGCTCTTGAAGTTGAGCTGCTCCATCTCCTCCTCGACCTCCATTATCGTCCTGTTGAGCACGCTCTCGAACCAGTCGTCTACGGCCCTCCAGTCGTCCCTGCCCCTCCCGTAGTTCTCAGTGGCGAACTTGAGCCAGTTGCAGAGGTAGTCCACGGCTGCGTCGGCGACCTCAGGCTCGAAGTTGGCGTCGTCTAGCCCTGAGTCGCCAGCGTAAGCCTCGGCGAACCTGGTGGCGTCGGCCCCCCACCACTCCAGCGCCTGCCTGAGGGTTATGAAGTTCCCGAGGCTCTTCGACATCTTCCTCCCCCCCACGAGCACCCAGCCGTTTATCCCTATGCCCCTGGGCCAGTGCTCCCTGGGGAATATGGCCACGTGGTGCATGATGAAGAAAATTAGGTGGTTGGGCAGGAGGTCCTTGCCGGACACCCTGAGGTCCACAGGGTACCAGTAGAGGAACTCCTCCCTCATCTTCCTGAGCAGCTCGACGGGCACGCCCGCCCTCTTGGAGACCTCCTCAGGGTCGCCCCGGCCGAGGAAGACGTAGTCGAAGAAGCCGTCGTCCAGCCTCTCCCAGTCTATCCCGTACTCCTCGGGGTGCTGGAGGTACTTCGATATGGTGTAGTACGCCATGTAGATCGTCGAGTCGCTGAGAGACTCGAGGACCCACTCTGGATCCCACGGGAGCGGGGTGCCGAGCTCGCCCTTGTGGGTGCACGCCCAGTCCCTGTACCAGTCAATCTGCTTGTGCATTAGCTCCCTTATGTGCTCCGGGACGAGTCTCATCGAGTCCAGGCACTCGTGGGCCGCGCGCTTCCACTCGGGGTCGCTGTACCTCAGGAACCACTGGTCCTTCACTATCTTGACGTGAGTCTCGCTGCCGCACCTGCAGAGGACCTTGGAGGGCAGCGTGTAGTGCCTCAGCGCGACCCCCCGCCTGACCAGCTCCTCCACTATCTCCTCCTTGACCTCCGCCACCACTCTGCCAGCCCACCTGCCGAAGACCTCCTTGAGCACCCCCTGGTGGTACTCCTTGGTGTACACCTCCTTGGTGGCCTCCTCGAGCTTGTCTACCTCCGCCTGGCTCTCGATCCCCAGCTTCTCGACGACGTCGGCCGCCGGGAGGTCGCTGTACCCCCTGAGCCTGATTATGCTGACGGGCCTGACGGAGTCGAGCACCGACGGGTCGACGCCGTAGGCCTTGAGGGACTCGGGGCTCCTGCGCAGCTCCTCGAGGGCCACGTAGTCGTAGGGCGCGTGCGCCGGGACCGACATCACCACCCCGGTTCCCAGGCTGGGGTCGACGAAGGAGGCCGGGAGCACGGGCACCCTCCAGCCGGTGACTGGGTTCCTCGCGTACCGGCCCACCAGCTCTGAGCCCTTAACCGACCCCTCCACCGAGACGTCGTGATCCTGGTCCATGAGCTCGTCCACGGCTCGGGGCGAGACCACCCAGCGCTCCCCGTCGACCCTAGCAATGGCGTACTCGGCCTCGGGGTTGACCCACACGTTGACGGCTCCGTACACGGTCTCGGGCCTGTAGGTGAGGCAGGGGTAGATCAGGCCGTCCTCGCCCTCGAACTTAATTATGACGACCTCCTCCGGCCCTATGCCCACGTACTCGTCGGGCCTGTCGTGGTCGCCGACGACCTTCCCCTCCTTGGGGCACCACACCACTGGGTGGGTGCCCTTGGTTATGAGGCCTCGCTCCCTGAGCTTGTTGTACTGCCACTGGACGAATTTGTTGTACGGCGGGTTGAGGAACGTCGTGAAGAACTCCCTCCTCCAGTCTATCGATAGGCCGTACCTCTGGAAGTCCCTCCTCCACGCCTCCCTGAAGAACTCGACCCAGTGCCTCGGGTCCCTGAACTTGGGTATCTCCTCCTCCGGTATGCCCATCATCCTCAGTATGGATATCTGCTTGGGGTCCCCCTCCCTCACGCGGAGGGCAGCCGCCACTATGGGGCCGCCAGTGGCGTGCCAGCCCTGGGGGAAGAGGACGTTGTACCCCCTCATCCGCTTGTACCTGGCGATTATGTCCACCCTGAGCACCGTGTACGCCGAGCCCAAGTGCGGGTAGGCGTTGATGTACGGGTAGGGGAAGGTTACGAAGAACTTGGGCCTCCCGTCAGGCTCCGCCTCGAAGATGCGGGCCTCGCTCCACCTCCTCTGCCACTTCTCCTCTATGCTCTTGAGAAGCTCGACGCGCTCCCTGCTCGCCCTAGGCCTGACGGCCTGACTAGCAATAATGGTCACCGACACACCATAGGGCCGTGGAGAAATAAAGCTTGCGCCCCGACCTCACGTGAGGCCCAGGTCGGCCCTGCACTCGGGGCACAGCCACTGCCCCTCCACGAGCCTCAGGTCGTCCGAGTAGTTGTAGCACCTCTCGCATATCCCCGACACCGGCTCGCCCAGCACCTGCTCCACGGTCCTCGGCTTGACGAGCGACAGCACCTCCGGGCACAGCCTGGCGATGTCCGAGACCGTGACTATGCCGACCAGCTTGCCGTCCGAGACCACGGGCAGGCGCCTTATCTTGCGCCTCGCCATCACGTCCTTGACCTCCTCGAGGTCGGCCTCCGGCGTCACGTAGATGATGGGGGAGCTCATTATCTCCTTGACCCTCACCGACGAGGGCCTGAGGTCCTTGGCCACGACCTTCTTGATGATGTCGGAGTCGGTTATTATCCCCACCGGCTCACCGCCCTCGACCACTATTATCGTGCTGACCCGCGCCCTGGCCATCTTCCTGGCGGCCTCGTGCACCGTCCTGTCGGACTCTATCGTGATTATCCTCCTAGTCATGACGTCCTTGACCTGGATGCTCCTCAGGGCTATGGCCACCACCGAGAGATATAGCCGCGGGTGGCGTTATAAGGCTAGCGTGCGCTCAGCGCTCGCAGGGCCAGGTCGACGCGTAGGCCAGAGCCCTCTCCAGCACCGACCTAGGCTCGTCGCCCCCGTACAGCTCGAGGACCAGCAGCCCGCTAAACCCCATGCCAGTGAGGGCTCCGAGCAGGCGCCCCCAGTCCACCGCGCCCTCCCCAGGCGGCTTGTGGCTGTCCGCCGTGCCGTCATTGTCGTCGACGTGCAGGGACGCTAGGTGCCGCCCAGCCGCCCTAGCCTCCTCCGCTGGGTCGAGGCCGTTGTAGTTGGAGTGGCCCACGTCCAGGCAGACGGCGAAGCGCTCGAACCCGCCCTCCTCTATCAGCGCCACTATCTCAGCCGCGGACACCCCGACCCTGTGGAGCCCCGGCTTAGCCAGCATGTTCTCGAGAAGCAGGGTGAGCCCCAGGCGAGCAGCCGCTCCCTCGAGCTCCCCCATCGAGCGCAGCAGGGCTTCCCTGGCGCGCTCCATGTGGGCCCGGTCCTCGTAGTAGTTGGCGCTGGGGTGCACGACGACGTACTCGCAGCCGTAGTCGGCGGCTAGCTCCATGGAGTCGGTGACCCTCCTGACGCCGCGAGCCCTCACCGACTCGTCGGGGTGCGATATGTCGAGCTCGCTGCCGAACGGGGCGTGGAGCGAGACGAGCTCCAAGCCCAGCTCATTCGCCAGGGACTTAAGCTCGCCCCTCAACGGCTTGAGGTCGTCGCGGTACCACAGCTCGACGCGCCTTACCGAGAGGTCGGCTAGCAGCCTCAGGGCGTCAGCGGTGGCCCTCCCCATGCTCCAAGTCGACGCCGCCAGCTTCACGACAGCCCTCTCAGCGCTAGGGTATATATGCGTTGAGGGCAGCGTCGACTTGATGGCGCGCGTTGAGTTCGCGAACCCCTTCAGGCGCGAGGGCGCGTGGCTCAGGGGCGCGATCCACGTTCACACGACGGCCTCCGATGGCCTGCTGAGCCCCGAGCAGGCCCTGATGGCGTACAAGGCTAGGGGCTACGACTTCGTGGTGATAGCTGACCACTGGAGGCTGACTCCGGTCGACGACGTGGCGCCCTCCGTGGGCATCGTTGCGATACCAGGGGAGGAGCTGTCGGTCGGCAGGGGCCTGGCTGGCACGTCGATACACGTGGTGGCCGTCGGGCTGAGCGAGGAGCTGAGCAGGGAGAGGACGTCTGGCTGGGACGCTCAGAGGGCCATAGACGCGGTGCGGGAGGGGGGCGGCGAGGCCCTGATAGCCCACCCGTCATGGTCGGACCTGTGCTTCGCCGACCTCCTGGGGCTCGAGGGCTACCTGGGCGTCGAGGTCTACAACACGAACTGCGACGTGTCGGCTGGGAAGGGGTGGTCGTGGAGCCAGTGGCTTGGCCTGCTCTCCTCAGGTAGGCTGGTGTACGGGGTGGCGGCTGACGACGCCCACTGGGGCTCAGGCGAGCACTCCCGACTGGACGCATTTGGCGGCTGGGTTCTCGTTAAGGCTGGGTCCGCCGACGCGGACTCCGTCCTGAGGGGCCTGAGGTCCGGCATGTTCTACTCTAGCACCGGGCCGGAGATACTCGACGTCGAGGTGCGCGGCGACGAGGTGGTCGTGAGGACGAGCCCTGTGAGGGCCGTGACGTTCCTCTCCCACGAGGGCCACGGCAGGAGGTACGAGGCCGTGAGCGGCGGGGCGCTGACCGAGGTGAGGCACGGGCTGTCGGGGCGCGAGAGGTTCATCGTGGTGGCCTGCGAGGACTGGAGCGGGCGCGTCGCCTGGACGAACCCCATGAGGGTCCTCCCGGATTAAGGCTGGCGCTTAAGCCCAGATGACATTAAATACCAGGCAGCTGAATAGAACCCCATGGCTCGCGATCGCAGGTTCTACCTAGAGTACCTCCACAAGCGAGAAGCCGGGCCGATCTTCGACCCGCTGAGGTGGGAGTACGTCAGGGCGGGCAGGGTCTCAGATTGGGAATTCGACGGCTCTAGGCTCAGGCTAAGGGTCGAGACCGAGCCCAGGCGCTGGGAGCTCGCCGTCGAGCTGCTGCCGCTCGGCAGGAGGGCCGTGATGGTCAGGGCGGGCATCGGGGGGCTGCCTGAGCTCGAGGTGGGCCCCCTCATGGTCAAGGATCGGCTGGAGCCGGTCGACGCCGAGGTCGAGGAGGGCGACGGCGAGGTCAGGCTGTCGACTGGCGAGGTCGTCTGCAGGGTGAGGCTGAGCGAGTGGCACCTGGAGGCGGCCGACCGCAGCGGCCGCGCGTTCTTCAGGGAGTACGCTGAGGGCCTGCTGAGGTCCGCCTTCCCCGTGATCCCCATGTGCTGCAAGCTCGTCGACGGCGAGGTCCACTTCGTTGAGAGCGTCGCACTCTCGCCGACGGAGGCCATCTACGGGCTCGGCGAGAGGTTCGGCAGGCTGAACAAGAGGGGGCAGAGGCTGCTCCTGTGGAACTGTGACGCCACCACGACCTCGAGCGACAGGAGCTACAAGAGCATCCCGCTCTACCTGTCGAGCAGGGGGTACGGCCTCTTCGTGAAGTCCAGCGCGAAGATGGTCTTCGAGGTTGGGTCTGACTACTGCTACAACGCCGTCTCGTTTGAGGTGTGGCAGGACAGGCTGGAGTACGTGGTGCTCTATGGCCCCTCGCTGAAGGACGTGCTGTCGATGTACGCTGAGCTCACCGGCAAGCCCCCGCTGCCCCCCCTGTGGAGCTTCGGCCTGTGGATGTCGAGGTGCTCCTACAGGAACCGGAAGGAGGTCGAGGAGGTCGCCAGGAGGCTCAGGGCGCACGGGGTGCCCTGCGACGTCATCCACATAGACCCCGAGTGGCTGAGGCCCGGGCACTACTGCGACCTTGAGTGGAACGCCGAGAGCTTCCCTGACCCGGAGGGGATGCTGGACGAGCTGAGGAGGATGGGGTTCAAGGTGTCCCTGTGGATCCAACCCTACGTGCCGAGGGGCACGGCCATGTACGAGGAGGGGGTTAGGGAGGGCTACTTCGCGAGGAGGGAGGACGGGTCGGTCTACCACATAGTCGACTTCACGCGCGGGGAGGTGGGGATTGTGGACTTCACCAACCCCAGGGCCCGGGAGTGGTATAAGGAGAGGCTCAAGAGGCTCCACCGGATGGGCGTCGCCGTGTTCAAGTGCGACATGGGGGAGGCCGTGCCGGAGGACGCAGTCTTCCACGACGGCAAGAGGGGCATTGAGGTGCACAACCTCTACCCGCTGCTCTACCAGGGCACCGTCTTCGAGGCCTCGAGGGAGGCGTTCGGCGAGGGGCTCGTGTGGGGGCGCTCCGGCTGCGCTGGCATCCAGAGGTACCCCGTCCAGTGGAGCGGCGACAGCCACTCCACCTTCGAGGACATGGCGTGCGTGCTCTGGGGGGGGCTCAGCTACTCGATGTCCGGCGTCCCGTTCTGGAGCCACGACATAGGTGGCTTCCACGGCAGGCCGAGCCCGAAGCTGTACGTCAGGTGGAGCCAGTGGGGCCTCTTGTGCTCGCACTCCAGGTGCCACGGAACGACGCCCAGGGAGCCCTGGGAGTACGGGGACGAGGCGCTGAGGGTCTTCAGGGAGTTCGCCAGGCTTAGGTATAGCCTGCTGCCATACCTCTACTCGTGCGCCTACGAGGCCTCTAGGACGGGGCTCCCCGTAGTGCGCCCGCTCGTGCTCGAGTTTCAGGACGACCCGGCGGTGAGGGAGCTCGACACGGAGTACATGCTGGGCCCCTACCTGCTGGTAGTCCCGGTGCTGAGCGAGGACGACGTGGCCGAGTACTACCTGCCCAGCGGGATGTGGCTTGATTGGTGGGCCAGGAAGACCGTGGAGGGCGGCTCATGGAGGAGAGAGGTCGTGCCGCTCGACAGGATCCCCCTATTCGTTAGGGAGAACGCGCTCATCCCCCGGGTGGAGCCAACGAACTACGTCGGCGAGAAGCCGTACGGCGAGGTCAGGCTCGAGGTGTTCCTAAGGGACAGGGCGTCCATGCGCTACCTGTTCGACGGCGAGGAGTTCGGGCTGGGGGCCACTAGGGAGGAGGATGTCGTGACCGTGACCCTAGGGCCATCCAGGAAGAGGTGGGTCATTGAGCTGTACGACGAGGACGAGCCGCGCGACGTCTCGTGCGAGGGCTGCAGGCTGGACTCCTGGAGCTACGACAGCGGGCTGCGGAGGGCGTCGGTCGTCGTCAGGGACGTTGGGGAGGGCGCCGCTGTGAGGGTGATCTTCTAGCTAGGCTAACGGCTTAGGCCCTAGGCGTGACGCGCTACCCAGGACGCATCGTCAACAGGCCACATCAGGACTGGCTACGCTGATACCCTGGCAGCGGATCGGGCGGTAGCGAACGCGGGCCTGGTCGTGAGAGAGCGAGGGGGGTTTAATGGTAAGTGCACTCAGAGGGCCGCCTAGCGCCTCTGGCACAGACTCCCGCCTCTGAGGCTACCGGCCCCTCCGGTTAAAAAATTGTGAAATTTGTGTCCGATGCTGAGAGTGAAGCTGCCCCGAGATTTCACGTGAAATTTTTATCTTTTTGAGAAAAGAGCCCCGGGCGGGATTCGAACCCGCGACCGCCCGCTCCCTCGGAGCCTCACCCTTACGAGGCGGGCGCTCTACCAGCTGAGCTACCGGGGCTGTCTCTAGTCTGGGGATCCAAGTATTAAAGCCTTTCCGCAGCCGTAGGCTCAGCGCTGAGGCAGCGCGCCTACTGACCCTGGCTGAGGAGGCGGAAAAGTATATAATGCCCTTGGCACTCCAAATCTAACGGCCCCCGGTAGCTCAGCCTGGTAGAGCGTCCGGCTGTAGCCGCGTGGCGCGCGCTCTACGGGCCCGCTGGCCTGGATGAGAGCGCGTCAGCCGGGCGTTAGAAACCGGATGGTCGCCGGTTCAAATCCGGCCCGGGGGACCTTTTTAAAAAGATAAAAATCTACGTGAAATCTTAGCGCGTTCCCCTACCGTTACTGCGCTGCCCGCTTCGCGCCACTAACCCCCGAGTGCTTGAGCTCAGCAAGCCTCAGCCACCGCCCCTCATGGGGTAAGTGGGCTCGCAGCCGCCCTCGCGAGAGAGGCAGAACGCCTCACCTAGTAGCTCGCTCCACAGCTCCGCTGCTGCCGAGCTGGCCTCCTCGACGTAGCTGGCCGTGGGCCTTCTAGTAGAGTGGAGCCTGACGTACGCTTTGTAGAAGGCCTCGTCCTCCGCCCTCAGGAGCCTCACGGCCTCCAGGTGCCCCCTGACGTCGAAGTGCCTGAGGCTCACTAAGTGCCCTCTGAACAGCAGCAGCTCTAGGGCCGCGCGCAGGGCGAACTGGCGGGCGCAGAGCAGCGCCATCCTGGTGTCGCCGCGCTCTAGCGCGTCGACGGCGTCCCTGAGCCTCCTGAGCACTCGCCTCCCCCAGCGCCTCCTCGGCAGGATGGCCCTCAGCGAGTCTAGGATCGCGTCAGTGACGCTAGGCCCCAGCTCGTCCGCCCCCATGACGAGCTCGTACGC